>NZ_AP022598.1:4533147-4835356 GCF_010725485.1 Mycolicibacterium parafortuitum | reverse complement strand
AGCGCGGCGCGCCCGACGAGATCGGTGTTGTAGGACGATTCGGCGCCGTTGCCCTCGATGGTGGTCACCACGCCGTCCTCATAGGCCGACCGGACGGACAGATCATCGGCCGAACCGGTGAGCAGCAGCACCCGGTCGGCGCCGGTGGTGTCGGCGACCGACTGCAGGACGATGTTGGCCAGGTCGTACTCGGTGTGCGCGCCCGACAGTGCGCGCAGGAGCTGATGAGCTCCCACCGGGTCCACACCCGCCGTCTCCGGACGCACCAGGTCGTGTCCGCCCAGCCAAGGATGTTCCTTGGCGAGCCAGTCGGTGCGCACCGACACACCCAGGTTGAGCCAGCGTCGGTAGGCCGACTGCAGCATGTGGTCACGGAAGGTGGTGCGCCCGGTCTCGGCGTAGACGGCGGCCGCCTCCTCGTGGGCGCGGGCGCTGATCATCGGCAGGTGGTTGTCGTCGGCCAGTTGAATCGACCGGTGCAGGTGACGCTCGGCCTCGTCGTGCTTTCCGCGGACTCGCGCCCAGGCGCCCTCCAGCAGTGCGAGCGCGGCCGCATAGTTCTCCGGCGACCCCGCGGCCGCCTTGCGGTGCAGCGCCAGCGCCTGCTTCACGAAACGCGCGGTGACCCGGTCCCGCGGTGCCTGCTGCATCATGCTCAGCGCGCCGATCATGTGCACCAGTGGCGCGATCGCGGTACCGGTCATCCCGCTGTCGTGCGCCATCACCTCCTCGGTCGCGGCGCACGCACCGGCGTGATCGCCGGACCAGAAGTGCAGCCCCTGCTTCATGATCGCGGCCTGGCTGAGGATCACCTCCTCGCCTTCGGCCGCGGCCGCGGGCACCACCTCGCGTTCGTCGTATCCGCTCTCGCCGGCCAGCAGCAGCACATCCTCGCAGCGTCCCATCAGGTTCAGTGCCATCTGCTGCATGGCCTGACAGGACCGCTTCGGAACGGGCATCGACTGCACGTCGGCGATCAGGGACTGCGCGAGCATGTCGATGTCGGCCAGCGGTGTGCCGACCCAGAAGGTCTGCGACAGCAGCGTCGCGGCCAGGAATCCGGCGCTCTCGCGGTCGCCCTGATCGAGGGCAGCGGCGATGTCGTCGCGCAGACTGCCGAGGCCGCTGCGCACCGGGTGCCGCCAGTGCCTGATGAAGCAGTAGTAGAGAAAGGCGGTTTCGGGGCGGGCATCCTGATACCCGGGTTGCTCGGCCAGCGCCATACCGGCCTCGCCGAACCGCTGAGCACCGCTGTAGTCCCCGAGGATGACCAGCAGCAGTCCGTAGTTGGTCAGCATGCGGGGCGAGGACCGGGTGTGGCCGTGGGCCAGGGTCAGTTCCAGTTGCTTGCGCACGAGCAGCGGGAACAGGTTGGGCCGTGCGTTGTAGGACTCGTGGCACAGCGTCACCAGCATCCGGAGCTTCTCGACGACGAGCGGGTCCTCGCACAGGGGCAGGCCGAGAAGTTTCTCGTTGCTCCACCGGTTCATCGTCATCCGCATCCGCAGCACCGCGTTGGCGATCCGCGGTTTACCGGGTTCGGTGGGCAGCGGTTCGCCGACGTCGGACAGCGCCCGCAACCCCTCGTCCATCGCCTCCTGCGGCCGGTCCATCGCGAACAGGCTCTTGACCCGCAGGTACGCCAGGCGCAGCCGGTCGGCCCGCTCGGTCAGATGTCCCGCCGCCTCGTCGAGCAGGCGGTGCAACAGGCCGAAGTCCCCGGCCAACAGCGCCGCATCCGCCGCTCCGAGGTGCAGTTCGCGGGTGGCAGACGGGTGGGTGAACCAACGGTTGCTGCCGAGCAGGTCGAGCCCGCTGCGGAAGTAGGTCAGCGCCAGCGGGAACGACGCCTGCGCCCGGGCTCGCTCGGCGGCGCGGCGCAGCACGTCGGCGAACCCGATGCGCTCGGGGTCGTCCTCGCCGAGGACCAGCCCGCCGGTCCCGGCGTGGCGGGCGGCCTCGAACAGCCGGTCCTCGCCCAGGTGGGTCAGCCGACGGCCCAGCCGCAGGTGCACCTGCAGGCGCTGGTCCTCGGTCAGGACCGCACGGGCGGTCTCGGCGACCCGGTCATGGCTGAAACGGTAACGGGCATCGCGACTTATCGTGTTGGCGATGCGTCGGCCCTGCTTGTCGAGGGCGTCGATCAGGTGTAGTTCCATGCTCGACCACAGCGCGTGCGACACCACTTCGGCGGGCAGACCCGCCGCGGCGGTCGCGTCGTCGAGGTCGAACTCCCCGCCGATGCAGGACAACGCACCCAGAACCGTTCGGTCCGAAGGGCGCAACAGGTTCAGGTGGTTGCCGAGGAACTCGGCTTCCGATGCGGAGATCTCGATCGAGGCCAGTACGCGCAGGTCCCAGCCGGGCCGGCGACTGGCGGTGCGGGGGATCAGCGCGCCGTCATGCTGGGCGCGGTGGAACAGTTGACGGATCCGCAGCGGATTGCCGCCGGTGCGTTGGTGGAATTCCGCGGCGACGGCGGTCAATTCCTGTGCCTCGCCGACCACGTCGGCGAGCAGGTCCTCGACGTCGGCTTGTTCCAGAGGCGCCAGCTCCAGGTTGCGGATCCCGGGGCCGTCGAAACCCGCTGCGGAGGTATCGAATTCACCTGATCGGTAGGTTCCCACGACCAGCACGTTGCGCGGCCCCATCGTCAGTAGCTCGTGGAGCAGCAGCAGCGAATCGTGATCGGCCCACTGGAGGTCGTCGATCGCGAGGATCAGTGTGCGGAACTGCGCCGTGGCCGCCACGAGTTGGATCGCCGCGCGGTGCAACCGGTGCCGGGCATCAGAGGCGTCCACCTCGAGAACCGGTGCGGTCGTGCCCACCGACTCGGCCAGGGCCGGAACGAGTTCGGCCAGCACGGCGGGCAGCACTGCCGAGGTGTTGATCAGGCTGGTGCGCCAGCGGGTCCGCTCTGCGGGGGCGGTCGTGCCCATCGCCTGGACCAGAGTGGTGAGGGCGGTGCCGATGGCGGTGTAGGGCGCGGGCGCACCGTCGCGGCAGCGTCCATACGCGAAGATGCAGTTGCGCGACGCCACCTCGGCGCCGAACTTCTGCATGATCGTCGACTTGCCGACGCCGGGCACTCCGCCGAGCAGGACACATGCCCCGCCGCTGCGTTCGGCGGTCTCGACGGCGGCGCGCAACTCGGCGAGCTCACGTCGTCGATCTACGACGCGGCCGTCGATATCCAGCAACGGAACAGTCACTGCGTCGCGTCCCCTTCGAACGGATCAGGTCCTCATGCTATTGACCTGGCCGTCGGGGCGCATCCAGTATCGCGACACGCGATGTCCGGGAACGGCGCCGCGTGATCTAGAGGCGTTCGATGATGGTCGCGTTGGCCATCCCGCCGCCCTCGCACATCGTCTGCAGCGCGTAGCGGCCGTCGCGTTGCTCGAGTGCGTTGACGAGGGTTGTCATGATCCGCGCACCGCTGGCGCCGAGCGGGTGTCCGATCGCGATCGCGCCGCCGTTGACGTTGGTCCTCGCGAGAAGGTCGGAGTCAGATCGTCCGCCGAGTTCGGCCGCCCAGGCGAGCACGACCGGGGCGAACGCCTCGTTGACCTCGAACAGGTCGATGTCGGCCAGGGTCAGTCCGGATCTCGCCAGCACCTTCTCGGTCGCCGGGATGACCCCGGTCAGCATGTACAGCGGATCCGAGCCGACGGCGACGGTGGTGTGCACCCGGGCCAGCGGGCGCAGGCCGAGCCGGCGGGCCGCCGCACCGCTGGTGATCATCACTGCGGCGCTGCCGTCCGACAGCGGCGACGAGTTGCCCGGCGTGATCCGCCAGTCGATCTGCGGGAACCTGGCGCCGATCGCCTCGTTGTAGAACGCGGGCCGCAGCCCGGCCAGCGTCTCGACCGTGGTGTCGGGGCGGACGATCTCGTCGGTGGCCAGTCCCGCGATCGGGATGAGCTCGTCGTCGAACAGTCCGTCCTTGCCGGCGCGAGCGGCCTTCTGGTGGCTCTGTGCGGAGAACTCGTCGAGCCGGCTGCGGGACAGGTTCCACTTCGCGGCGATCAGTTCGGCGCTGATGCCCTGGGCGACCAACCCGTCGGGGTACCGGGCGGTCATGTCGAGGCCGAACGGATTGCTGCCCGGCAGCACCGACGAGCCCATCGGCACGCGGCTCATCGACTCCACACCCGCGGCGATCACGACGTCGTACGCGCCGGCGAGCACGCCGTGCGCGGCGAAGCTGATCGCCTGCTGGCTGCTGCCGCACTGGCGGTCCACGGTGGTGCCGGGAACGCTCTCCGGGAAGCCGGCGCCGAGCAGCGCATTGCGCGCGATGTTCACCGCCTGGTCGCCGACCTGGGTCACTGCACCGGCGATGACGTCGTCGACCTCGGCCGGATCCACGCCGGTGCGCGTCACCAGTTCGCGCAGGCTGTGTGCGAGCAGGTCGGCAGGCAGGACGCCGTGCAGCGCCCCGGTGGCTTTGCCCTTGCCGACCGGCGTGCGCACCGCCCCGACGATCACGGCGTCGCGGTCCGAGTATGTGGTCATGTGTCCTCCTGCTCAGCGCTGAGTACTACTCTGTATACCTAGATGTAACACCTAGGTTTAGTCAGAGCAACCCAGCTGGGGAGTGACGTACATGACAGTGCTGCAGGGGCCCCTTGTCGATCGCTCGAAGTGGTCGGCGATCGGCCGGTGCCCGATCGAGAAGACGATGGCGCTGGTCGGCACGAAATCGGCCATGCTCTTGATGCGGGAGGCCTACTACGGGACCACCCGGTTCGACGACTTCGCGCGGCGCGTCGGAATCACCAAGGCCGCGACATCGGCCCGGCTCTCGGAGCTGGTGGAGGCGGGATTGCTGACCAAGCGCCCCTACCGCGAGCCCGGTCAGCGGGTTCGCGACGAATACGTGCTGACCGAGGCCGGGACGGAGTTCATGCCGGTGGTGTGGGCGATGTTCGAGTGGGGGCGCAAACACCTCGACGATTCGCAGCTGCGACTGACCCATCTGGGCTGCGGCGCGCAGGCCGGGGTCGAGATCGTCTGTGCCGAAGGGCATCCCGTCCCGCCTGACGAGCTGGGTATCCGACTCGCCAGGCAGAACGGGAACCCGTGATCATGCCAGTTGGGCGCGGAACTCCTTGGCAGCTCCCATGAGCTCCTCGACACGGGACTTCTCGGCCGCGTTGGCGAACAGGCCGTCCTTCTTGAAATAGGTTCCGACGACGGCGCCGTCGGCGATGCTGAGCTGAGCAGCCACGTTCTCGGCCTTCACCCCGGTGTTGACGAACACCGGGGTGTCTCCGGCCGCGGCCTTCACGGTGCGCAGCGCATCGGTGTCGGTGGGCGCACCTGCCGTGGCACCCGAGACGCAGATCCCGTCGGGAGCCGTCGCGAACACGGTGGTGCGGGTGATCGAGGCCAGGTCGCGGTCGGCGAGATACTTGGCGGACTCCGGGACGATGTTGAACAGCAACTTCACCCCGGCGCCGCCGACGCGGGCGCGGTGGCGGGCCACCTCGCCGACGTTGGTGTCCCACAGGCCGAAGTCACTGGCGTAGACGCCGGTGAAGATCTCGCGGACGAACCGCGCGCCGGTGGCCACCGCCAGGTCGATCGACGCCCGGCCGTCCCACAGCACGTTCACCCCGTAGGGCACCGAGATGTCGGGCAGCAGTTCACCGATGATGCGGGCCATCGTGATCGCGGTGATCGGCTCGGTCTTGGTCAGGTACGGCAGGCTGAACTCGTTGCTGATCATGACGGCGTCGACGCCGCCACCCTGCAGTGCCTCGAGTTCGGTACGGGCCCGGTTCACGATCGCGGAGATGCCTGCCGCGGAGTCGTAACCGGGATCGCCGGGCAGCGCCGACAGGTGCAGCATGGCGATCACGGGCTTACGTACGCCGAAGACCTCGTCGATCCAGGTGGTGGTCACTGTATTGCCTTTCTGTAACAGGGAATTCGTGGGGACCGGCGGGGCGCCGCTCAGTCCATGTAGGCGCCGCCGTTGACGGCCAGCGCCTCACCGGTGATGAAGCGGGCGTCGTCGGACAGCAGGAACGCCACGGCGCGGGCGACGTCGTCGGCCTGTTCCAGCCGGCCCAGCGGGGTGTCGGCGATCATCATGGACCGCACACCTTCCGGGGTGGTGCCGCGCAGCTCGGCTTCCCACTCCAGTTCCCTTGACTGCATCGGGGTTTCGACGAACCCCGGACACACGCAGTTGACGGTGATGCCGTGCTCGCCCAGCTCGTAGGCCATCGCCTGGGTCAGCCCGACGACGCCGAACTTCGACGCGACGTAGTCCGCGAGGAACGGGACGCGGCCCTGCTTACCCGCCATCGAGGCGGTGTTCACGATCGTGCCCGGCTGTCCGGAACTGACCATCTCGCGCGCGGCCGCCTGTCCGCAGACGAACACACCCTTGAGGTTCACGTCGATGGTCTGGTCGAAGCGCTCGACCGGGGCCTCCAGGAAGCGGTGCATGAAGGAGATGCCGGCATTGCTGACCCACGCGTCGAGGCCGAACCGTCCGGCGACGTCGGCGGCGACGGCCGCGGCGGCATCGGGGGAGGTGACGTCGAGCTGGACGGCTTCGTGACCGGCGGACTGCCCGGGGAGGGATTCGGCCACCTCCCGTGCGGCGTCGGCGTTGACGTCGGTGACGATCACCCGCCAATTGCGTTGCGCCAGTGTGTTGGCGATCGCGCGGCCGATGCCGGATCCCGCGCCGGTCACCACGACTGTTCTGCTCATCTGTAGTTCTCGTTTCCTATCTGGGTTTCAGCCGGCGACGCGCCGGCCGGTGACGGTGTCGAAGAGGTGGCAGGCGCCCGCCCGGACGGCCAGGTCCACCGCGGCGCCCTCGGTGATGCCTGTCAGCCGTGCGGTCTCCACGACGCTGGTCAACTCGGTGCCCGCCACGTCGAGGGTGACGATGGCTCGCGGTCCGAGATGTTCGATGAGCGCGACCCTGGCCCCCGAGCCGCCCGTCGCCGCGGTGGGCAACAGATCGTCGGGTCGCACGCCGAGCGTGACCGGGCCCTGGGTGCCCGTCGCGTCCACCGGTAGTGCGAAACCGTTGGTCAGCGTGAATTCCCCGCCGGTCAGTGTGCCCTCGAGGAGGTTCATCTTCGGGCTGCCGACGAAGGTAGCCACGAACGTGTCCGCGGGCCGGGAGTACACCTCCTGCGGGGTGCCCTGCTGGGCGATCCTGCCGTCGCGCATCACGATCATGCGGTCCGACAGCGTCATCGCCTCTTCCTGGTCGTGGGTGACGTAGACCGAGGTGATGCCGAGCCTGCGCTGGATTTGCAGCAGTTCGGTTCTGGTCTCGACCCGCAGCTTGGCGTCGAGGTTGCTCAGCGGCTCGTCGAACAGGAAGACCGACGGTTCACGGATGATGGCGCGGCCGATCGCGACCCGCTGCTGCTGGCCGCCGCTGAGGTCTTTCGGCTTGCGCTCGAGGAGCTTGGCCAGACCGAGCGACTCCGCGATGGTCGCGGCCCGCGCGAGCGCCTCGCGGCGCGGGGTCTTGGTGGCGCGCAACGGGAACGCGATGTTCTCGGCGACCGTCAGGTGCGGGTACAGCGCGTAGTTCTGGAAGACCATCGCGATGTCGCGGTCCCGGGGCTGCAGATGGGTGACGTCCCGGTCGCCGATCGTGATGGTCCCGGAGGTGACCGTTTCGAGGCCGGCCAGCATCCGCAGCGAGGTCGACTTGCCGCAGCCGGACGGCCCGACCAGCACGGTGAACGATCCGTCGGGCAGCTCGAGGTCGAGATCGCTGACGACAGAGGTGGTTCCGTACGCCTTGTTGACGCCGGAGAAGCGAACGGTTGCCATGGTGCGCAAAACCTATCTGTGTCTAGAACTTCACCGCACCGCCGCTGATGCCCTGCACCAGCTTGCGTTGGATGAAGAAGCTCGCGATGACGACGGGCACGACCGCGATCAGGATGGCGGCGCTCATCGAGCCGATCTGCACCCCGCGGAACGTGTTGAATCCGGCGATGGCCACCGGCAGGATGGCGGCCTTTCCCGGGGCCAGGATCAGTCCGTAGAAAAGGTCGTTCCACGACAGTGTGAACCCGAAGATGGCCGACGCCCCGATGCCGGGCAGCACCTGGGGGAGCACCACCATCCGGAACGCCGCGAACCGGCTGAAGCCGTCGACCTGGGCCTGCTCCTCCAGCGAGCGCGGTACCGCCTCGAAGAACCCGATCAGGAACCACGTCACCACCGGCAGAACGAAACTCAGGTGCGCGAAGATCACCGGTATCAGCGTGTCGGTCAGTCGCAGCGCATAGGCCATCGTCAGGAACGGGAACACCAGCACCGCGGGCGGGAGCACCTGGGCGGCCAGCATGCCGAACCGTGTCAGGGTGCCGCCGGCCCGGAACCGGGCGATCGCGTAGGCGCCCATGCTGCCGACCACGACGCTGATACCGACGGTAATCAACGCGACCAGCGCGCTGCGGCCCGCGGCGCCGAGGATGCCCGAGGACAACACGTTGTGCCATGCCGAGAAGTCCGGCGTGAACGTCAGCAGGAACGGATCGTTGAGCTGCTCAGGCGTTTTCACACTTGCCAGCGCGATCCACACGATCGGGAACAGCACCGAGATGCCCGCCGCCCACAGCAGCGCCACCCGCAGCACCGTCACCACAGAGATGCGGTTCAAGGCTCGGTTCACTTGGCCGACTCCCTGGTCTTGGTCTTCTCCATGCGGCGGAACGCGACCACGATGACCGCCAGCACCAGCACGAGGACCACGAACGCCATCGACGATGCGGACCCGAGCCGGAAGAACTGGATCCCGGTCTGATAGATGAAGTACTGCAATGTCTCCGTCTCGGTGCCCGGTCCGCCACGGGTGGTCGCGAATACGTACTCGAACACCTTCATCGCGTCGAGGGAGCGCAGCAGGATCGCCACCACCAGCACCGGTGCCAACAGCGGCAGGGTCACCCGCCGCAGCACGTAGAAGCCGCGCGCGCCGTCGACACGGGCGGCATCGAGGGGTTCCTTCGGAATGGACTCCAGCCCGGCGAGCAGCAACAGCACCATGAACGGTGTCCACTGCCACACGTCGATGAACGCCAGGGTGTACAGCGCCCGACCGGGTCCGAAGAAGTCGTAGTCGATGCCGATCGAGTGCAGCATCGCCGGGATGGCGCCGAGCTGGTCGTTGAGCAGGAAGCGGAACGTCAGCCCGACCGCGATCGGTGTGATGAACATCGGCGCCAGCAGCATCGACCGGGTGAGATCGCGTGCCCAGCGCTGCTTCTGCAGTGCCAGCGCGATCGCCAGCCCGATCACCAGTTCCAGGCCGACGGCGACCAACACGTAGATCGCGGTGGTGCCGAACGCATTCCAGAACGCGCCGTCACCGAACGTCGCGACGAAGTTGTCCGCGCCGACGATCTCGGGCGCGCCGCGGTCGGTGAGTTTGTAATCGGTGACGCTGAGGTAGGCCGCGTACCCCAGGGGGAAACCGACCACCCCGACGAAAAGCGCGACGAGGGGGGCGACCATGCCGTGTTGAAATTTCACGGTGGCCTCGCTCCTTTCGTGGGTGGTCGGTTTCCCGGCTGGGAAAGGGCTTGTCAGCCCTGGATCTTCTCGGCCTCGGCCTGCGCGGCGGCCAGTGCGTCGTCGACGCTCTTCTTGCCGGCGACCGCCTCGTTGAGCTCGGTGCCGACGGCCTGGATCATCTCCTCGCCGCTGGGACCCTGCGTGAGCGGAGCCGCGTCCTGCAGCAGCTGCTCGACCGTGCGGTAGTAGTCCTCACCGAACTGGCCCTGCAGCACCGCCGGATCCTGCAACGTGCTCTTGCGGATCGCCGCGCCACCCTTCTCGGTGCGCACCACGTCGTTGGGCTTGGCGGTGATCCATGAGACGAACGCCCACGCCGCGTCAGGGGTGGCCGAGTTGGCCGGGATCGCCCAGCTCCACGAACCGAGCACCTGCTTGCCACCGGGGATCGGGGCGAGCTTGATCTTGCCCGCGGCCGGACCGGAGCCCGGCTCGTTGAGCGCGGGCAGCTGCCAGTTGTAGTTGATCATCGTCGCCGCCTGGTTGGCTGCCACCGAACGCTGCGCCTCGTCCATGCCCCAGCTGAGGCTGTTGGCAGGAGCGGCGGTGTTGTAGGTGTCGATGTAGGCCTCGAGCGCGCGCTTGGCCTCGGGGGTGTTGAGCGTGATGTTGCCGTCGGCGTCGTAGATCGAACCGCCCGCGGCGAACAGCCAGTTGCCCCACTCCTCGAAGATCTTGTATCCGCGCTGCGGCTGCATCGCGATACCGGCCCGGTCACCGCTCTTGAGCGCCTTGCTGGTGCTCACGAGCTCGTCGAGCGTCGTGGGCACCTGCTGGTCGGCGGCGGCCAGATCGTCGGAGTTGTAGAGGTATCCGAGCGCGTAGTTGTAGAACGGCACGCCGTAGCGGACCCCGTCTACGGTGGTGATGTCGGTTAGCGGGGTGAAGAAGTCCGCGGCGTCGTAGTCGGGGGTGCTGTCGATGCGGGCATCGAGAGGCTGCAGGAACTTCGCGTTGGCGAAGTCCACCATCCACGGGTTGTCGACCACGATCAGGTCGTAGGTCGGCGAGGACGACTGGAAGGACGACACCAGCTTGTCGCGCATCTGGTCGAACGTCAGCGACTCGATCTGGATGTCGATGTCGGGGTATTCGGCGTTGAAGTCCGTCACCATCGATTTCACGATGTCGGTGTCGGGCACGTTCTCCATCAGGATCCGGACGGTGCCGGAGGTGTCGGTCGAGACCTCGCCGGTGCCCGTGGCTTCAGCCTGTTCGGGTCCGCCGCTGCCGGCGCATCCGGACAGGACGAGCGCGCCCGCGGCGAACATCGCGAGGAAGGCGGTGCGGGTCTTGCCGCGCCGCCTCTTGGTGGGGATTTGAGCGAATCTCATTACAGTGCTGTTCCTTTCATCGCTGTTCTTTACATTCGGGTGGTGCGGGCGATCTTGTGGGAGACGGGCGTCATCACGGTGCCGAGTTCGCGCCATGTCGCGTACGCCGTGTCGTAGGCGTCGCGGCGGGCCGGATCCGGGCGGTAGGGCGTGTCCAGGGTGATGAAGCGGGCGGCGTCCGACCAGTCGTCGAGCGCACCGATACCGATCGCGGCGATCACCGCCGCGCCGAGCGACGCGCCGGGGTGACCGATGACCGGGTGCATGTCGCGGCCGAGCACGTCGGCATGGATCTGCTTCCACAGCGTGGATTTCGATCCGCCGTTGGTGATCATCACCCGCTCGAACGGGATGCCGATCTCGGTGAACACGTCGACGTGGTGGCGGAACCCGAACGCGATGGCCTCCAGCACCGAGCGGTACATGTCCGCCCTGGTGTGGCCGAGGTGC
This sequence comes from Mycolicibacterium parafortuitum, assembly GCF_010725485.1. Lineage (NCBI taxonomy): Bacteria > Bacillati > Actinomycetota > Actinomycetes > Mycobacteriales > Mycobacteriaceae > Mycobacterium > Mycolicibacterium parafortuitum. The sequence continues at coordinate 4,823,999 of NZ_AP022598.1, read as the reverse complement.
ATGCCGGCGAACACGCCGCGCAGGTCCGGATCGTGGATCGGGCTCTTCTCGCCGAGAAAGTACGGCAGACACAGGATCTCGGCCGGGGCCCGGTCGGCGGCCTCATCGTCGAGGTCGGTCAGTTCGGCGCCGCCGATCAACGCCTGGAACCACCGGATCAGGCTGCCGCTGGTGGCCATGCAGCCGTTGGGCAGCCAGCGGCCGGGGACCGGGTGGGCGTCGAGATAGAGGCGTTCGTCGACGATCTTGGTGTCGCTGGCGACCAGGATGTCGCCCGCGCCACCGAGTTTGACCAGCGCGTCGCCGGAACCGTTCACCCCCGCCGCGTATGCCGACAGCACGTGATCGGCGCCGCCGACCACCAGCGCGGTTCCCGCCCGAAGCCCGGTGGCCTCGGCGGCCGCGCGGCTCAGGTCACCGACTCGGGTGCCCGGACGCCGCACCGGCGCCAGGGTCGACGGATCGAGCGAGGCGGCCTCCAGGACCACATCGGCGGTGTCACCGTCGACGGTGAACAGGCCCGATTCCAGCGCCCAGTTCTGCTCGACGTGGAGTTCGGCGCCCAGCGCCGAGAGCACCCAGTCGTAGGACCCGACCCAATGTGCGGTGCGCGCGTAGGTGTCCGGTTCGTGTTCGCGCAACCACACCGCGGTCGGGGCCACCGATTGTTGGGTCAGCGCCGATCCGGTCAGCGTGACCAGGTCCACCCCCGCCAGTGTCGCGGCGAGGTCGGTGACCTCCCGGTGAGCGCGGGCGTCGTTCTGCAAGATGGCGTGCCGCAGCGGATTTCCCGCCGCATCGACGGGGATGACCGCGGGCACCATCCCGGAGGTGGCCACCGCCGCGATCTCCTCCGGAGCGACCCCGCTGCGGGTCACGACCTCGCGGATCGACTCGATCACGTTGCGGTGCCACTGCGCGGTGTCGGCCTCGGCGAATCCGGGGCCGGGGGAGTGCAGCGCGGTCTCGCGCGATGCGGTGGCGACGATCTTGTCGGTGGTGTCGAGCAGTACCGTCTTGGTCCCGGTGGTGCCGATGTCGACGCCGATCGTGTAGCGACTCACCGGGCGCTCGCCTCGGCGTGCGAATCATCCTGGGCAGCAACACAGATGACATCGACGCCGGCGCCGCGTGCGGCGACCAGCGCCGGATGGTCGACCGGACCGTCGCTGACGATGACCTGGATCTGGGACAACTTCGCGATGCTGACGAAGGTGACCCGGCCCAGCTTGCTCTTGTCGGCGGCGACGATCACGCGGTCGGCGCGTGTGCTCGCCGCGCGCTTGACCCGGCTCTCGGCCTGGTGATAGTCGGAGATGCCCCGCTCGCCGTCGATGCCGGCCACCCCCATCACATAGGTGTCGCAGTTGTAGTTGGCCAGCGTGTCCTCGGCGCTGGGACCGATCAGGCTGAGTTCTCCGGCACGCAGCTCGCCTCCGGTGAGCACGACGGTGACGTCGGGTTCGTCGACCAGTGCCAGCGCGACGAGCACGCTCGGGGTCACCACCGTCAGCCCGAGTTCACGGCCCTTCAGCGAGTTCGCCACGGCCAGCGCGGTGCTGCCGGAGTCCAGGATCAGGGTCTCGTTGCGTCCGATCAGGTCGGCGACCACCTCGGCGATGTGCGCCTTCTCCTGCGCGGCGTCGGCCATCCGGGTCGCGAATGCGGGCTCGGAGTCCTTGCCCTGCACCGCGATTGCGCCCCCGACGACCCGGCGGACCACCCCGAGGGCCTCAAGCGCCTCGACGTCGCGGCGGATGGTCATCTCGGACACGTCGAACTCCGCCGCCAGAGCGGCGAAGTTGATCTCGCGGGCCGACCGAACGCGTTGTTCGATCCGGTCCCGGCGGGTTCTCACATCCACGGCCACCAACACTTCTGCTGTGCAAAATTAACAGAGTTACTGTGCGTCACCTGGCTTTTCGGGGCCGGGGCGAAGCAAGTTGTGTGAATATATAACACCAACGTGTGTAGTGCCCACACTTGGTCCGGTGTCGGCCAATTTCGTTCCTCTCCGCCGCGCGGCCCGGTTACCGTGCGCCGGTGCTGCACTTGCGGGTCATCGTTCCGGCCGACATGCGCGCGGACGTGCTCGACGTCCTGAACCGGCAGGTCGGTGTCGCCCACGTGTTGCTGTATCCCGGGGCCGCGCTGGATCCCGACGGTGACGAGATCACCGCCGACCTGGCCCGCGAATGCGCGAACGACGTGATCAAGGAACTCAAGGGTCTCGACGCCCAGCACCGCGGTGCGATCACGCTGACCGTGCTCGACACGGTGCTCTCCACCCGCGCGCACCGTGCCGAGGACGACGCCGCCGGTGACCCGGCCGATGCGGTGGTCTGGGACGAACTCATCGGCCGCACACGCGAAGACGCGACGCTGTCGGTCACCTTCGTGCTGTTTCTGACCCTGGCCTGCCTTCTGACCGCGATCGGCGTGGTCAACGACTCGATGGTGACGGTGGTCGGCGCGATGGTGCTGGGGCCGGAGTTCGGTCCGCTGGCGGCATTGTCGGTGGCGCTGGTGCAGCGCCGGATGGCGCTGGCGCGGCGGGCCGCCATCGCACTGGTCGTCGGCTTCCCGATCGCGATGGGGATCACCGCACTGGCGACCTGGGCGGCCGAATCGATCGGCTGGATCAGTCTCGACAGCGTCCAGCACGTCGAGGAGGTCGACTTCATCTTCCAGGTGGGGCCGGTGTCGTTCATGGTCGCGCTGCTGGCCGGCGCGGCGGGCATGCTCTCGCTGGTGTCGGCCCGCTCGTCGGGGCTCGTCGGCGTCTTCATCTCCGTCTACACCGTGACCGCCGCGGGCTTTGCGGTGGTGGCGGCGACGGTGGGGGCCTGGGACGTGGCGGGCAAATCGGCGCTGCAACTCGCGGTCAACCTGGTCGGTATCGTGCTGGCCGGGGTGCTCGTGCTGGTGTTGCGTCCGCGGGGCCGATTGGTCGGGCGCACCGCGCGCAGGTCGTAGCGGCGCGTCCTGCGGCCGACAGGGCAGTGTGGTGGGATTGGCCGCTATGGGGATCAAGGTCGCCCTGGAGCACCGCACCAGCTACAACTTCGACAGGCTTGTCGAGATTCATCCGCATGTCGTGCGGCTGCGTCCGGCACCGCACTCGCGCACGCCGATCGAGGCCTACTCGCTGCAGGTGGAACCGGCCGACCATTTCGTGAACTGGCAGCAGGACGCGTTCGGCAACTACCTGGCCCGGCTGGTGTTCCCGACCCGGGCCCGCAACCTGACCATCACCGTCGGCCTGATCGCCGACATGAAGGTGATCAACCCGTTCGACTTCTTCATCGAGGACTACGCCGAGACGTTCCCGTTCGAGTACCCGAAAAGCCTGGCCGAGGACCTGAAACCTTATCTGCGCCCCGTCGACGAGGACGACGAGAACTCCGGTCCCGGCGACCTCGCGCAAGCGTGGGTGAAGAACTTCGGCATCGCGGCGGGGACCCGCACCATCGACTTCCTCGTCGCGCTCAACCGCGCCGTCAATGCCGACGTCGGCTATTCCGTGCGCATGGAGCCGGGCGTGCAGACCCCCGACCACACGCTGCGCACCGGCATCGGATCGTGCCGCGACTCGGCCTGGCTGCTGGTGTCGATCCTGCGCCAACTGGGCCTTGCGGCCCGCTTCGTGTCGGGCTACCTGGTGCAGTTGACCTCCGACGTGGAGGCCCTCGACGGCCCGTCGGGTCCGGCCGCCGACTTCACCGACCTGCACGCATGGACCGAGGTGTACATCCCGGGTGCCGGCTGGATCGGGCTGGATCCGACCTCGGGGCTGTTCGCCGGAGAGGGGCACATCCCGCTGTCGGCCACCCCGCACCCCGAGTCGGCGGCCCCGATCACCGGGGCGACCGAACCGTGCGAGGCGACACTGGAATTCAGCAATGTGGTGACCCGGATCCACGAGGACCCGCGCGTCACGTTGCCCTACAGCGAGGCGAGCTGGGCCGCGATCAACGCGCTCGGTGCCCGCGTCGACGAACGGATGACCGCAACGGACGTCCGGCTGACCGTCGGCGGCGAGCCGACGTTCGTGTCGATCGACAACCAGGTCGACCCGGAGTGGACCACCGCGGCAGACGGGCCGCACAAACGCCGGCGTGCCTCCGCGCTGGCGGCCCGGCTCAAGAAGGTGTGGGCGCCGCACGGCCTCGTGCAGCGCAGCCAGGGCAAGTGGTACCCCGGAGAACCGTTGCCGCGCTGGCAGATCGGACTGCACTGGCGTACCGACGGGCAACCGTTGTGGACCGACGACACGCTGTTGGCCGATCCGTGGCCGGAGCAGCCGCAGACCTGGGCGAGCTCGCCGGACGCCGCCCGCCGGTTGCTGACCGCGATCGCCTCCGGGTTCGGGCTGCCCGAGCGCCAGGTTCGCCCGGCCTACGAGGACGCACTGGCCCGACTGGCCTCTGTGGTGCGGCAACCCGAGGGCCCGCCGGTGCCCGCCGGTGACGACCTCGACGCCGACAGCCCCGACGCGCGCGCGGCCCTGCTGGCCCGACTCGACGAATCCGTCACGGAACCGACCGCGTTCGTACTGCCGCTGCACCGCCGCGACGACGAGCAGGGCTGGGCGAGCGCGGACTGGACACTGCGGCGCGGACGCATCGTGCTGCTGGACGGCGATTCGCCCGCCGGTCTGCGCCTGCCGTTGGACTCGATCAGCTGGAAGCCGCCCAAACCGTCGGTCGAGGCCGACCCGTTGCAGCGCCGACCCGCCCTCGCCGTGGGCGGACCGGCCGCGATCGTCACCTCCGAGGACGACGACGAGTGGGTGCCGACCACCGCGCTGGTGGCCGAGATCCGCGACGGGCTGCTGTACGTATTCCTACCGCCCACCAGCGAACTCGAGCATTTCGTCGACCTGATCGGCCGGATCGAGGCGGCCGCCGCCGCCATCGACTGCCCCGTGGTGATCGAGGGATACGGTCCGCCCGCCGACCCGCGGCTGAAGTCGATGTCGATCACCCCCGACCCCGGCGTGATCGAGGTCAACGTCGCGCCCACGGCCGGCTTCGCCGAGCAGCGCGAGCAGTTGGAGACGCTCTACGAACAGGCGCGGCTGGCGCGCCTGTCGACCGAGGCGTTCGACGTCGACGGCACCCACGGCGGCACCGGCGGCGGCAACCACATCACCCTCGGCGGTGCCACGCCCGCGGACTCCCCGCTGCTGCGCCGCCCCGACCTGCTGGTGTCACTGCTGACGTACTGGCAGCGCCACCCGGCGCTGTCCTACCTGTTCGCCGGTCGCTTCGTCGGCACCACCTCGCAGGCGCCGCGGGTCGACGAGGGACGCCCGGAAGCGCTGTACGAGCTGGAGATCGCGTTCGCCGAGATCGACCGGCTGTCGAAGGCCCATGGCCCGTGGCTGGTGGACAGGGCCCTGCGTCATCTCCTCACCGACATCACCGGCAACACCCACCGCGCCGAGTTCTGCATCGACAAGCTCTACAGCCCCGACAGCGCGCGCGGCCGGCTCGGCCTGCTCGAGCTGCGCGGCTTCGAGATGCCGCCGCACCCGCAGATGGCCATGGTGCAGTCGCTGCTGGTGCGCTCGCTGGTGGCCTGGTTCTGGGCCGAACCGCTGCGCGCCCCGCTGATCCGGCACGGCGTCAACCTGCACGGCCGATACCTGTTGCCGCACTTCCTGATCCAGGACATCGCCGAGGTCGCCGCCGATCTGCGCGCGCACGGCATCGAGTTCGACACCAGCTGGCTGGACCCGTTCACCGAATTCCGGTTCCCGAGAATCGGCACCGCGGTGTTCGGCGGCGTGGAGATCGAGCTGCGCGGCGCGATCGAACCGTGGAACGTGCTCGGCGAGGAGTCCACCGCGGGCGGCACCGCCCGCTACGTCGACTCGTCGGTGGAGCGCCTGCAGGTCCGGCTCATCGGGGCCGACCGCGACCGCTTCATCGTCACCGTCAACGGCCACCCGGTGCCGATGCTGGCCACCGACAACGCCGACGTCCAGGTCGGGGGTGTGCGCTACCGGGCCTGGCAACCACCCAGCGCGCTGCACCCGACGATCACCGTCGACGGGCCGCTGCGGTTCGAGCTCGTGGACGCCGCCAGCGGGGTGTCGCGCGGCGGATGCACCTACCACGTGTCCCATCCTGGTGGACGCTCGTATGACACGCCCCCGGTCAACGCGGTGGAGGCCGAGTCTCGACGCGCCCGGCGGTTCGAGGCCACCGGTTTCACCCCCGGCGCCGTGGACCTCGCGGCGCTCAAGGAGAAGCAGGCCCGTCAATCGATGGACGTGGGCGCACCGGGGATATTGGATCTGCGGCGAGTGCGTACCGTTCTGCAGTAATGGCCTTCCCCACGACCCCTCCGGCCCCGCACCGAGGTGCCGGAGCGACCGACGTTGAGAACCCGCTGACGCCGTATACGAGCATGCGCGCGCAGCAGGCGCTGTTCGACGTGCAACCACGGCTCGGCGCCGGCCCGTCCGCCGGCTACGACGAGTTCGTCGACGCGGCGGGCGACGTCCGGCCGGCGTGGCAGGAAGTGGCCGACTGTGTGCGCGACCGCGGCCGCGGCGGCCTGGACCGGCTCCGCGAGGTCGTGCGCGGGCTCGTCGACAACGACGGCATCACCTACGTGCACACCGATCCGGGCGGCGAGGAGACCGTCGCGGTGCCGTGGCAGCTCGACGCGCTGCCGCTGGTGATCTCGGCGTCCGACTGGGACCTGCTGGAAGCCGGCCTGGTGCAGCGCTCCCGGGTGCTCGACGCCGTGCTGACCGATGTGTACGGCGAGCGCCGCTGCATCACCGACGGTGTGCTGCCGCCGCAGCTGCTGTTCGCCCACCCCGGGTACCTGCGGGCCGCCCACGGCATCGAGGTGCCGGGACGGCATCAACTGTTCATGCACGGCTGCGACATCGGCAGGGCCGGGTCGGGGGACTTCGTGGTCAACGCGGACTGGACCCAGGCACCGTCCGGCGCGGGGTACGCCCTCGCCGACCGACGGGTCGTCGCGCACGCGATCCCGGACCTCTACGAGCAGATCGGCCCGCGGCCGACCTCGCCGTGGGCGCAGGCACTGCGGTTGGCACTCGTCGACGCCGCCCCGGAGTCCGCCGAGGAGCCCGTCATCGTCGTGCTCAGCCCCGGCATCCACTCCGAGACCGCGTTCGACCAGGCTTACCTGGCCAGCGTGCTGGGGCTGCCGCTGGTGGAGAGCGCCGATCTGGTGGTGCGCGACGGCAAGCTGTGGATGCGCTCGATGGGCACCCTCAAGCGTGTCGACGTCGTGCTGCGCCGGGTGGACGCCCACTATGCCGACCCGCTCGATCTGCGGCCGTCGTCGCGGCTGGGTGTCGTCGGTCTGGTCGAGGTGCTGCGCCGCGGCGCGGTCACCGTCGTCAACAGCCTGGGCAGTGGCGTGCTGGAAAGCCCGGGGCTGCTTCGCTTCCTGCCGGAGCTGGCGGAGGCGCTGCTCGGCGAAACCCCGCTGCTGCCGACCGCGCCGCTGTACTGGGGCGGCATCGACGTCGAACGTTCGCATCTGCTGGCGAACCTGTCCTCGCTGCTGATCAAACCGGTCGCCGGCGGCGAGCCGATCACCGGGCCGACGCTGTCGGCGGCCCAGCGCGAAGACCTCGCGGCGCGAATCGCCGCGACACCGTGGCAGTGGGTCGGCCAGGAACTCCCACAGTTCTCCTCGGCGCCATCGGACTACCTCCCCGGCGGGCTGTCGTCCTCGACGGTCGGTATGCGGCTGTTCACGGTGGCCCAGCGCGGCGGATACGCGCCGATGATCGGCGGCCTCGGCTACCTGCTGGCAGAGGGGCCGTCCGCCTATCAACTCGAAACCGTTGCCGCCAAAGATATCTGGGTCCGCACCCCGAGCCGGGTCACTGCGGAGAAGATCCCGAGCGATGCGCCCGGGCTGCCCGCGCCCGCCATGGCGAGCCCGATCCAGGAGGTCAGCTCGCCACGCGTGCTGTCGGACCTGTTCTGGATCGGCCGCTACTCCGAACGCGCCGAGCAGATGGCGCGGCTGCTGACCGTGACCCGCGAGCGCTACCACGAATTCCGGTACCGCAGAACGATGGACGGCAGCGAATGCGTCCCGGTGCTGCTGACCGCGCTCGGGCAACTGACCGGGACCGACACCGGCGCGGGCGGCGACTACGCCGAGATGGTGGCCACCGCGCCGACCACGCTGTGGGCACTGACCGCCGACCGGCACCGCCCCGGTTCGCTGGCCCAGTCGGTGGAGCGCCTGGCGCTGTCGGCGCGCGCGGTGCGCGACCAGATGTCCAACGACACCTGGATGGTGCTGTCGGCCGTCGAGCGGGCGCTGCTGAACGCCCCTGACACACCGCCGGATTCGCAGGCCGAAGGGGATGCGTTTCTTGCCTCGACCAACACGCTGACCCTGGCAGGCATGCTGGCGCTGTCAGGGGTGGTGTCCGAGTCGATGGTTCGCGACGTCGGCTGGACGATGATGGACATCGGCAAACGCATCGAACGGGGCCTGGCGCTGACCGCGCTGCTGCGCTCCACGCTGAGCACCGTCCGCACCCCGGGCGCCGAGCAGACCGTCACCGAGTCCACGTTGGTGGCGTGCGAGTCCCTGGTCATCTACCGGCGCCGCAACCCCGGCAAGATCAGCATCGCCGGGGTCGCCGAACTGGTGCTGTTCGACGTGGAGAACCCGCGCTCGCTGGTCTACCAGCTCGAACTGCTGCGCGCACACCTGAAGTCGCTGCCCGGGGCGACGGGGTCGTCGCGCCCCGAGCGGATGGTCGACGAGATCGCCGCGCGGCTGCGCCGCATCGAACCCGCCGAACTCGACGACGTCGGCGCCGACGGCCGACGCGAGGAACTCGACGGGCTGATGTCGGCCATCCACCGCGATCTGCGTGAGCTGTCGTCGGTGATCACCGCGATCCATCTGTCCCTGCCGGGCGACATGCAGCCGCTGTGGGGACCTGACGAACGGCGGATGGTGCCGTGACCGCGTTCCCCGACGGCCCCACCGCGTCCGCGGACAGCCGCACCTACGAGATCACCCACCGCACCGAGTACCGGTACTCCGACGTCGTCACCAGCTCCTACGGCCGCGGCTTCCTGACTCCGCGCGACACGGCCCGGCAACGCTGTCTGTTCCACGAGCTGGTCATCGAGCCCGAACCCGAGGACAGCTCCACCAGCCGGGACGGCTACGGCAACATCAGCTCGTATTTCCACGTCACCGAGAAGCACCACCGGCTGATCGTCACCAGCCGCTCGGTCGTCGAGGTCGACCCCCCGCCGCCGGACCTGTACCAGGGCCCCTCGGCGCGCGCACCGTGGGAGATCGCGCGCCCCGTCGGCGCCGACGGGGCGCTGGCGACGGAGTTCACCCTCGACCTGCAGCCGCCCGAGATCACCGACGAGGTGCGCGCCTACGCCGCACCGAGTTTCGCCGCGGGCCGCCCGCTGATCGAGGTGCTGCGGGACCTGACGTCGCGGATCTACACCGATTTCACCTACCGGTCGGGGTCGACCACGGTATCCACCCAGGTGAGCGAGGTTTTGGCGGCGCGGGAAGGGGTATGCCAGGACTTCGCGCGGCTGGCGATCGCCTGCCTGCGCGCCAACGGTCTGGCCGCCAGCTATGTTTCGGGATATCTGGCGACCGACCCACCCCCCGGGAAGGAACGCATGGTGGGAGTGGACGCGACGCACGCCTGGGCGTCGGTGTGGACACCGCAGAACCTGTGGCTGGGCCTCGACCCGACCAACAATCAGATGGTCGACGAACGGTACGTGACGGTCGGATTCGGCCGCGACTACGCCGATGTGCCGCCCCTGCGCGGCATCATCTACACGGACTCAGAGAGCAGCGTGATCGACGTCTCGGTCGATGTCGCCCCGCACACCGGGGGAGTCCTCCGTGCGTGACTTCACCTGCCCCAACTGCGGGCAACGGCTGTCGTTCGAGAACTCGCTGTGCCTGAACTGCAAGAGTGCGCTGGGTTTTTCGCTCGACGACATGGCCCTGCTGGTGATCGCCCCGCCCGAGGAGAGTGAACACGCAGGCGCGGTCGACGAGCGGCAGTACCAGCTGTGCGCGAATCTCCATCTGGCCGAATGCAACTGGCTGGTCGAGAAGGGTCCGATCGCCAAGCTGTGCGTGTCGTGCGCGCTGACCCGGACCCGCCCCAACGACGCCGACACCGTCGCGCTGGCGGCGTTCGCCGACGCGGAACGGGCCAAGCGGCGGCTGATCGCCGAACTGCACGAGCTCAAGCTGCCGATCGTCGGCCGCGACGTCGACCCCGACTTCGGCCTGGCCTTCGATCTGCTGTCCAGCCAGTTTGAGAAGGTGTTCACCGGCCACGAGAACGGCGTGATCACACTGGATCTCGCCGAGGGCGACGACGTGCACCGCGAGCAGCTGCGGATCTCGATGGACGAGCCGTACCGGACGCTGCTGGGCCACTTCCGCCACGAGATCGGCCACTACTACCAGTACCGGCTGATCGGGACCTCGCAGGACTATCTGCAGCGCTACCACGAGCTGTTCGGGGACCCCGAGGCCGACTACCAGGCCGCGCTGGACCGGCATTACAGCGAGGGGGCGCCCGCGGGCTGGGAGGACGACTACGTCTCCTCGTACGCCACGATGCACCCCGCCGAGGACTGGGCCGAGACGTTCGCGCACTACCTGCACATCCGCGACACCCTCGACACCGCCGCGGCGTTCGGCTTCGCGCCTGCCACCGCGACCTACGAGCGCAGGGTGCTGGGCCCCAGCAGTTTCGACGTCATGATCGACCAGTGGCTGCCGCTGTCCTGGGCGCTGAACCAGCTGAACCGGTCGATGGGCAAGGACGACGTGTACCCGTTCGTGCTCCCGCCGCCGGTGCTGGAGAAGATGCGGTTCATCCACACGGTGATCGACGAGATCACGTCGAACCCGGTGAAGCTGGCCGAGGTCGGCGCACCGGTCGACGACCAGAACCAGCAGCTCGGCTAGGCGCCGCGTCCCGGGGTGGCCTCGCCGGAAGGCAGTTGGCGAGCTTCGGAATCGCCGATCAGTTTCTGCATGAACCGGTGGGTGCCCAGCACCACCCTCGCGCGGTCGGGATCGTTGCGCCGCGCGACGTCGGCATCGTTGCCGCCGGCGATGTGCACCGGTCCGTGCGGGAGCCGGCTCAGCCCCTCCGCGGCGACGTCGGCGGGTTCGGCGACCCGCAGCCCCGGCACGTCGAAGTTCAGCCCGATCCGCTCCATCGCCGGGGTACGGGTGACCCCGAGCACCAGCTCGAGGACGTGAACGTCGTAGTCGCGCAACTCAAGCCACAGGCTCTCGGCGAAGATCCGGCCGAACGCCTTGACCCCGCCATACACGCTGTGCCGGACCGAACCGAGGTAGCCGGCCATGGAGCCGACCATCAGGATGCCGCCGCGGCGCCGCTCGCGCATCGGCCGGCCGAAATGCTGCACCAGCGCCATCAACGCGGTGACGTTCAAGTCGATCACCCTGCCGAAATCGGTGAGCTCGCCGTCGAGGAAGTCCTCGCTGCAGGTGTTCGCGCCCGCGTTGTAGATCAGCAGGCCGACCTCCAGATCTGCGGTCGCGGCGATGATCTCGTCCACGCCGTCGATGAGATCGATTGCCAGGGTGCGGGTTTGCGCACCCAGTTCGCGGCAGCGGGCGACCGTGCGTTCCAGCGGCTCAGGCTTGCGTGCGACGAGCACCAGGTTCACCCCCGCCTCGGCGAGCTGCGCGGCGAACTCGGCGCCGACCCCTTCGGAGCCGCCCGCGATCACCGCCCACGGACCGTAAGCCGTCAGATCAGTCACGCGACGATCATGGCTCATCCGCAACACACGGGGCCGGTTGGGCGGAGATGGCCGCTGTTCTTCCTAGGATCACCCGGTGGCTGATCGCTATGGCACCGACATCCTGGCCAACAATCCGCACCAGGCCCGCAAACCCCGCTCGGTCGAGACGCCGATCGAGATCGGGATGGTCGTCGAGGACGCCCAGACCGGGTTCGTCGGCGCGATCGTGCGCGTCGAGTACGGCCGGATGGAACTCGAAGACCGCAACGGCAGGACCAAGCCGTTCCCGGTCGGCCCCGGCTACCTGATCGACGGCAAACCCGTCATCCTGACCGCGCCGAAGAAGGCAGGCCCGGCCGCACCGACGCGCACCGCGTCGGGCTCGGTCGCGGTCAAGAACGCGCGCGCGAAGGTCGCCCTGGCCAGCCGCATCTACGTCGAGGGCCGGCACGACGCCGAGCTCGTCGAACAGGTGTGGGGCGAGGATCTGCGCATCGAGGGGGTGGTCGTCGAGTATCTCGGCGGCGTCGACGACCTCGCCGCGATCGTCGCCGACTTCCGGCCCGGCCCCGGCCGCCGGCTCGGGGTGCTCGTCGACCACCTCGTCGCCGGGTCGAAGGAGGCGCGCATCGCCGAGGCCGTGCGACGCGGCCCCGGCGGCGAACACACGCTGGTGGTGGGCCATCCGTTCATCGACATCTGGCAGGCGGTCAAACCCGCGCGGCTGGGCGTCGCGGAGTGGCCGGTGATCCCGAAGGGGCAGGACTGGAAGCACGGCGTCTGCGCGGCGCTGGGCTGGCGGCACCGCGACCAGGCCGACATCGCCGCGGCCTGGCAGAAGATCAGGGGCCGGGTCCGGGACTGGACCGACCTGGAACCCGAGCTGATCGGCCGGGTCGAGGAGCTCATCGACTTCGTCACCGCACCCGTGTAAGCAGGGAGCGTGTCCGACAGCCTGTTCGACGTGCCCGGGGAGCCCGCGCCGCCCGCCGCGGGGCCGGTCGGTGCGTCGGTGCCGCTGGCGGTTCGCATGCGTCCGGCGAACCTCGACGAGGTCGTCGGCCAGGACCACCTGCTCAAACCCAACTCGCCACTGCGCCGTCTCATCGAGGGCTCCGGCGCGGCGTCGGTGATCCTGTACGGCCCGCCCGGTACCGGCAAGACCACGCTCGCGTCGATGATCTCGCAGGCCACCGGCCGCCGGTTCGAGGCGCTGTCGGCGCTGGCGGCCGGGGTCAAAGAGGTCCGCGCCGTGATAGATGTCGCGCGGCAGGCCGCGATGCGCGGCGAGCAGACCGTGCTGTTCATCGACGAGGTGCACCGGTTTTCCAAGACCCAGCAGGACGCGCTGCTTGCCGCGGTCGAGAACCGGGTCGTGCTGCTGGTCGCGGCCACCACCGAGAACCCGTCGTTCTCGGTGGTCGCGCCGCTGCTGAGCCGGTCGCTGATCCTGCAATTGCAGCCCCTGACACCGGCCGATGTCGCCACGGTGCTCCGGCGGGCGATCAGCGACGAGCGTGGGCTCGGCGGCAAGGTCGAGGTCACCGACGACGCCGTCGACCAACTGGTGCAACTGTCGGCCGGGGATGCGCGGCGCGCGCTGACCGCGCTGGAAGTCGCGTCCGAAACCGTCACGGAATCGGGGGAGACGGTCACCGTCGAGGTGATCGAGCAGTCGCTGGACAAGGCGGCGCTGCGCTACGACCGCGACGGTGACCAGCACTACGACGTCGTCAGCGCGTTCATCAAGTCGGTGCGCGGTTCCGACGTCGACGCCGCGCTGCACTATCTGGCCAGGATGCTCGTCGCCGGCGAGGATCCGCGCTTCGTGGCCCGCCGGCTGATGATCCTGGCCAGCGAGGACATCGGGATGGCCGACCCCACCGCACTGCCGATCGCGGTCGCGGCCGCGCAGACGGTCCAGCTGATCGGGATGCCGGAGGCACAGCTGACCCTGGCGCACGCGACGGTGCACCTGGCGACCGCGCCGAAGTCGAACGCCGTCACCACCGCGCTGGGGGCCGCGATGGCCGACATCCGTGCGGGTAAGGCCGGTCTGGTGCCCGCCCACCTGCGCGACGGGCACTACTCCGGGGCGCAGAAACTGGGCAACGCGGTCGGGTACAAGTACGCCCACGACCATCCGGGTGGCGTTGCGTCACAACAGTATCCGCCCGACGAGCTGGTGGGCGTGGACTATTACCGGCCCACCAACCACGGCACGGAGCGCGAGATCACCACCCGCTTGGAGAAGCTGCGCGCGATCATCCGCCGGCGCCGCTGACTTCCTGAGCCGATGAGATCTCGGCCCAGGGCGAGTCGATCTGGTGTAACCACCGACACGTGGAACCCGACACGAGAGGACGCCGCCATGACGACCACCCTGGACCTCACCGCACCCGTCGACACCCTGGCCATGGAATTCACCCGGCGCTTCGATGCCCCGGTCGCCGCGCTGTTCCGTGCGCACGCCGAACCGGACCTGGTCACGCGGTGGCTGGGACCGGACGGATTGGAGATGGACATCACCGAGTGGAACTTCCACAGTCACGGCGGCTACCGCTACTCCCATCGGGACGCCCGGGGAACGTACGGGTTCCACGGCACGTTCCACACCGTGCGGCCGAACGAATTCATCCTGCAGACCTTCGAATTCGACGGGGCCCCGGACTCGGTGAATCTGGAATTCCTGTGGTTCGAGGACCTCGGTGGAAGCTGCTCGCGGCTACGTGGGCGCTCCATCTGCTCCACCGTCGAGGCGCGGGACGCGCTGCTGTCCTCCGGTATGGAACACGGTATGGCCCAGGGATACCAGAAGCTCGACGCGCTACTGGCTCGGATGTAGGCATCGGGCCGGAAAAGGGGTGATCCCGGCCGGTCGGGGGCCCAGCCGGGATCACCAGGATGGTGTCTTCGGGTTGCTCAGCGCAGGATGCCCGAGCGGCGACCGCCCATCAGGCCGGTGCGACGGCGGCCCATCAGCGCGGTGACGAGGGCGACGCCGGCGACCGCGACGACGACCTGGACGATGAACTCACCGAAGTTGAAATCGCCGGCGACCGCGGCCAGGCCCATCGCCCGGGCCAGCGCGGTACCGACCAACGCCGCGACGATGCCGACCAGGACGGTGAGAAGGACGCCGATCTTCTGCTTGCCGGGCAGGACGAGCCGGGCGAGCACGCCGACGACGATGCCGACGAGGATCGCGGTGATGATGCCGGTGATGGTCATGTCTACCTCCGTGGGACGTTGCGGCTGCGGCTGAAATACCCCTGCCCCCGACCGAATAAACGCCGGCGTCAAACCACTTCTCCGTACCCTCGACTCGTGCACACCGACGTACTCGAGCTCGACACCTCGCGGCGCACGACCGTCGACCTGACCGATGCGGTGCGCGACTTCTGCGCAGGCCGCGGAGACGGACTGTGCAACGTGTTCGTCCCGCACGCGACGGCGGGCATCGCCGTCCTGGAGACCGGGGCGGGCTCCGATCACGATTTCGTCGACACCCTGGAGCGGCTGCTGCCGCGCGACGACCGCTACCGCCACCGGCACGGGTCGCCCGGCCACGGCGCCGACCATGTGCTGCCCGGTCTGGTGTCGCCGTCGGTGACGGTGCCCGTCGCCGACGGAGAACCGCTGCTGGGCACCTGGCAGAGCATCGTGCTGGTCGACCTGAACAGGGACAACCCCCGCCGATCGGTCCGGCTCAGCTTCGTCGCGGGCTGACCCCGTCGTCCGTCGAAACCCGCGCGACCCAGACCGGTACTGTAGTGCGGTCGAGTATTCGCAGGTTGAGCCGAAGGACGTCAGGACGTGCAGACACACGAGATCAGGAAGCGGTTCCTTGATCATTTCGTGAAGGCGGGCCACACCGAGGTGCCCAGTGCTTCGGTGATCCTCGACGACCCCAACCTGTTGTTCGTCAACGCGGGCATGGTGCAGTTCGTGCCGTACTTCCTCGGACAGCGCACCCCGCCGTATCCGCGGGCCACCAGCGTCCAGAAGTGCATCCGCACCCCGGACATCGACGAGGTCGGCATCACCACCCGGCACAACACCTTCTTCCAGATGGCCGGCAACTTCAGCTTCGGCGACTACTTCAAGAAAGGTGCCATCGAACTGGCCTGGTCGCTGCTGACCAACTCCGTCGACGACGGCGGCTACGGATTCGATCCCGAAAAGCTCTGGGCCACCGTCTATCTCGATGACGACGAGGCGATCGAGATCTGGCGGGAAGTGGCCGGGCTGCCGCTCGAGCGCATCCAGCGCCGCGGGATGGCCGACAACTACTGGTCCATGGGGATCCCCGGGCCGTGCGGGCCCTGCTCGGAGATCTACTTCGACCGCGGACCCGAATACGGTGTCGACGGCGGACCCGAGGCCAACGAGGACCGCTACATCGAGATCTGGAATCTCGTGTTCATGCAGAACGAGCGCGGCGAGGGCACCTCGAAGGACGACTTCGAGATCCTCGGGCCGCTGCCGCGCAAGAACATCGACACCGGCATGGGTGTCGAACGCATCGCGTGCCTGCTGCAGGGTGTCGACAACGTCTACGAGACCGACCTGGTCCGGCCCGTCATCGACCTGGTCGCCGCGATCGCGCCGCGCGGTTACGGCCAGGGCAACCACGAGGACGACGTCCGGTACCGCATCATCGCCGACCACAGCCGCACCGCGGCGATCATCATCGGTGACGGCGTCACCCCCGGCAACGAGGGCCGCGGCTACGTGCTGCGCAGGCTGCTGCGCCGCATCATCCGCTCCGCCAAGCTGCTCGGCGTCGATCGCCCCATCATGGGCGAACTGATGACGACCGTGCGCGACGCGATGGGGCCGTCCTACCCCGAACTGGTCGCCGACTTCGAGCGCATCAACCGCATCGCGGTCGCCGAGGAGACCGCGTTCAACCGCACCCTGGCGTCCGGGTCGAAACTGTTCGACGACGCTGCCGAATCGACCCGGGCCGCCGGGAAGTCCACGCTGTCGGGCAACGATGCGTTCACCCTGCACGACACCTACGGTTTCCCGATCGACCTGACCCTGGAGATGGCCGCCGAGGCCGGTCTGTCAGTCGACGAAGAGGGCTTCCGTGGCCTGATGGCCGAACAGCGCAGGCGCGCCAAGGCCGATGCGGCCGCCCGCAAACAGGCGCACACCGACCTGTCGGCCTACCGCGAGCTCGTCGACGCCGGCCCGACCGAGTTCACCGGTTTCGACGAACTGACCACCGAGGCACGTATCCTCGGGATCTTCGTGGACGGCAAGCGGGTCCCGGTGGTGTCGCACAGCGGACGCGAGGACGCCCCCGACCGCGTCGAGCTGATCCTCGACCGCACCCCGTTCTACGCCGAGTCGGGCGGCCAGATCGCCGACGAGGGCACCGTCACCGGGACCGGGGCGTCCGCGACCGCGAAAGCCGCCGTCAACGACGTCCAGAAGATCGCGAAAACGCTGTGGGCGCATCGCATCACCGTCGAGTCCGGCGAGTTCGTCGAGGGTGACACCGTGGTCGCGGCGGTGGACCCGAACTGGCGCCACGGCGCGACCCAGGGCCACTCGGGCACCCACATGGTGCACGCGGCGCTGCGTCAGGTGCTCGGACCCAACGCGGTGCAGGCCGGCTCGCTGAACCGACCGGGCTACCTGCGCTTCGACTTCAACTGGCAGGGCGCGCTGAGCGAGGATCAGCGTCGCGACATCGAGGTGGTCGCCAACGAGGCCGTGATCGCCGCGTTCGAGGTCAACACGTTCAACACCTCGCTGGACCAGGCCAAGGCGATGGGTGCGATGGCGCTGTTCGGTGAGGCCTACCCCGACGAGGTCCGGGTGGTCGAGATCGGCGGCCCGTTCTCGCTGGAACTGTGTGGCGGCACCCACGTCCAGAACTCGGCGCAGATCGGCCCGGTCACCGTGCTCGGGGAGTCCTCGGTCGGCTCCGGGGTGCGCCGTGTCGAGGCGTACGTCGGCCTGGATTCGTTCAAGCACCTCGCGAAGGAACGGGCCCTGCTCGCCGGGCTGGCGTCCTCGCTGAAGGTGCCCTCCGACGAAGTGCCCGCCCGGGTGGAGAACCTGGTGGACCGGTTGCGCGCCGCGGAGAAGGAACTCGACCGGCTGCGGCTGGCCGGTGCGCGCGCCGCCGCGGCCAACGCCGCCGCGGGCGCCGAGGACATCAACGGCGTCCGGCTGGTCGCCCAGCGGATGGCCGGCGGGATCTCTGCGGGCGATCTGCGCTCGCTCGTCGGCGATGTGCGCGGCAAGCTGGGCAGCGACCCGGCCGTCGTCGCGCTGATCGCCGAGGGTGACGACGACTCGGTGCCGTTCGTGGTCGCGGTCAACCAGGCCGCCCAGGACCGCGGATTGCGCGCCAACGACCTGGTCAAGGTGCTGGGGGCCGCGGTCAACGGCCGCGGTGGAGGCAAGGCCGATCTGGCACAGGGATCCGGTAAGGGGGCGGCAGGTATCGACGCCGCACTGGCGGCGATACGTGCGGAGATGGGCCGGAGTTAGCCGCGTGCCCGACACCGACTGGACCGGCCGGGTACCTGATCGTCCCGGCGATCCGAACGCGGCCCCCGATCCGGGGCGCGGCCGACGGCTCGGTGTGGACGTGGGCACTGTGCGTATCGGGGTTGCCGTCAGCGATCCTGACGCGATCCTCGCGACGCCGGTGGAGACGGTGGCCCGGGATCGGCGCGCCGGCAAACATGTGCGCAGACTCGCGGCGCTGGTCGACGAGTATCAGGTGGTGGAAGTCGTGGTCGGGTTGCCGCGGACGCTGGCCGACCGGGCCGGGTCGTCGGCGCAGGATGCCATCGACGTCGCCGACCAGCTGGCAGCGCGGGTCGCGCCCGTGCCGGTGCGGTTGGCCGACGAGCGGTTCACCACGGTGACCGCGCAGCGGGCGTTACGGGAGGCGGGAGTACGGGCCCGGGGTCAACGGTCGGTGATCGACCAGGCCGCGGCGGTGGGGATCCTTCAGAACTGGCTGGACCAGAGGCGGGCAGCGTTGCCCGCACACGGAGAGGTCTTGGATGACTGACAATTGGCACACGGACCGGGCCGAGCCGTTGGCGGTGGGCCCGCCCCGCCAGCGGATGACGCGGCGGGAGCGCGCCAGGGCCGAGCGCATGCGGCGCCGCCGGCGTGCCGGCCTTGTCGTCGCGCTGTCGATGCTCGTCGTCGTCGCGGTCGTCGCGGTGTTCCTCGGCTCGCGGATGTGGCACTCGGTGTTCGGCGGCAACAGCACCGATTTCGCCGGTAACGGTGTCAACGACGTGGTCATCCAGGTCCACGACGGCGACTCGACCACCGCGATCGGGCAGACGCTGCAGGACAACAACGTGGTCGCCAACGTCAAGACGTTCGTCGACGCGGCCGACGGGAACTCGGCGATCTCGGCGATCCAACCGGGCTTCTACAAGATGCGCACCGAGATCCCGGCGTCGTCCGCGGTGGAACGGCTGGCCGATCCGGCCAACCGGGTCGGCAAGCTGGTGATCCCGGAGGGCCGCCAGCTCGACGACGTCCGCGACGTGAAGACCAACGCCGTCACCGCGGGCATCCTGACGCTGATCTCGAACGCGTCCTGCGTCGACCTCGACGGCAACCGGCGCTGTGTGCCCGCCGAGGACCTCAAGAACGTCGCGTCGACCGCGACGCCGCTCGAACTGGGTGTGCCGGAGTGGGCGACGGACGCCGTGAACGCGATGGGCTCCGACCACCGCAGGCTGGAGGGCCTGATCGCACCCGGCACCTGGAACATCGACCCGTCGGCACCCCCGCAGGACATCCTCGCGACGCTGATCTCCACGAGTGCCGCGCAATACGAGCAGAGCGGTCTGCTCACCACCGCGACCGCGATCGACATGACCCCGTACGAGGTGCTCGTCGTCGCGTCCCTGGTGCAGCGGGAGTCCACCCCCGAGGACTTCTCGAAGGTCGCCCGGGTGATCTACAACCGGCTCGCGGAGCGGCGCACGCTGGAGTTCGACTCCACGGTCAACTACCCGCTGGACCGCATCGAGGTCGCGACCACCGACGGCGACCGCGGGCAGATGACCCCGTGGAACACCTACGTGCGGCCCGGCCTGCCCGCCACGCCGATCTGCTCACCCGGTGGCCCCGCGCTCGTGGCCGCCGAACGGCCCGAGCCCGGTGACTGGCTGTACTTCGTCACCATCGACATGCAGGGCACCACGCTGTTCACCAAGGAGTACGAACAGCATCTGGCCAACATCGAGCTCGCGATCCGCAACGGTGTCCTCGACTCGGCCCGGTGACGCGCCGCGGCGCGCGGCCGTGCTGGGTTCCCCGATCGCGCACTCGCGGTCCCCGCAGCTGCACCTGGCCGCGTACCGGGCGCTGGGGCTGCACGGTTGGACCTACGACCGCATCGAATGCGGTGAGGACGAACTGCCCGGTCTGGTCGCGGGTCTCGGCCCGGAGTGGGTCGGGCTGTCGGTGACGATGCCAGGCAAGTTCGCGGCGTTGCGCGTCGCCGACGAGGCGACCGAGCGGGCCCGTGCGGTCGGTTCGGCGAACACGCTGGTGCGCACCGCGACCGGGTGGCGGGCCGACAACACCGACATCGACGGGGTCGCGGGCGCGTTGGCCGATGCCCGGGTCGCGGGTCGGCGTGCCGTCGTGATCGGGTCGGGCGGGACCGCCCCGGCCGTCGTCGTCGGGCTGATCCGGACCGGGATCACCCACGTCACCGTCGCGGCCCGCAACGCCGAGAAGGCCGCGGCGCTGCTGGAACTCGGCCGTGCCTGCGGCGCGGACACCGACTGGGTGGGCCTGCCCGACGACCGGTTGCCCGAAGTCGTCGCCGGCGTGGACGTCGCGGTGAACACCGTCCCGGCCGACGCGGTCGCCCCGCACGCCGCGGCGCTGGCCGGCGCACCGGTGCTGCTCGACGCGATCTACAACCCGTGGCCGACCCCGCTCGCCGCGGCCGTGGCGGCCGCCGGGGGCCGGGTCATCAGCGGCTTCGAGATGCTGCTGAACCAGGCCTTCGTCCAAGTGGAGCAGTTCACCGGGCTGCCGGCTCCGAAAGAGGCGATGAGGCAGGCGCTGGCGCGGGCTTAACCTCGACGGGTGGGGGAGATCGCCGGCGGGATCGCCACCGCAGTCGTCGCGGTCTGGTTGATCGCGTTGAGCGCGTGCGACATCCGGAGCCGCCGGTTGCCGAACACGCTGACCCTGCCCGGTGCCGCGGCGATCCTGGTCGTCGCGGCAGGCACCGGGCACGGGCCGGCCGCTGTCGCCGGGGCGGCGGCGTTGTTCGGCGTCTACCTCACCGTGCACCTGATCGCACCGGCCGCTCTGGGTGCCGGTGACGTCAAACTCGCGCTCGGTCTCGGCGCCCTGACCGGCGTGTACGGCGCCGACGTATGGGTGCTGTCCGCTCTGGGTGCCTCGCTGGCCACCGGTGTGCTCGCCCTGTGGCGGCAATTGCGCGGTGCGCGCTCGACGGTCCCGCACGGGCCGTCGATGTGCCTGGCCGCCGGGCTGGTGGTCGGGTGCGCCATGTTGGTGTGACGTGGTGGTGTGACGTCGTGGTGTGACACGGCCGTGCGCGCGACGGCGCAGCAGGATTTCAACGCGGCTGACCTGGCATGCGAAACTGGGACGCGTGTTGCGATGGACGACTGCAGGTGAATCTCACGGCCGGGCGCTGGTGGCGATGGTCGAAGGGATGGTCGCCGGCGTCCACGTGACCTCCGGCGACATCGCCGATCAACTCGCCCGCCGCCGCCTCGGCTACGGCCGCGGCGCACGGATGAAGTTCGAGCAGGACCAGGTCACCTTGCTGGCCGGAATGCGTCACGGCCTCACGCTGGGCGGGCCGATCGCCATCGAGATCGGCAACACCGAATGGCCGAAGTGGGAGACCGTGATGGCTCCCGACCCGGTGGACGCCGAGGCGCTGGCCGACAGCGCCGCCCGTAACGCGCCGTTGACCCGGCCGCGCCCAGGGCACGCCGACTACGCCGGAATGCTCAAGTACGGCTTCGACGACGCGCGGCCGGTGCTGGAACGCGCGAGCGCGCGCGAGACCGCGGCGCGGGTCGCGGCGGGCACGGTGGCCCGTGCGTTCCTGAAGCAGGCGCTCGGCGTCGACATCGTGTCCCATGTGATCTCGATCGGCGCGTCCGAACCCTACGACGGCCCGCCGCCGCAGGCCGCCGATCTGGCCGCCGTCGACGACAGCCCGGTGCGCGCGTTCGACAAGCGCAGCGAAGAACTGATGATCGCCGAGATCGAGGCGGCCAAACGTGACGGCGACACCCTCGGCGGCGTCGTCGAGGTGGTCGCGCACGGGCTTCCCGTCGGGCTCGGCTCGTTCACCAGTGGCGAGAACCGGCTCGACAGCCAGCTCGCCGGTGCCGTGATGGGAATCCAGGCCATCAAGGGTGTCGAGATCGGTGACGGCTTCGAGACGGCACGCCGGCGAGGCAGCGTCGCGCACGACGAGATCTACCCTGGCCCCGACGGGGTGATCCGGTCCACCAACCGCGCCGGCGGGCTCGAAGGCGGTATGACCAACGGGCTGCCGGTCCGGGTGCGGGCGGCGATGAAGCCGATCTCCACCGTGCCGCGCGCACTGGCGACGGTCGACATGTCGACTGGCGACGAGGCCGTCGCGATCCACCAGCGGTCCGACGTGTGCGCGGTGCCCGCCGCCGGTGTCGTGGTCGAGACGATGGTGGCGCTGGTGCTGGCCCGCGCGGCGCTGGCCAAGTTCGGCGGCGACTCCCTGGCCGAGACACGGGCCAACATCGACAACTACCTGCGTTCGGTGGCCGCGCGTGAACCGTCGGCCAACGGGGTGTCGACCTGATGGCTCCGAAGGCGGTGCTGATCGGCCTGCCGGGGTCGGGTAAGTCCACCATCGGGCGGCGCCTGGCCAAGGCGCTGGAGGTTCCGCTGCTCGACACCGACAACGCGATCGAGCAGACCACCGGGCGGACCATTGCCGACATCTTCGCCACCGACGGCGAAGCCGAGTTCCGCCGGATCGAAGAGCGGGTGATCCGCGATGCGCTGGCGACCCACGACGGAGTGCTGTCCCTGGGTGGGGGCGCGGTGACCACCGAGGGTGTCCGCGAGGCGCTCGCCGGGCACAACGTGGTCTACCTGGAGATCAGTGCCGCCGAGGGCATCCGGCGCACCGGGGGTTCGACCGTACGGCCGCTGCTCGCCGGACCGGACCGCGGCGAGAAATTCAAAGCCCTTATGGCAGAACGTGTTCCGCTGTACCGGCAGATCTCCGCCATCCGGGTCAACACCAACCACCGCAACCCCGGGGCGGTCGTGCGCTACATCTGTGCGCGACTGGAGGACCCGGAGGCCAAACCCGAACGGCGGCGCAGGCGCACGGTGTGGCGGCGGGCGCCGCTGTCGCTGACGCCCACACCGTCGACCGACGCGCCGCCGAGCCCCGCGGTGG
Source organism: Mycolicibacterium parafortuitum (assembly GCF_010725485.1). Taxonomy (NCBI): domain Bacteria; kingdom Bacillati; phylum Actinomycetota; class Actinomycetes; order Mycobacteriales; family Mycobacteriaceae; genus Mycobacterium; species Mycolicibacterium parafortuitum. The sequence continues at coordinate 4,800,731 of NZ_AP022598.1, read as the reverse complement.
TGGCCGCCCAGAAGGGCAAGGGATCCTCCTGCATGGGAAAGGACGCGCAGTGACAGAGTCGGCGACGGACCCCGTAACCGTTGACGTTCGGACCGATCCGCCCTACCCGGTGATCATCGGCAGAGGTCTGCTCGGCGATCTCGGTCGTGTCCTCGACGGACGGCACAAGATCGCGATCCTGCATCAACCCACTCTGAACGAGACCGCCGAGGTGATCCGGAAGCACCTGGCGGACAACGGGATCGACGCGCACCGCATCGAGATCCCGGACGCCGAGGGCGGTAAGGAACTGCCCGTCGTCGGGTTCATCTGGCAGGTGCTCGGCCGGATCGGCATCGGTCGTAAGGATGCGATCGTGAGCCTGGGCGGGGGAGCGGCCACCGATGTGGCCGGCTTCGCGGCGGCCACCTGGTTGCGCGGCATCGACATCGTGCACGTCCCCACCACGCTGCTGGGCATGGTCGACGCCGCGGTGGGCGGCAAGACCGGGATCAACACCGAGGCGGGCAAGAACCTCGTCGGAGCGTTCCACCAGCCGGCCGCGGTGCTGATCGACCTGGCGACGCTGGAGTCGTTGCCGCGCAACGAGATCATCGCCGGAATGGCCGAGATCGTGAAGGCCGGTTTCATCGCCGACCCCGTCATCCTCGACATGATCGAAGCCGACCCGGACGCCGCGCTCGACCCGTCCGGTGCCGTACTGCCCGAACTGATCAGGCGTGCCGTCGCGGTCAAGGCCGAGGTCGTGGCCGCCGACGAGAAGGAATCGCAGCTGCGCGAAATCCTCAACTACGGCCACACCCTGGCGCATGCGATCGAGCGGCGGGAGCGCTACCAGTGGCGCCACGGCGCCGCGGTGTCGGTCGGGCTGGTGTTCGCCGCCGAACTCGGCCGGCTGGCCGGGCGGCTCGACGACGGCACCGCCGCGCGCCACCGCACGATCCTGACGTCGCTGGGGTTGCCGGTCAGCTACGACGCGGACGCGCTTCCACAGTTGATGGAGGCGATGCTGGGGGACAAGAAGACCCGTGCCGGGGTGTTGCGGTTCGTGGTGCTCGACGGGCTGGGCAAACCGGGACGCCTCGAAGGCCCGGATCCGTCGCTGCTGGCCGCCGCCTACGCCGAGGTAGCCCGGGACTGACGGCCGCGCACGCGGATCCGGCGTGCGTCGGTGCTGGGTACCGAATAGCAGATCGCCGTCGCGACGAAGACCGGTGCGACGAACGTCAGCGCCACCACCGCTGCGACGATGAGTTGGTGGGGTTCGGTCATCCACTCTCGGGGGTACCGGGGCACGCTGAGGGCGAACCAGCCCGCGACGATCGCCAGCCCGACCAGACCGATGGTCGCGATCTTGATCGAGCGCAACGCCAGCCTGGTTTGCTCGGACTCGGACGCCAGGGACCGCCGAAGCGCGCGGGTGCGGACGTAGACGAAGAGGAACTCGACGAGCACGGCCGCCGCCGCGGCGGCGGTGATGGCGGCGGTCAGCGCGCCGTGCGGGAACCTGCCGTACATGGAACGCAGATAGTCGACGGTGGTCTCGGACAGGATGAGCGTCGAGGCCATCGCCGCGGCGAAGGTCAGCCAGCCTCCGAGGTCGGCCAGGAAACCGTAGGCCGCGACGTCGTCGGCGTCAGCGGCGCCGGCCCGGTTGACGGCGTGGGCTGCCAGCATCCAGCCCAGCCCGCCGAACAGCGCCGTGGTGCCCGCGGCGAGCATGCCCGTCGACAGCGCCGACTGAGTCCAGGTGATACCGCAGAACTCGTTGCGCCCGGCGCCTCCGGGAGGCTGATTGCCCGAGATCAGGCTGAACAGGAAACTGTCCAGCATCAGGATCAGCACCGCCGACGCGAACAGCGCCAGGATGTGCACACCTTCGCGGCTCTTGCGGTCGAACAGCAGCGCGATCGCGGTGATCAGAAAGCCGCCGAGGACGCCGGCGAGCTGCGAATGGGACGCCGCGGCGCTGAGCGGACTCCAGCTGTCGGACGCGCAGAACTCGTCCGGCGTCACCGGTCAGATCAGTTGTCGCGCTTGTCGACCGGGCGGGTCTCGTCCTCGGCGAGCGCAACGGACGAGGTCTGCTGCTCGGTTTCCGCGCCGGGGTAGGAGTCGTAGTCGGTGGTGTCGTCGCGCACCGCGGCGAAGACATCGGTGTCGGCACGGTCGTCGTCCTCACGGCGGCGCGACTGCTCCGGGGCTTTGCGGTCCACCAGCCAGTGTCCGAGTGCGGTACCGATGATCGCGCAGACGAACACCAGCAGTGCGGTGAACGCCGCGAACGTGGTGATCTCGTTGATCAGGCCCTCGACGTAGAGGTTGTTGTAGAACAAGCCGATGAACCAGGCCACCGCTCCGCTGACCACGCCCGCGAACAGCCCGGCCAGCAGCCACGTCATCGCGAGATCGTCGCGGCGGTCCGGGTCGGGGTTGCGGCGCGCGTCGGAACGTCCGTCGGCGTAACCCCACACCACGGCCACCACCGCGTACAGGGCGACCAGTACGGCGCTGATCAGAGCCGCCTTGGTTTCCCAGGCGTTGATCATCGCCCCCTGTAGCAACCGGACAATGACCATCAGGGCCGCGAACGCCAGTCCACGCACCAACCACTTGCTCATGGGGCCTCACCTTAGCGAGTACCGTCAGCCGCTGTGACGATTTCTCAGCGGCGCGGCCGGCTGCGGGAGCGGCTGGCGAAGGCCGGGCTGGACGCCATGCTGGTATCAGACCTGGTCAATGTGCGTTACCTGTCCGGTTTCACGGGGTCGAACGCCGCCCTGCTGGTGCTTGCCGAGCGCGAAACGCCGGTGCTTGCCACCGATGGGCGCTACCGCACCCAGGCGGCGCAGCAGGCGCCCGATGCCGAGGTGGTCATCGAGCGCGCGTGCGGTCCGCATCTGGCCAAGCGCGCCGCCGAGGACGGGGTGCGCAAGCTCGGGTTCGAGAGCCACGTCGTGACCGTGGACGCGTTCGCGGCGCTGACGACCGCGGCGGGCGACGGGTGCGAATTAGTGCGGGCCGCGGGCACCGTCGAGGGGCTGCGGGAGATCAAGGATGCCGGCGAGGTGGCGCTGCTGCGTCTCGCCTGCGAGGCGGCCGACGCCGCGCTGCGGGATCTGGTCGACGGCGGCGGGCTGCGCGTGGGACGCACGGAGAAGGAGGTCCGCAACGAGCTGGAGTCGCTGATGCTCGCCCACGGTGCCGACGGCGCATCGTTCGAGACCATCGTCGCGACCGGTGTGAACTCGGCGATCCCGCACCACCGGCCCACCGACGCGGTGCTGGCGGCCGGGGACTTCGTCAAGATCGACTTCGGTGCGCTGGTGGCCGGCTATCACTCCGACATGACCCGCACGTTCGTGCTGTCCCCGGTCGCCGACTGGCAGCGCGACATCTATTCATTGGTCGCCGACTCGCAGCGGGCGGGGCGCGAGGCGCTGGCGCCCGGCGTCGCGCTCAAGGACGTCGACGCCGCATCGCGGCAGGTCATCGCCGACGCCGGCTATGCGGACAACTTCGGCCACGGTCTCGGCCACGGGGTGGGGCTGCAGATCCACGAAGCGCCGGGAATCAACTCCGCTGCCGCCGGTACACTGCTTGCTGGCTCTGCTGTGACTGTGGAGCCCGGCGTCTACCTGCCCGGCCGCGGCGGTGTCCGCATCGAGGACACGCTTGTGGTCGACAAACGCCCAGACCTACTCACACGGTTCCCGAAGGAACTGGTGATCATCTAGAAAGCTAGGAGTACAACCCACGTGGCATCGACCGCCGACTTCAAGAACGGGCTCGTCCTTCAGATCGATGGCCAGCTGTGGCAGATCGTGGAATTCCAGCACGTCAAGCCCGGTAAAGGCCCCGCCTTCGTGCGCACGAAACTGAAGAACGTCGTGTCCGGCAAGGTGGTCGACAAGACCTACAACGCGGGCGTGAAGGTGGAGACCGCCACCGTCGACCGCCGCGACGCCACCTACCTGTACCGCGACGGCAACGACTTCGTCTTCATGGACTCCGAGGACTTCGAGCAGCATCCGCTGCCCGAGGCGCTCGTCGGTCGTCTCGCCGGCTTCCTGCTGGAGAGCATGCCCGTGCAGATCGCCTTCCACGACGGCGTCCCGCTCTACCTCGAACTTCCGGTCACCGTCGAACTGGTGGTCTCGCACACCGAGCGCGGTCTGCAGGGCGACCGCTCCAGCGCGGGCACCAAGCCGGCGACGCTGGAGACCGGCGCCGAGATCCAGGTGCCGCTGTTCATCAACACCGGCGACAAGCTGAAGGTGGATTCGCGCGACGGTAGCTACCTGGGAAGGGTTAATGGCTGACCGCAGGAGCGATAAGGGTCGGCACCAGGCGCGCAAACGCGCCGTCGACCTGCTGTTCGAGGCGGAAGCCCGCGGCATCACCCCGGCCGAGGTCGCCGAGGCGCGGAATGAGTTGGCGCAGAAAGGTTCCGAGGATCATTCCCCGTTGAACCCGTACACCGTGACGGTGGCACGAGGGGTGACCGAGCATGCCGCCCACATCGACGACCTGATCTCGGCGCATCTGCAGGGCTGGACGCTGGACCGGCTGCCCGCCGTGGACCGGGCCGTGCTGAGGGTCGCGGTGTGGGAGCTGCTGTACGCCGAGGACGTGCCCGAGCCGGTGGCGGTCGACGAGGCCGTCGAGCTGGCCAAGCAGCTGTCGACCGACGATTCGCCCGGCTTCGTCAACGGGGTACTCGGCCAGGTGATGCTGGTGACGCCGCAGATCCGCGCCGCGGCGGCGGCGGTGCAGGGCGGCCGCGACGGCGGTAGCGACACGTAGATGGGTGCGCCGCAGGATTGGGCCCCGTATACCAGCTTGCAGGATGCGGCGCGCGTGTACCTGCGCGATCCCGATCTCGCGGTGGACCAGATCCGGTCGGTCGTCGAACCACCCGCGATCAGGTCGTTCGTGATGACCCGGGGGTTCACCGAGGAATCCTGGGGTGAGGCGCTGTGGCAGGAAGTACTCGCCACCGACGGGCGCCGGCTGATCATCTGGCGCGCCGACGACGACGTATCCGACACCGACGACGGCGGCTCCCGCCGGGTCCTGCTGGCTTCGGCGCGCTCGATCCTGCTGTCCACCATCACCGATCAGGTGCTGTCCACCGAGTACGAGGTGCTCGGCGACGGGACGCGGCGGCTGGCCGAGGTGAAGCTGCGGCTCTACACCCAGTTGATTACCCGGTCGCGGCAGCGGACGGTCGCCGAGACCGACATCTATTGCGAGTCCTTCCGTTTCGTGAAGTCCGTGGACAACGGCGGGCTCGCGCAGATGCAGCGGCTGCTGCAGTTCGGTCGGGTGCTGTCGCGCTCGATGTAGCGGGGGCTGCAGCGCCCGGTCAGGCCGCGGGCTCGAAGGTGACCAGGTCGATGCTGAACCGGCCTTCGACGATGCTGCGCCGTGACACCGGCATGCCCGGCGGTGGCGGCGCGATCGAGTAGTACCTCGCCTGCGTCGGCGTGACGAACTCCGCCGTGTGCTCACCGTCATGCTCGCTGGTGGTGACCCGCCAGCCCGGCGCCTCCTTGGCATAGTTGCAGGCCTCGCACAGGCCGAGCCCGTTGCGCGCGCTGGTCTTTCCGCCGTCGCGGTCGGGCGTCGCGTGGTCGTGGTGGCGGATCGGCGCGTTGCAGTACGGGGTACGGCAGCTGCGGTCACGGATTCCGATGAATGCCGCCAAACCTTTGGGGAAGGTCCGCGCACGCGACTCCATTCCCACCAGCTGGCCACTCGTCGGGTGCCGGTACAGGCGACGCAGCATGGCCTTCGCATCTCTGTCGGCGACCGCATCGCCGGTGAGCTTGCACGCGAAGCCGGCCGGTACGGGGCCGTACCCGTCGAGCCAACCGGGTTCGGTGTCGTCGCCGGCCAGCGTGGTGTCCGCCATGACGAGGTTCAGTGACACCGAAACCGGTTGCGCAGCTTGCCTTCCGGTGACTCTTTCGTAGGCGGTGTCGGCCATGACCTGGCCGCGTGAGCGGTCGTCGAAGGTGGTGTCGGCCGCCTGTTTGAGCGCGGCGAACATCCCCACACCCTGGGCGACGGGCAGCAGGACGGTCACGTAGACCATGCAGTTCGGGGCGGGTCGCGTGGTCACGCACCGGTCCTGTTCGGCCTTGGCGGAGCGCTCCACCACCGCGGCGGCGTCGAGTCGGGCGGCGATCCGCTTGGCTTCGGCCTCGACCCGCTTGTTGCCCCAGCCCGCGAGCTTGGCCACGCCGAGATGGGTGTTGCCGCAGACGGGGGCGTCGTGGCGGGCCAGCGCGACCTCCGCGGCCAGACCCTTGCAGCGTCTGCGTGCCGGGACGCCGTCGGCTTCTTCGGCCGCGGCGCGCTTAGCGGCCCACATCGCGGTCACCCGGGCCTGCGCGGCGGCGGCCTGCGTCCGAGGCTACGCCCCGGGCCCGACAACTCCGCGTCAGACGCCGAGCGCCTGGTAGGTGCTCCGCACGAACTTGGGCTGGGCCGTCTGCAGCTTGGCCAGCGACGTGTTGCCGGCCACCGCGGCGGCGGCGTCCACGGTCAGGTTGGGCAGGTTCTGGATCAGATAGATCAGGATCACGTTCGCCGACGGATCCGCCTGCCACCAGGTGCCGTAGGCGCCCGGCCAGGAGAAGGTGCCGAGCCCGCCGGGGCCGAACAGTTGACGCGACTTCGCGGGGTCGGTGACCACCGAAAGGTTCAGCCCGAACCCGCGGCCGATCCAGAACGGTGCACCGAGGAAGTCATGACGCTTCTGCTCGGTGGTCAACCGGTCGGTCCGCATCAGGTCGACCGAATGCTGCGACAGCACCCGGGTGCCGTCCAGCGTCCCGCCGGCCAACAGCATCCGGGCGAACCGCAGATAATCGTCGACCGTCGAGAACAGCCCCGCGCCGCCTGTACAGAACGGTGGATCCACGATCGGTGCCGGCCCCATCACGTCGTGGCGCAGCGTGCTGTCCTTGTCCAGCTGATACATCGTCGCCGTCCGGCGCCTGCCCTCGGCGCCGACGCTGAACCCGGTGTCCGACATGCCCAGCGGGCCGAGGACGCGGTCGGTAAGGACGTCGCTGAGCGGTTTGCCCTCGATGCGCGACAACATGATGCCGAGCACGTCGGTGGCGTGGCTGTACGTCAGTCGCTCGCCGGGCTGGTGAACCAGCGGCAACTCGGCCAGCTCGGCCAGCCATCGGTCCTGGTCCTGGCGGGTCGGGAGCTTGCGGTACGCGTCGGAGATCGGGCCGAGCACCGAGAACATGTAGGCCAGCCCGCTGCGGTGGGTCATCAGGTCGTCGACGGTGATGTAGCGCTGCGCGGGCACCGTGTGGTCCAGCGGCCCGCGCGGATCGACGAGCACCCGCATGTCCGCCAGCTCCGGCAGCCACGTCGCGATCCGATCGGTCAGCGCCAGCTTGCCCTCTTCGACCAGGGACATGGCCGCCGCGACGGTGACGGGCTTGGTCATCGACGCGATCCGGAAGATGGTGTCGCGCTGCATCGGCAGCTTCGCGTCGACGTCGCGGTAGCCCAGCTCGTTGACCTGTCGGACCTCGCCGTCGTGCCAGACCAGCGTCACCGCCCCGGCCAGCAACCCGGCATCGATGGCGTCGACGATGGAGCTCTTGTTGCGGTCGAGGTTCATCGCGCCAGGGTAGGCCAGCATCCGATCGCGGCCGCATCAAGTACCGGTACTGCGCAACAAAACCTGCAAAACCGCCGCCGGTCGGCGACAAACAGCGCAACAATGGCAGCACTGCGGATTCTGCCGCGGAGGGGACGGCAGAATCCGCGGTCACCGAGAACCGATCGACAATCAAACAGGCTGCGGGACAACGCCACACCGTAGGCGGGCCCTTACGCCGGCCTGTACTTCACCGGCATCGCGGACATCGCTGTGTACGCGGTCACACTCCGGCACCTGATAAGCTCGCCGCAGTTTTCCGACATCCTTTAACGATCCGTCCCGTGAGGCGGAGAAGGAGGTCCGGCTCCCTCGTGGGCGCACCTGACCAGTCCGGCTCAGACCGGGAGCTGATGTCCGCAGCGGACGTCAGCCGAACCGTCGCCCGTATCGCGCATCAGATCATCGAGAAGACCGCACTCGACGGTCCCGACGGCCCGCGGGTGATCCTGCTCGGCATCCCGACCCGTGGCGTGACGCTGGCCACCCGGCTGGCCCGCAACATCAGCGAGTTCAGCGGCGTCGAGGTCGGCCACGGCGCGCTCGACACCACGCTGTACCGCGACGACCTGATGAGCAAGCCGCCCCGCGCGCTGGCCGAAACCTCGATCCCCGAGGGCGGCATCGACGGGGCGCTGGTCATCCTCGTCGACGACGTGCTCTACACCGGGCGGTCCGTGCGCTCGGCGCTCGACGCGCTGCGTGACCTGGGGCGGCCGAAGGTCGTGCAGCTGGCGGTGCTGGTCGACCGCGGTCATCGCGAGCTACCCATCCGCGCGGACTACGTCGGCAAGAACGTGCCGACCTCGCGCGCCGAGAACGTCAAGGTCCGCCTCACCGAGAACGACGGCGACGACGGAGTCCGCATCGCACCTTACGGAGGGCCTGCCAGGTGAAGCACCTGCTGACCGCGGCCGATCTGAGCCGCGACGACGCCACGGCGATCCTCGACAACGCCGACCACTTCCGCGAGGCGCTGGTCGGCCGCGAGGTCAAGAAGCTGCCCACCTTGCGCGGCCGCACCATCATCACGATGTTCTACGAGAACTCCACCCGCACCCGGGTGTCGTTCGAAGTGGCCGGTAAGTGGATGAGCGCCGACGTGATCAACGTCAGCGCCTCGGGGTCGTCTGTGGCCAAAGGGGAATCGCTGCGCGACACCGCGCTGACGCTGCGCGCCGCGGGCGCCGATGCGCTGATCATCCGGCACCCGGCCTCGGGCGCGGCCCAGCAGCTGGCCGCCTGGACGCTCGACGAGCACGGCGGCCCGTCCGTCATCAACGCCGGTGACGGCACCCACGAACACCCGACCCAGGCGCTGCTCGACGCGCTGACCATCCGACAGCGGCTCGGGTCCATCGACGGCAAGCGGGTCGTGATCGTCGGCGACGTGCTGCACAGCCGGGTGGCCCGGTCCAACGTGTCGCTGCTGCACACCCTCGGCGCCGAGGTCGTCCTCGTCGCGCCGCCCACGCTGCTGCCCGTCGGCGTGCAGGACTGGCCGGTCACGGTGTCCCACGACATCGACGCCGAACTGCCGCTCGCCGACGCGGTGCTGATGCTGCGGGTGCAGGCCGAGCGGATGAACGGCGGGTTCTTCCCGTCGTCGCGGGAGTACTCGGTGCGCTACGGACTGTCCGAGAAGCGCCAGTCCCGGCTGGCCGAGCATGCGGTGGTGCTGCACCCCGGTCCGATGCTGCGCGGCATGGAGATCGCGTACTCGGTGGCCGACTCCTCGCAATCGGCGGTCCTGCAACAGGTCTCCAATGGTGTGCACGTCCGGATGGCGGTGTTGTTCCACCTGCTCGTCGGTGCCGAGAAGGAAGCGATCAGCGCATGAGCGTGGTGTTGAAGTCCGTCCGGCTCTACGGCGAGGGCGAGCCGGTCGACGTGCTGGTGCGCGACGGGCAGATCGCGGAGATCGGCGCCGGCCTGTGCGCCGACGAGGAGATCGACTGCGCCGGCCAGATCCTGCTGCCCGGGTTCGTCGACCTGCACACCCACCTGCGCGAGCCCGGCCGCGAATACGCCGAGGACATCGAGACCGGTTCGGCGGCAGCCGCTCTCGGCGGCTACACGGCGGTGTTCGCGATGGCCAACACCGACCCGGTCGCCGACAGCGTCGTGGTCACCGACCATGTGTGGCACCGAGGTCAGCAGGTCGGGCTCGTCGACGTGCACCCCGTCGGCGCCGTCACCGTGGGCCTGGCGGGCAAGCAGCTCACCGAGATGGGGCTGATGGCCGCAGGCGCGGGCCAGGTCCGGATGTTCTCCGACGACGGTGTGTGCGTGGACGATCCGCTGGTCATGCGGAGGGCCTTGGAGTACGCCTCCGGCCTCGGCGTGCTGATCGCCCAGCACGCCGAGGAGCCGCGCCTGACCGTCGGCGCCGTCGCGCACGAGGGCCCCAACGCCGCGCGGCTCGGCCTGGCCGGCTGGCCGCGTGCCGCAGAGGAATCGATCGTCGCGCGCGACGCGCTGCTGGCCCGCGACGCGGGCGCCCGCGTGCACATCTGCCACGCGTCCACGGCGGGCAGCGTGGAACTGGTCCGGTGGGCCAAGGAGCAGGGCATCGCGATCACCGCCGAGGTCACCCCGCACCACCTGCTGCTCGACGACACCCGGCTGCAGACCTACGACGGGCGCAACCGGGTCAACCCGCCGCTGCGGGAGGCCGGCGACGCCGTCGCGCTGCGCCAGGCCCTGGCCGACGGTGTGATCGACTGCGTCGCAACCGATCACGCACCGCACGGCGAACACGAGAAGATGTGCGAGTTCGCCAACGCCCGTCCCGGCATGCTCGGCCTGCAGACCGCGCTGTCGGTCGTCGTCGAGACCATGGTCGAACCCGGCCTGCTGACCTGGCGTGACGTGGCGCGGGTGATGAGCGAGGCGCCGGCCCGCATCGTCGGGCTGCCCGATCAGGGCAGGCCGTTGGAGGTCGGCGAACCCGCGAACCTCACCGTCGTCGACCCGGACGCCCGCTGGACGGTGAAGGGTTCGGCGCTGGCCAGCCGGTCGGACAACACCCCGTACGAGGACATGGAGCTGCCGGCGGCCGTGACGGTCACCCTGCTGCGCGGCAAGATCACCGCCCGCGACGGGAAGGTGGGCGCGTGAACACTCCGACGCTGGTCGCCTCCCTGGTCATGGCCGCGGTGCTGGCCCTGCTGATCGCGGTGCTGATCCAGGGCATGATCCGCGGGTGGCGCAACCGCGTCGCGCGACAGATGCAGATCATCGGCACCCTGCCCCCGCTTCCCGACACCGTCGGCCCGGCGCTCGTGCCGGCCACCAAGGGGCTTTACGTCGGCAGCACCCTGGCGCCGCACTGGAACGACCGTGTCGCCGCCGGCGACCTGGGTTTTCGCGCCAAGGCCGTCCTGACCCGCTATCCCGAAGGAATCATGTTGCAGCGCACCGGCGCCGGACCGATCTGGATCCCGGACGAGTCCATCTCCGAGATCCGGGCCGAGAAGAGTCTGGCCGGAAAGGCCCTCACCCACGAGGGCATCCTGGCGATCCGATGGAAGTTGCCGTCGGGTACCGAGATCGACACCGGGTTCCGCCCCGACGACCGACGCGATCATTCGAAGTGGCTCCCAGAGGAAGTGGCATGACCGAACGCAAAGCACTGCTCGTCCTGGAGGACGGACGCGTCTTCACCGGCACCGCGTTCGGCGCGGTCGGCGAATCCCTCGGCGAGGCGGTGTTCTCCACCGGTATGTCCGGCTACCAGGAGACGCTGACCGACCCCAGTTATCACCGCCAGATCGTCGTCGCGACGGCACCGCAGATCGGCAACACCGGCTGGAACCAGGAGGACAGCGAGAGCCGCGGCGACAAGATCTGGGTCGCCGGCTACGCCGTGCGCGACCCGTCGCCCCGGGCGTCGAACTGGCGCGCCACCGGAACCCTCGACGACGAGCTGCGCCGCCAGGGCATCGTCGGTATCGCAGGTATCGACACCCGCGCGGTGGTGCGGCATCTGCGCAGCCGCGGCTCGATGAAGGCCGGTCTGTTCTCCGGCGATGCGGCGGAGGCGCCGATCGAGGAGTTGGTCGACCGGGTGCGCAAGCAGCAGCCGATGCTCGGCGCGGACCTGGCCGGCGAGGTCAGCACCGACACCGAGTACGCGGTGGATCCCGAAGGGCCGCATCGGTTCACCGTCGCCGCGCTGGACCTCGGTATCAAGACGAACACCCCGCGCAACTTCGCCGCCCGCGGCGTGCGCAGTGTGGTGCTGCCGTCCTCGGCGACGTTCGAGCAGATCGCCGAGCTCAAACCCGACGGGGTGTTCCTGTCCAACGGGCCCGGCGACCCCGCGACCGCCGACCACATCGTCGAGGTCACCCGCGAGGTGCTCGGCGCGGGGATTCCGTTGTTCGGCATCTGCTTCGGCAACCAGATTCTGGGCCGGGCGCTGGGGTTGTCGACCTACAAGATGGTCTTCGGCCACCGCGGCATCAACATCCCGGTGATGGACCACCGCACCGGCCGGGTCGCGATCACCGCGCAGAATCACGGCTTCGCGCTGGAAGGGGAGGCGGGCCAGACGTTCGACACCGCCTTCGGCCAGGCCGAGGTCAGCCACACCTGCGCGAACGACGGGGTGGTCGAGGGCGTGCGGCTCTCCAGCGGCCGGGCGTTCTCGGTGCAGTACCACCCGGAGGCGGCGGCAGGTCCGCACGACGCCGCATACCTTTTCGACCAGTTCATCGACCTGATGGCAGGGGAGAAGTGACAGACACCGCGCTGTCGACGCGCGCGAGCGCGCGAATTCGTACGAGTTTCCTCGGCGTGCCGTGTGCAGACACGCGCGCTCGCGGTGAAAGGGGCCAGTAGAGATGCCGCGTCGGACAGACCTCAACCACATCCTGGTCATCGGGTCGGGACCGATCCTGATCGGGCAGGCCGCCGAGTTCGACTACTCGGGCACCCAGGCGTGCCGGGTGCTGAGGGCCGAAGGCCTTCAGGTCACGCTGATCAACTCCAACCCGGCGACGATCATGACCGACCCGGAGTACGCCGACCACACCTACGTCGAGCCGATCACGCCCGACTTCGTCGAGAAGGTCATCGCGCAGCAGGCCGCGCGCGGCAACAAGATCGACGCGCTGCTGCCGACCCTGGGCGGGCAGACCGCGCTGAACACCGCGGTCGCGCTCTACGAGAACGGTGCGCTGGAGCGCTACAACGTCGAGCTGATCGGCGCGAACTTCGACGCCATCCAGCGCGGCGAGGACCGGCAGAAGTTCAAGGACATCGTCGCCAAGGCCGGCGGCGAATCGGCCCGCAGCCGCGTCTGTTTCACCATGGACGAAGTCCGCGACACCGTCGCCGAACTCGGGCTGCCCGTGGTGGTGCGGCCCTCCTTCACGATGGGCGGCCTGGGCTCCGGCATGGCGTACTCGGCCGAAGACGTCGAGCGGATGGCCGGTGACGGCCTGGCCGCCTCGCCGTCGGCCAACGTGCTGATCGAGGAATCGATCTACGGCTGGAAGGAATACGAGCTCGAGCTGATGCGCGACGGCCGCGACAACGTCGTCGTCGTGTGCTCGATCGAGAACTTCGACCCGATGGGCGTGCACACCGGCGACTCGGTGACCGTCGCACCGGCGATGACGCTGACCGACCGCGAGTACCAGAAGATGCGCACCCTCGGCATCGAGATCCTGCGCGAGGTCGGCGTCGACACCGGCGGCTGCAACATCCAGTTCGCGGTCAACCCGAAAGACGGCCGGCTCATCGTCATCGAGATGAACCCGCGGGTGTCGCGCTCCTCGGCGCTGGCGTCGAAGGCCACCGGGTTCCCGATCGCCAAGATCGCCGCCAAGCTCGCGATCGGCTACACGCTCGACGAGATCGTCAACGACATCACCAAGGAGACCCCGGCCTGCTTCGAGCCGACGCTCGACTACGTCGTGGTCAAGGCGCCGCGGTTCGCGTTCGAGAAGTTCCCCGGTGCCGACGCCACCCTGACCACCACGATGAAGTCCGTCGGCGAAGCGATGTCGCTGGGCCGCAACTTCATCGAGGCGCTCGGCAAGGTGATGCGCTCGCTGGAGACCGGCCGCGCCGGATTCTGGACCGGGCCCGACCCGACCGGGGACATCCCCGAGGTCCTGGGGCGGCTGCGCACCGCGACCGACGGCAGGCTCTACGACATCGAGTACGCGCTGCGCCTCGGCGCGACGGTCGAGGAGGTCGCCGAGGCCTCGGGCGTGGATCCCTGGTTCGTCGACCAGATCGGCGGTCTCGTCGAACTGCGCGCGGAGCTTCTCGAGGCTCCGGTGCTCGGCGAGGAGCTGCTGCGCCGCAGCAAGCACCACGGCCTGTCCGACCGTCAGATCGCCGCGCTGCGGCCCGAACTCGCCGGCGAGGTCGGTGTGCGCGCGCTGCGCCGGCGGCTGGGCATCCACCCGGTGTACAAAACCGTCGACACCTGCGCCGCGGAGTTCGAGGCCAAGACTCCTTATCACTACAGCAGCTACGAGATCGATCCCGCGGCCGAGACCGAGGTGGCGCCGCAGACCGAGCGGCCCAAGGTTCTGATCCTCGGATCTGGCCCGAACCGGATCGGCCAGGGCATCGAATTCGATTACAGCTGTGTGCACGCCGCGACCACGCTGACCGAGGCCGGCTTCGAGACCGTGATGGTCAACTGCAATCCCGAGACGGTGTCCACCGACTACGACACCGCCGACCGGCTGTACTTCGAACCGCTGACCTTCGAGGACGTGCTGGAGGTCTACTACGCCGAACAGGCATCCGGCACAGGTCCCGACGGACAGGGCCCGGGCGTGGTCGGCGTGATCGTGCAGCTCGGCGGCCAGACCCCGCTGGGTCTGGCCGAGCGGCTGCAGGACGCCGGTGTGCCGATCGTCGGCACCAGCCCGAAGGCCATCGACCTCGCCGAGGACCGCGGCCATTTCGGTGAGGTGCTCACCGCGGCCGGGCTTCCCGCACCCAAGTACGGCATGGCCACCAGCTTCGAGCAGGCCCGCCGCATCGCCGCCGACATCGGCTACCCGGTGCTGGTGCGGCCGTCCTACGTGCTCGGCGGGCGCGGTATGGAGATCGTCTACGACGACGAGAACCTGGAGGGCTACATCCTGCGCGCCACCCAGCTCTCGCCCGAACATCCGGTGCTGGTCGACCGATTCCTCGAAGACGCGATCGAAATCGACGTCGACGCGCTGTGTGACGGCTCCGAGGTCTACATCGGCGGCGTGATGGAGCACATCGAGGAAGCCGGCATCCACTCCGGCGACTCGGCGTGCGCGCTGCCGCCGGTGACGCTGGGCCGCAGCGACATCGACGCGGTGCGGCGCGCGACCGAGGCGATCGCGTTCGGCATCGGCGTCGTCGGGCTGCTCAACGTGCAGTACGCGCTCAAGGACGACATCCTCTACGTGCTGGAGGCCAATCCCAGGGCGTCGCGGACCGTGCCGTTCGTGTCCAAGGCCACCGCGGTGCCGTTGGCCAAGGCGTGTGCGCGGATCATGTTGGGTGCCACCATCGCCGAGTTGCGCGAAGAAGGTGTGCTGGCCCGCAGCGGCGACGGCGCCACCACCGCCCGCAACGCGCCGGTCGCGGTCAAGGAAGCCGTCCTTCCGTTCCATCGCTTCCGCAAGGCCGATGGCTCCCAGATCGATTCGCTGCTCGGGCCAGAGATGAAGTCCACCGGCGAGGTGATGGGCATCGCCCACGACTTCGGCAGCGCATTCGCCAAGAGTCAGACCGCGGCCTACGGGTCGCTGCCCAGAGAGGGCACGGTGTTCGTCTCGGTCGCCAACCGGGACAAGCGCTCGCTGGTGTTCCCGGTCAAACGCCTCGCCGACCTCGGTTTCCACATCCTGGCCACCGAGGGCACCGCCGAGATGTTGCGCCGCAACGGGATCCCGTGCGACGAGGTGCGCAAGCACTTCGAACAACCCAGCGCCGACGATCCGCGCCCGTCCGCGGTGGACGCGATCAAGGCCGGCGACGTCGACATGGTGCTCAACACCCCGTATGGGAACTCCGGGCCGCGTATCGACGGCTACGAGATCCGCTCGGCCGCGGTGTCGATGAACATCCCGTGCGTGACGACGGTGCAGGGCGCGTCGGCAGCGGTGCAGGGCATCGAGGCGAGCATCCGCGGCGACATCGGCGTGATGTCGCTGCAGGAACTGCACAGCTCGCTGGGGTCGTGACGGTGGGCGGGTTCGGCGAGCGCCTGGCGGTGGCGATCGCACAACGCGGCCCGCTGTGCCTCGGCATCGACCCGCATCCCGAACTGCTGCGCAGTTGGGGGCTCGGGACCGACGCGGACGGCCTGGCCCGCTTCAGCGACATCTGCGTGTCCGCGTTCACCGGGTTCGCGGTCGTCAAACCGCAGGTCGCGTTCTTCGAGGCGTACGGCTCCGCTGGCTACGCCGTGCTGGAGCGCACCATCGCCGCGCTGCGCGAGGCCGGGGTGCTGGTGCTCGCCGATGCCAAGCGCGGCGACATCGGCTCGACGATGGCCGCGTACGCCGCCGCGTGGGCCGGGGATTCTCCGCTGGCCGCCGACGCGGTGACAGCGTCGCCGTATCTGGGCTTCGGGTCGCTGGCACCGCTGCTGGACACCGCCCGCGACCACGAGCGCGGGGTCTTCGTGCTGGCCGCCACGTCGAACCCGGAGGGCGCATCGGTGCAGCGCGCCGATGCGGGTGGGCGCACCGTCGCCCAGTCGATCGTCGACGCCGCGGCGGCGCTCAACCCGGCCGGGTCGCCCGGTTCCGTCGGTGTCGTCGTCGGCGCGACGCTGGCCGATCCGCCGGATGTCAGCACCCTGAACGGCCCGGTGCTCGTGCCCGGCGTCGGAGCGCAGGGCGGCCGTCCCGACGCGCTGGCGGGCCTCGGAGGGGCCCGGCAGGGCCAACTGCTGCCCGCGGTCTCGCGTGAGGTGCTGCGCAGCGGCCCCGATGTGTCCGCGATCCGCGATGCCGCTGAGCGGATGCGCAGCGCCGTCGCGCACCTCGCCTGAGCCTTCGTTACCGAACCGCGACACGCCCGACACGCGATGACCTGGGAAATTCTCAGGTCCGCCGTCCGTGCGGCGCCGCCGGCGGGGCCGCCGCGCCCGTAGATCCGCCCCAGGCAACCGGCGATATCGATGAATACCGCCGATAAGCAGGGATTTCATCCTGAATCGGCGGTGCCGGCACGCCTGCCGCCGCGACGGCCGAACCACCGCCGACGACACCCTGGTGCGCCCTACACGCTGGGCTTTTGACGGTCGAACCCGGGGGTGGGGTTCGCTTTCGTCAGCCTCCGTGGGTACGGTCGTCCACGCTGGCTGGTTCTGGTTCCCCACCACTTCCAGTCGAGACAAATCAGTTGATGGTGATGAGACGGAGGAACACCCGTGGCCCTTCCCCAGTTGACCGACGAACAGCGCGCGGCAGCGTTGGAGAAGGCTGCTGCCGCACGTCGAGCGCGTGCCGAGCTCAAGGATCGGCTCAAGCGCGGCGGCACCAACCTCAAGCAGGTCCTCACGGACGCCGAGACCGACGAGGTCTTGGGCAAGATGAAGGTTTCCGCGCTGCTGGAAGCCCTGCCCAAGGTGGGCAAGGTCAAGGCGCAGGAGATCATGACCGAACTGGAGATCGCCCCGACCCGCCGCCTGCGTGGCCTCGGTGATCGTCAGCGCAAGGCCCTGCTGGAAAAGTTCGACTTCTCGTAAAGGGAGGTCGTGAACGAAGGTAGGGGGCCGGACAGCGCATCGAGGGCCACGGTCCTGGTGTTGTCCGGCCCGTCTGCCGTCGGGAAGTCCACCGTCGTGCGGTGCCTGCGCGAGCGCGTGCCCGAGCTGTACTTCAGCGTCTCGGTGACGACGCGCGACCCGCGCCCCGGTGAAATCGACGGAGTGGACTACACGTTCGTCACGGCAGCGCAGTTCCAGCAGCTCATCGACGACGGAGCACTGCTGGAGTGGGCGGACATCCACGGCGGACTACACCGCTCCGGGACACCCGCCGCGCCTGTCCGGGCCGCCACGGCGGCAGGCCGACCGGTTCTGATCGAGGTCGACCTGGCTGGAGCCCGAGCGGTCAAGAAGGCGATGCCCGAGGCGACATCGGTATTCCTGGCCCCACCGAGCTGGGAGGTGCTGGAGAGCCGGCTGACCGGCCGCGGCACCGAGACCCCCGAAGTGATCGCCCGCAGGCTGGAGACGGCGAAAGCCGAACTGGCCGCGCAAGGTGACTTCGACAGGGTCGTCGTCAACAGTCAATTGGAGTCTGCCTGCGCGGAATTGGTATCCTTGCTGGTGGCCCACGCGCCAGTGCGGCGCGATCAGCCCTAACGCCCAATTTTTTCAGGAGATTTCTACGTGAGTACTCCGTTGTCCCCGGTGGACATCGACCCGTCGGCCGCCAGCGCCTACGACACCCCGTTGGGCATCACCAACCCGCCGATCGACGAGCTGCTGGACCGCGCATCGAGCAAGTATGCGCTGGTCATCTATGCCGCCAAGCGGGCGCGCCAGATCAACGACTACTACAACCAGCTCGGTGACGGCATTCTCGAATACGTCGGCCCGCTCGTCGAGCCGGGTCTGCAGGAGAAGCCGCTGTCGATCGCGCTGCGGGAGATCCACGCCGACCTCCTCGAGCACACCGAGGGCGAGTAGCAGGCGCGCGGCGCGACTCGATGAGTGCCAAGCGGATCATCGTCGGCGTCGCCGGTGGCATCGCCGCTTACAAGGCGGCCACAGTCGTCCGTCAACTCACCGAGGCCGGGCACTCCGTCCGGGTGGTGCCCACCGAATCCGCCCTGAAGTTCGTCGGGGCGGCCACGTTCGAAGCGCTGTCCGGCAACCCGGTGCACACCGGGGTGTTCGAGGACGTCCACGAGGTTCCGCACGTCCGCTTCGGCCAGGAGGCCGACCTCGTCGTCGTCGCCCCGGCCACCGCCGACCTGCTGGCCCGCGCCGCCGTCGGCCGTGCCGACGACCTGCTGACCGCGACCCTGCTCACGGCGCGCTGTCCGGTGCTGTACGCCCCGGCGATGCACACCGAGATGTGGCTGCATCCGGCGACCGTCGAGAACGTCGAAACCCTGCGGCGCCGCGGCGCGGTCGTGATGGAGCCCGCGTCCGGGCGCCTGACCGGTGCCGACACCGGACCCGGGCGCCTGCCCGAAGCCGAAGAGATCACCACGGTGGCGCAGCTGCTGCTGGCCCGCGGCGACGCGCTGCCCTACGACCTCGCCGGGGTGAAAGCACTCGTCACCGCCGGCGGCACCCGGGAGCCGATCGACCCGGTCCGTTTCATCGGCAACCGCAGCTCCGGCAAGCAGGGCTATGCGGTCGCGCGGGTGCTGGCCCAGCGCGGCGCGGATGTCACGCTGATCGCCGGCAACACCGCGGGCCTGATCGACCCGGCGGGCGTGCACGTCGTCCACATCGGTTCCGCCACGCAACTTCGCGACGCGGTCTCCAAGCACGCTCCCGACGCGAACGTACTGGTCATGGCCGCCGCGGTGGCTGATTTCCGGCCCGCGCACCCGGCCACCAGCAAGATCAAGAAGGGCCCGGACAGCTCCACCGATCCGGCCATCGAGTTGATCCGCAACGACGATGTGCTCGCCGGAGCCGTCCGGTCCCGCCAGGACGGCCAACTGCCGAACATGACCGCGATCGTCGGGTTCGCCGCCGAGACCGGTGACGCGAACGGCGACGTGCTGTTCCACGCCAGGGCGAAACTCAAGCGCAAAGGATGCGACCTGCTGGTCGTCAATGCGGTGGGGGAGAACCGGGCATTCGAGGTCGACCACAACGACGGTTGGCTGCTCTCGGCCGATGGTTCGGAATCGGCCCTCGAACACGGGTCGAAGACCGTGATGGCAAGTCGTATTGTGGACGCGATCGCAGCGTTCCTGCAGTCGTCGGCGACGCAGGATCACGACGTGTAAATCGACATGCGCGTAAGGGTTGCGCGCAGCGGGGGGACACGCTTGGGTGCTTGGGGGCGCCCAGAGCGGTGTGGCCGCCGCACTATAAGTTGGCTAACTAACTACCTCAGGTGCGCTGAGTGGAAGGAAATCGGACGTGAGCGAAGCTCGGCTGTTTACCAGTGAGTCGGTGACCGAGGGTCATCCCGACAAGATCTGCGACGCGATCAGTGACTCGGTGCTGGACGCGCTGCTGGCCGGTGACCCGAAGTCCCGTGTCGCGGTCGAGACGCTGGTGACCACCGGCCAGGTGCACGTCGTCGGCGAGGTGACCACGAACGCGAAGGAAGCGTTCGCCGACATCACCAACACCGTGCGCGAGCGCATCCTGGAGATCGGCTACGACTCGTCGGAGAAGGGCTTCGACGGCGAGACCTGCGGCGTGAACATCGGCATCGGCCGGCAGTCGCCCGATATCGCGCAGGGCGTCGACACCGCCCACGAGACCCGCGTCGGTGGCGCTGCCGACCCGCTCGACGCCCAGGGCGCCGGCGACCAGGGCCTGATGTTCGGCTACGCGATCGCCGACACCCCCGAACTGATGCCGCTGCCGATCGCGCTGGCGCACCGCCTGTCGCGCAAGCTGACCGAGGTCCGCAAGAACGGCACGCTGGGCTACCTGCGTCCCGACGGCAAGACCCAGGTCACCGTCCAGTACGACGGCACCACCCCGGTGCGCCTGGACACCGTGGTGCTGTCCACCCAGCATGCCGACGGCATCGACCTGGAGAGCCAGCTCGAGCCCGAGATCAAGCAGCACGTCATCGACGCGGTGCTCGCCGAGCTCGCGCACGACACGCTGGACACCTCCGACCCGCGCATCCTGGTCAACCCGACCGGAAAGTTCGTGCTGGGCGGCCCGATGGGCGACGCCGGCCTGACCGGCCGCAAGATCATCGTCGACACCTACGGCGGCTGGGCCCGCCACGGCGGCGGCGCCTTCTCCGGCAAGGATCCGTCAAAGGTGGACCGCTCGGCCGCGTACGCGATGCGCTGGGTCGCCAAGAACGTCGTCGCCGCGGGCCTGGCCCAGCGCGTCGAGGTCCAGGTCGCCTACGCCATCGGTAAGGCCGCCCCGGTCGGTCTGTTCGTCGAGACGTTCGGTTCGGAGACCGTCGACCCGGTCAAGATCGAGAAGGCCATCGGCGAGGTGTTCGACCTGCGCCCCGGCGCGATCGTCCGCGACCTCGACCTGCTGCGCCCGATCTACGCGCCGACCGCCGCGTACGGCCACTTCGGCCGCACCGACGTGGAACTGCCGTGGGAGCAGCTGAACAAGGTCGACGAGCTGAAGAACGCCGTCTGACGACGATCCCGTCTGAGTTGCGCGTCATGGCATGGGTGACGCTGAGTGCGGCCCGCATTGGGTATCGTCTACCTCATGTCGAGTCCAGAGGCATCCAGGGTGGGGGCTTTCGGTCACCCGTCAGCTCCCTGAACTTCTGAATCACTAGCGTCCACCACATCCGTGGTGGATGGCGCGCACTTTGGGGCCGCTGACCGCGGTGACGAGACGTCCTGTCCGACTTCTCATCACCCCGGAGTTCTTCGATGCCTCTACCTCTTTATTTGCTTGCACTGGCCGTCTTTGCCATGGGCACGTCAGAGTTCATGCTGGCAGGCCTACTGCCGAACATCGCCGCCGACTTCAGTGTCTCTGTCTCGACGGCGGGATTGCTCACGTCTGCCTTCGCGATCGGAATGGTTGTCGGTGCACCGCTGATGGCCGGACTCACCCGCCGGTGGGAGTGGCGGGTGAGTCTGCTCGGCTTCCTTGCGCTGTTCCTCTCGGCGCACGTGGTCGGCGCAGTCACCGAGAGCTTCACCGTTCTGCTGGTGACCCGGATCGCCGCGGCGCTGGCCAACGCCGGCTTTCTGGCTGTCGCGCTGACCGCAGCCGCTGCACTCGTCCCTGCTGATCGAAAGGGCCGTGCCCTGGCTGTGCTTCTGGGCGGTACCACCCTGGCCACCATCATCGGAGTGCCCGGCGGCGCACTGCTAGGGGCGTTGCTCGACTGGCGTGCCACCTTTTGGGTCGTCGCACTGTTGTGTTTGCCTTCGGCAGTCGGGGTACTGCGTGGCATCCCCGTATCGCATCACCCACCAGACGCAGCAACCGGACCGGATCTGGGGCGGGAACTTGTCCAACTTCGACGTCCCCGGCTGATACTCATTCTGGTGCTGAGCGCGCTGGTCAATGCGGCGACGTTCGGAACCTATACCTTCCTCGCTCCGATCGTCATCGACGTCGCCGGCCTCGGCTCTGTGTGGGTCTCTGTGGTGCTGGTGGTGTTCGGCCTGGGATGCTTCGTCGGTGTCAACGTGGCCGGGCGGCTGTCTGACCGATGGCCCGGTCGGGTCATCGCGGTCGGTGGACCATTGCTACTGATCGGCTGGGTCGGCTTGGCCGTGATGGCTTCTCACCCGGTCACTCTGCTCATCCTGGCCTTCACTCAGGGAGCCGTCTCTTTCGCCGTAGGAAGCACGCTGATCACACGGGTTTTGTACGAGGCCTCCGAAGCGCCGACGATGGCCGGCTCGTATGCAACGGCTGCCTTGAACGTCGGCGCCGCTGCGGGCCCAGCCATCGCCGCGGCAACTCTGAGTACCAGACTCGCCGACCTCGGCCCCGTATGGGCCAGCAGCGCCCTTGTCGCAATCGCGTTGCTCGTCACGGCGTCCTTTCCGAGTCTGCTCAGACAGGTCCAACCCGATATGACCGCGAAATGACGGACCGCGTCGCATCGTGGCGGTTGTTGCAGCTGCTCGAAAGTCATTGCGCCCGAACGTAAGAGGCGAACTCGTAGTCGTCGATCGGGAAGCGGCGGCTGCGCCAGTACGCCTCGAGCGTGCTGGCCGGCCGCAGCGGCACGTCGCCGTGCTGGTCGAAGTAGTAGCTGTTGGCCAGCCGGCAGCTGTCCTGCCAGAAGATCTGCCGGTGCCTCTTGCGCATCATCTCGGCGAAGTACCGGTCGTTGGCCTCCTGGCGCACCTCGATCCGGGTGGCGTTGCGGCGCCGGGCCTCCTGCAGGCAGCGCACGATGTGTGCGGTCTGTGCCTCGATCAACGCGAAGTAGGACGAGCCGACGTAGCCGTACGGCCCGAAGACCGTGAAGAAGTTCGGAAAGCCGGGGACGCTCACGCCCTCGTAGGCCTGCAGTCGGTGCTCGTTCCAGAACTTCGACAGGGATCGGCCGTCGCGGCCGATCACCTCGTACGTCGGCACGTTCTCGGTGTCGAGCACCTTGAATCCGGTCGCCAAAATCAGTACGTCGACCTCGCGGTGCACCCCGTCGGCGGTCGCGACGCCCGTACCGGTGATCCTGTCGATCGGTTCGGTGACCAACTCGACGTCGTCGCGGTTGAACGTCGACAGGTACGTGTTGTGGAAGCCGGGCCGCTTACAGCCGACCGCGTAGCGCGGCGTGAGCTTGTCGCGCACCGCCGGATCGTGGACCTGCCTGCGCAGATACGCCAGCCCGAGCTTGCTCATCCGCTTGGCCATCGGGTTGACGGTGAAGTACTGGGCGGCCAGCGGGAACGTCAGCTCCACATAGGCCTGGCTGACGAAACGCTGCAGCGTCTGGCCGAACGGCAACCCCATCATCGACTTGGCCGCCCTCGGCAGCGGGACGTCGAATTTCGGGAAGCACCAGATCGGGGTGCGCTGAAACACGGTCAGCCGCGCCGTGATCGGCGCGATCTCCGGAATCACCTGGACGGCCGACGCGCCGGTGCCGATGACGGCGACCCGTTTCCCGGTCAGGTCCAGGTCGTGGTCCCAGCGGGCGGTGTGCACGGTGGGTCCGGCGAAGGTGTCCACGCCGTCTATGTCGGGCAGATTCGGCACCGTCAGCGCGCCGCCGGCGTTCACGACGAACCGCGCCGTCAAGGTGGTCGGACCTTCGGCGGAATCCAGGCTGAGACGCCAAAGCTCTTGGGCTTCATCGAATTCGGCGCTGCGCACCACCGTCGCGAACCGGGCCCTCGACCGTAGCCGGTACTTGTCGAAGCAGTGCTCGGCGTAGCCCTTGAGCTCGTTGCCCGGCGCGTAGGTCCGCGACCACGACGTGCTCTGTTCGAACGAGAACTGGTAGGAGAACGACGGGATGTCGACCGCGACCCCCGGATAGGTGTTCCAGTACCAGGTGCCGCCGGGTTCGTCGCCGGCCTCGACGATCAGATAATCGGGCATCCCGGCCCGGTCGAGCTGGATGGCGGTCCCGATCCCGGAGAACCCCGCGCCGATGATGACGGTGTGGACGTCGGGTTCGGTCATGGCGCCTCCTGCTGCTCACCTCACGTTAGCGCGGCACGCAACGCCTTCAGTCCGCGTTCGAGGGCCTCGGTGGCGGCCGGGACGATCCCGGCGTAGCCGAGGTAGCCGTGCACCAGGGATTCGGCCTCGTGCACCTCGACCGGCACCCCGGCCGCGGTCAGCAACTCGGCATAGCGCAGGCCGTCGTCGCGCAGCGGGTCGTGTCCGGCGACCGCGATATAGGCCGGGGCGAGCCCCGACAGCTCCCCGCGCGCCGGGATCAGCGTCACCGGTGGGTCGGAGAGGTCCAGATCACCGACATACCAACGGCTGAAAGCCTTGCAGGACTTCAGGTCCAGGATCGGGGCGTCGGCGTTCTCGGTGAACGACGGCAGCGATGTGTCGAACGTCGTCGACGGATACCACAGCAGCTGGAGGCGCATCGCGATCCCGGCGTCGCGGGCCGACTGCGCCACCACCGCGGCGAGGTTGCCGCCCGCGGAATCGCCGGCGACCGCGAGCCTGCTCGCATCGGCACCGATCTCGCCGGCGTGCTCGACAACCCATCGGGTCGCCGCCCAGACGTCCTCGACCGCGGCCGGATAGGGATGTTCGGGGGCCAGCCGGTAGTCGACCGACACCACGACAGCGCCCGCGCCCATCGCGTGCATGCGGGCCTGACCGTCGTAGCTGTCGAGGTCGCCGACCGTCCAGCCGCCGCCGTGGATGAACACCACCACGGGCAGCGCCGCATCCTCTGACGGCGACCGGTACACGCGCAGCGCGATCGGTCCGCCGGGGCCGTCGATCGTGCGGTCGTATGCGTCGACCTCGGGATGCACCGGGCCGCGGGGGAGATCCTTGAAGCGCTGCCGGGCCGCCTCCGGTCCGCCGTCGGTGCTCAGCTGGAACGGGAACGCCTCAAGCACCTTCTGCAGTACCGGATCAAGGTCAGCCATGTCCGATACCGTAACTTCTCGCCCATGACCCGGAAGCTGTGGGCCGGTGCCGCGGCGGTGGCCGCGGGCTACGGCGTTTTCCTGATCGTGACCGCGACGCGAGTGCCCGCGGGCGCCGAGCTGACCGGGCAGTTCGCCTTGCAGCCCGCGGTCAAGTCCCTGGCGGCGGTGCTGCTCGCCGCGGCGGCGCTGACCCATCCGATCCGGCGGGAGCGGCTGTGGTTGTTCGCTGCGCTGCTGTTCTCCGCGGCGGGTGACTACCTGCTGGCGATGCCGTGGTGGGAGCCGTCGTTCGTGCTCGGGCTGGCGTCGTTCCTGATCGCGCATCTGTGTTTCCTGGCTGCGCTGCTGCCGTTGGCGCGGCGGTCCCCGCGCGGACTCGCCGCGGCCGCGGTCGTGCTGATCGCGTGTGTGGCGCTGCTGGGGTGGTTCTGGCCGCGGCTGCTCGACCAGGGCATGGCGCTGCCCGTCACGCTCTACATCACCGTGCTGGGCGCGATGGTGTGCGTCGCGTTGCTGGCGGACCTGCCGACCCCGTGGACCGCGCTGGGTGCGGTGTGTTTCGCGGTGTCGGACGCGATGATCGGCATCAGCAGATTCGTGCTCGGCTCGGAGGCGCTGGCAGTGCCGATCTGGTGGGCATACGCGGCGTCGCTGCTGCTGATCACCGCGGGGCTGCTGTTCGGCCGCACGTCCGTGCCGTCTGCTACACCTGCGGTGTGAAACCCGCCCGGCAGGCCGCCGAACACGAGCCCATCGCCCGTGTACTGCCGATGCTGACGGTGCCGCACCTCGACCGCGAGTTCGACTATCTGGTGGCCGCCGAACAGTCCGACGACGCGCAGCCCGGGGTGCGGGTCAAGGTCCGCTTCCACGGCAGGCTCGTCGACGCGTTCGTGCTCGAAAGACGTTCCGACACCGACCATGCCGGCAAGCTCGGATGGATCGACAAGGTGGTGTCACCGGAGTGCGTGCTGACCCACGACGTGCGCCGCCTCGTCGACGCGGTCGCCGCCCGGTATGCCGGGACCCGCGCCGACGTGCTGCGGTTGGCCGTGCCGCCCCGGCACGCGACGGTGGAGAAGAAGACGCCGGTGGTGCTCGCACCCCTGGCGGCCGCGCCGGTCGACACCGCCGCGTGGGCGGCCTACAGCGGCGGCGAGCGGTTCGTCGCCGCGCTGCGTGAGACCAGAGCCGCGCGGGCGGTGTGGCAGGCCCTTCCGGGTGAATCCTGGCCGGCCAGGCTGGCCGAGGTCGCCGCCGTGACGGTGCACGCCGGTCGTGGGGTGCTCGCCGTCGTCCCTGATCAGCGCGACGTCGACCTGCTGCACGCCGCCGCGCTGACGCGCCTCGACGCCGACCGGGTGGTGGCGTTGTCGGCGGGGCTGGGGCCCGCCGAGCGCTACCGTCGCTGGCTGGCGGTGCTGCGGGGTGACGCGCGGTTCGTGATCGGCACGCGCAGTGCGGTTTTCGCGCCGGTTGCCGATCTGGGTCTGGTGATGCTGTGGGACGACGGTGACGATTCGCTGGCCGAGCCGCGCTCGCCGTACCCGCACGCCCGCGACGTCGCGATGCTGCGTGCCCACCAGTTGCGCTGCGCGGCGATGATCGGCGGATACGCGCGCACCGCCGAGGCGCAGGCGCTGGTGCGCAGCGGGTGGGCGCACGACCTCACCGCGACCCGGCACACGCTGCGCGCGCACGCGCCGCGGGTGATCGCCCTGGAGGACAGCGCCTACGCGCACGAACGGGACGCCGCGGCGCACACCGCGCGGTTGCCGACCGTCGCCCTCGACGCCGCCCGCGCCGCGCTGGCCAAGCACACCCCCGTCCTGGTCCAGGTGCCGCGGCGCGGCTATGTGCCCGCGCTGTCGTGCGCCAAATGCCGGGCCGTCGCGCGCTGCAGGGCCGAGCGGTCTGCCGCGGGCGGGAGCTCGCCCTTCGGTGCGCCCGGTGCGGCTCCGATGCGGTCCGCGCGGTGGTCGTGCCGGCCGAGGGCGCCCCGCGCGCGGTCTGCCGGTCGTCGGTGCGGCTCGCGTGGAGGTCTGCTGGCGCCGCCGGCCTCGCGCTCCGCCCGAGGGCGCGCCGATCGGCGTCCCGCGTGCAGGCGCCATCCGTGGATCTTCCGGTCGGGGCGCGCAGACCGGCCGGGATCGCCCCGGACGCCCCGGTCGTCAGGATGTTGGTGCGGGTGCCCCGCGACGGTGGCCTGGAACTGGCCGCGGCGCTGCGGCGCGCGGCGGCGGTGCAAAGCGCTCGCCACGATCAGGAGCCAGTTCGCATCCAGATCGACCCGTTGCACATAGGCTGATGCCCATGTCGGCGGGGAGGGTGCTCAAGGCGCTCATCCCGTTGATCTTGATCTCATGCGGTGTGCTGTGGCCGGTGGTCTTCGACGGTGGATCCGGCGGCGGCTCCACCGAGGTCGACGACCCGGTGGTGATCACGCACTACGACGTCGACATCGCCGTGAACGCCGCCGGCGACATGACCGCGGTCGAGACGATCACCACCGACTTCTACACCACCGCGCGCCACGGCATCTTCCGCTACTGGGACCTGGTCAACCCAAACGACACGTCGGTGCGGCAGAAGCCCGAGATCCAGTCGATCCTGCTGGATGGACGTCCCGCGACCTACGAGATGCTCTGGGAGGACGCGAACCGCTTCCGGGTCGCCAAGATCGGGGATCCCGACCGCTACCTCAGCGACGGCGAGCACGTCTTCGAGATCCGCTACACCGTTCCCGGTGTCCTCGACCCCGGCGAGGTCGGCGCCGGCCGCGAGTTCGCCGACACGGTCGGCGACCCGGCGCCGTCACCGAGCGTGTTCTTCTGGAACGTGATCGCGCCGGCCTGGAACAACCGCATCGAGCGCGCCGACATCACGCTGGACCTGCCCGGCGCGGTCGGCACCGCCCAGTGTTCGGTCGGCTACGGCGTCGGCCGTGCGTGTGACGACCTGACCGTCGACGGCACCCGGGTGCGGTTGCGCGCCGAGGACCTGCCGCCGCGCACCCCGGTCACTGTCCGTGCGGGCGTGGATGTACCGGTCCCGCCGCGGATGACCCTGCCGTGGTCGCACAGCTGGGACCGGGTGCTCGGCCAGTCGCTGACCGGGGTGTGGTGGGTCGCGGCGTTCACCGTGCTCGCCGGCGCCGCGGCGCTGGTGTGGTTCCGCCGCGTGCTGGAGCGGCCCCCGGGCTTCCCGCTGCAGTACGCCCCGCCGCCCGGGCTCGGCCCGGTGCAGGCCGAATACATCCGCACCGAGTCCGTGCCGTCCCGCGGCCTGACCGCGACACTGCTGTACCTGGCCGAACGCGGCCTCATCCGGTTGGACCGGGTCAGCGACAAACACTGGACGATCACCACGATCGCCAAGCCGGGGCAGTGGGCCGACGTCGACCCGGTCAGCGTCGCGGTCGCGTCGCGGCTCAAGCTGCTCAACGAGACAGCGGTGTTCGAGGCAAAGAAGACACCCAAGTCGGGGGAGAAGCTCAGCAAGGCCAAGGCCGATATGTCCTCGGCCGTCCGGAAGTGGGCGATCGACGACGGCCTGCTGGTGCCCCGCAAGAAGGAGCTCTGGTTGCGGGCCGCCAACGCGGTGGCGTTCGTGCTGATGGTGTGCGCGTTCTTCCGCTGGGGCTTCCCGACCACCATGTGGGCTTTGCCGTTCGCGGCGTTCTTCCTGCTGTCGGCCGGGTCGTGGCGCGACGGCGTCGGCACCCGGCGCACCGCCGCGGGCCGTGAGCTGTGGTCGCGGGTCGGTGGCTTCCACCGCCTGCTGTCCACCGACTCGGCGGAGAGCCGTTTCGACTTCTCGGCCCGCAAGGACCTCTACATCGCCTATGTGCCGTTCGCGGTCGCGGCGGGCGTCGCGGCGCTGTGGGCCAAGAAGTACGAGGCCTACACCGGAACCACTGCGCCGCAACCCGATTGGTACCCGATTCCGGCAGGTTCCGGCTCGGGATTCGCCGGCGGTTCCGGCGGCGCGGACTTCGACAGTTTCGATTCGGCGCTGTCGTCCTCGATCGGCGCCTACACCGCATCGCAGGCGGCTTCGTCCTCGTCCTCGGGCGGCGGCGGCAGCTTCAGCGGCGGTGGCGGCGGCGGTGGGGGCGGCGGCGGAGGAGGTGGATCATGGTGAGCTTCGTGCTCGTCGTCGTGCTGGTGCTCGCCGTGGCGGTGCTGGTCGGATTCGTGTTGGGGTACAACAAGATCCGATCCGCCGACGTCCGTGTCGCCGAGGCGCTGTCCGGGATCGACGTCGAGTTGACCCGGCGCGCGTCGCTCATCCCGAGCCTGGTGCACACCGTGCAGACGTTCGCGGCCCACGAGAAGGCCATCCTGGATCGGGTCACCGATGCGAGGGCGGCGCTGACGTCGGCCACCGGTGGCGAGTCGGTGGCCCAGCGCAGCGCCGCCGAGCGACAACTCGACTCGGCGCTGGCCCCGCTGCTGGCGCTCGGACAGAACTATCCGCAGCTCAACTCGTCGAACAACTTTCTGGACCTGCAGCGCACTCTCGCCGACACCGAGGACAAACTCGCGTTCGCCCGGCAGTACTACAACGACGCGGCGGCCACCCTCAACCGGCTGCTCACCACGATCCCGTGGATGTTCGTCGCCCCACTGGCCGGGGTGACCGAGAAGGAGTACTACCAGACCCCGCGGTAGGCCGACTCCATACACTGGCTCGGTGCGTCTCGTCTTCGCCGGCACTCCGGAACCTGCCCTCCCGTCACTGCAACGGCTCATCGATTCGCCACGCCACGACGTCGTCGCGGTCCTGACCCGTCCCGACGCGGCCGCGGGCCGGCGCGGCCGCCCGGCCCCGTCCCCGGTCGCGACGAGGGCCACCGAACACGGCATCCCGGTGCTGAAACCGCAGCGCCCCAACTCCGAAGAATTCGTCGCCGAACTCGCCGAGCTGGCCCCGGACTGCTGCGCGGTGGTGGCCTACGGTGCGCTGCTGCGCGACGAACTGCTCGCCGTACCCCGGCATGGATGGGTGAACCTGCACTTCTCGGTGCTGCCCGCCTGGCGCGGGGCCGCGCCGGTGCAGGCCGCGCTGGCCGCCGGCGACGAGGTGACCGGCGCGACGACGTTCCAGATCGAACGCAGCCTCGACTCCGGCCCGGTGTTCGGTGTGGTCACCGAGACCATCCGGCCCGCCGACACCGCCGGTGATCTGCTGGCACGACTGGCCGAAACGGGCGCGGGGCTGCTGGAGGCCACCATGGACGGCATCGAGGACGGCACGCTGACCGCGGTGCCGCAACCCTCCGACGGCGTCAGTGTCGCACCGAAGGTCACCGTCGACGACGCCCGCATCCGTTGGGATCTACCCGCGCACGTGGTGGACCGGCGCATCCGTTCGGTCACCCCGAACCCGGGCGCCTGGACGATGATCGGCGACACGAGGGTCAAGGTCGGCCCCGTCACGGTGCCCGCCGACGGACCCGACGACCTCGCACCCGGACAGATCCGGGCCGACAAGAAACACGTCCACGTCGGCACCGGCTCCGGGCCGGTACTGCTCGGCACCGTGCAGCCGCCGGGCAAGAAACCGATGAACGCCGCCGACTGGGCCCGTGGTGCCCGCGCCGAGGACATCGGGTGGGCCAAATGAACCGGCCCGAGAAGAAGAAGCGCCCGATGCGGCGTAAGCGGCTGGACCCGGCCCGCCAAGCCGCGTTCGACGTGCTGCGTGCGGTGTCCGAACGCGACGCGTACGCCAACCTGGCGCTGCCGGCGCTGCTGCGCGAGCGCGGAATCACCGGGCGCGACGCCGCTTTCGCCACCGAGCTGACCTACGGCACCTGCCGCGCGACCGGTCTGCTCGACGCGGTGATCGCCGCGGCGGCGGGCAGGCCGGTGGACCGGATCGACCCGGTGCTGCTGGATCTGCTGCGCCTCGGCGCCTATCAGCTGCTGCGCACCCGCGTCGACGACCACGCGGCGGTATCCACCACCGTGGAACAGGCCGGCCTCGAATTCGACACGGCGCGAGCAGGTTTCGTCAACGGTGTGCTGCGCACCATCGCGCGCCGCGACGAGGCGTCCTGGGTGGCCGAACTCGCTCCGCCGGCCGACACCGACCCGATCGGCCACCTGTCGTTCGTGCACGCCCACCCGAGGTGGATCGGGCAGGCGTTCGCCGACGCGCTGGGAGCGCGGGCCGGCGAACTCGAGGAGTTGCTCGCCAGCGACGACGCCCGCCCCGAGGTGCACCTGGCGGCCCGCCCCGGACAGTTGAGCGCCGCCGATCTCGCCGAGCAGACCGGCGGCACCGTCGGGCGGTACTCGCCGTACGCGGTGTACCTCGGTGACGGCGATCCCGGCGGGGTCGCGGCCGTGCGCGACGGCCGGGCGCTGGTGCAGGACGAAGGCAGCCAGCTGGTGGCGCGGGCGCTGACCCTGGCGCCGCTGGACGGCGAGGACGGCGGCCGGTGGCTGGACCTGTGCTCCGGGCCCGGTGGCAAGACCGCCCTGCTGGCGGCGCTGGGCCGGTCCACCGGCGCGACGGTCACGGCCGTCGAACCCGCACCGCGGCGCGCCGACATGGTGGAGCAGAACACCGCGGGACTCGGTGTCGAGGTGGTGCGCGTCGACGGCCGGGAGTCCGGGCTCACCCCCGGGTTCGACCGGGTGCTGGTCGACGCGCCGTGTACCGGGCTCGGCGCGCTGCGCCGGCGCCCGGAGGCGCGGTGGCGGCGCACCCCGGGCGATGTGCCCGCGCTGGCCAGACTGCAGCGCGAACTGCTGGCCGCGGCGATCCGGCTGACCCGGCCCGGCGGGGTGGTGCTGTACGCGACCTGTTCGCCGCATCTCGCCGAGACCGCCGGCGTCGTCGCCGACGCGGTCCGCAGGTATCCGGTGACCGCGCTGGACACCCGCGAGCTGTTCGCGCCGGCCACCGACACCGGCGACGGGACGTCGGTGCAGCTGTGGCCGCACCGGCACGGCACCGACGCGATGTTCGCCGCCGCACTACGGGTCACTTCCGGGTAGCGGGCGCATCGTAGGCTGATCCCCATGCCGAAACCGTTGATCGCACCGTCGATCCTGGCCGCCGACTTCGCCAGGCTCGCAGAGGAGTCCGCCGCCGTCGAGGGCGCCGACTGGCTGCACGTCGACGTCATGGACAACCACTTCGTGCCGAACCTGACCCTCGGGCTGCCGGTGGTGGAATCCCTGCTCAAGGCCACCGACATCCCGATGGACTGCCATCTGATGATCGACAACCCCGAACGGTGGGCGCCGCCGTACGCCGAGGCGGGCGCCTACAACGTCACGTTCCACGCCGAGGCGACCGACAATCCGATCGCGGTGGCCCGCGACATCCGCGCCGCCGGGGCCAAGGCGGGCCTCTCGGTGAAGCCGGGCACTCCGATCGAGCCGTACCTGGAGATCCTGCGCGAATTCGACACCCTGCTGGTGATGTCGGTGGAGCCGGGCTTCGGCGGCCAGAAGTTCATCGCCGAGGTGTTGCCGAAGGTCGGTACCGTGCGCCGCCTCGTCGACGCCGGCGAGCTGACGATCCTGATCGAGATCGACGGCGGCATCAACACCGACACCATCGAGGCCGCCGCCGAGGCCGGCGTGGACTGCTTCGTCGCGGGCTCCGCGGTCTACAGCGCCGAGGACCCGGCGGCCGCGGTGGAGTCGCTGCGCAGCCAGGCTGCGTCGGCATCCAAGCATCTGGTGCTGTGAACCTTGACGCGGCGATGGCCGCGGCCATCGAGCAGTCGGAGCGGGTGAAGGGCCGCACGTACCCGAATCCTCCTGTCGGAGCGGTGATCCTGGACCGTGACGGGGAGATCGCCGGGGTCGGGGCGACGGCATCGACGGGTGGGCCGCACGCCGAGGTGCTCGCGCTGCGCCGCGCCGGTCAGCGCGCGGCAGGCGGCACCGCCGTCGTCACCCTGGAGCCGTGCAACCACTTCGGCCGCACCCCGCCGTGCGTGGATGCGTTGCTGGACGCCGGGATCGCCGCGGTCGCATACGCCGTCGCCGATCCCAACCCCGCGGCCGCGGGTGGGGCCGCGCGGCTGACCGCCGCCGGCGTGCAGGTCACCGCGGAGGTGCTGGCCGCCGAGGTGTCCGGTGGCCCGCTGCGGGAGTGGCTGCACAAACAGCGCACCGGAAAGCCGCATGTGACATGGAAATTCGCCGGCAGCGTGGACGGGCGCAGCGCGGCGGCCGACGGTTCCAGTCAGTGGATCACCGGCGAGGCGGCGCGCGCCGACGTGCATCGGCGGCGCGCGGCCGCCGACGCGATCATCGTCGGGACCGGGACCGTGTTCGCCGACGACCCGGCGCTGACCGCGCGGCTGCCCGACGGCAGCCTGGCCGACCACCAGCCGCTTCGCGTCGTGGTCGGGATGCGTGAGATCTCGCCCGACGCAACGGTTCTCAATGACGACTCCCACACGATGGTGATCCGCACCCGCGATCCGCACGAGGTGCTCCGGGCGTTGTCGGACCGCACCGACGTGTTCCTGGAGGGCGGACCGACACTGGCGGGCGCGTTCCTGCGGGCCGGAGCGGTGGACCGGATCCTGGCATACGTCGCCCCGATCCTGCTCGGTGGGCCGGTCTCCGTGATCGACGACGTCGGGGTGACGAACATCTCCCAGGCGCACCGCTGGCGCTTCGACGGGATGGCGCCGGTCGGACCCGATGTGCTGCTGAGCCTGAGCCCGCACTGATCCCGAGTGCCGGGGCTCACACCGCGCCGCTACCGGGGTCGGTGCCCGGATCTCGCTAGACTGGGTCAATCGCGCCTTCACCGACGTTTGCGCATGGTGAGCACGAATAAACAAAGGACATCGAGCATGCCTGCCCTGCAGAACTGGCTCAACATCAGTCCCATCGACCCCCGCGACCTCCCGGGCGCACTGCGCGCCGCGTGGCGGGGACTGACCTCCGATCACGCGGATCCGGCCGAAGACCGTCAGCTGATGGGCCGCGGGCTCGAGCGCTGCTGAGGCTCGCCGGCCGGCTCGTCGGCGTGTTCGCTCCTGGCCGCGATCAGCAGGCCCAGCACGGCGCCCACGACACACACGATCGAGGTGATCGTGAAGATCTCCCCGTACTGCAGCACGTAGGCCTCGACGACCCGGTTCGCCTCGGCGGCCAGCCGCTCGGCCAGTGACCCGCCGGCAGTGCTCGGGGGGAGTTCCGCGAGATGCTGGTTGAACCGGTACAGACCCCACGCCGACAGCGCCGCGATGCCGATCAGCATGCCGATCATCCGCGCGACCACCACCGCGGCCGACGCGATGCCGTGCTGGGCCGACGGTACGACCCGCAACGTCGCCGAGGTCAGCGGTCCGATGACCAGGCCGAGGCCCAGTCCGGCGATCGCGAGGTCGGTGTCGAACGTGGGCAGGTGCACGAAGCCGAGGTCGTGGTGGTCGGTCAGCACGGCCGAGGTCCACTGCGATACGAGCCAGTAGCCGACCGCGGCGATGAGCAGGCCGACGAACACGACGATGCGGTCCCCGATCCTGGTGGCCAGCCAGCCGCCGACCAGGGCGCCGATCGGTAGTGCGCCGAGGAACCACAGCAGCATGAAGACCGCTTCGCTCTGTTCCTTGCCGAGCACACCCTGGGCGAACAGTTCGATGTTGACCAGCGTGACCATCAGCGCCGCGCCGGCGCACAGCGATGCGCCCAGGCCGGCCAGGAACGGCCGGAACCGCACCCCGGCGGGCTCGATGAGCCGGGTGGAGGCGACCTTCTCCCACAGGAAGAACGCGGCGGCGGCGACCGCCGCGGCGATCAGCACCGGTATGCCGTAGCTCGGCAGCATCTGCTTGCCGTCGGGTGTCTGGTTGTAGAGCCCGACGACGACCAGCCCGAGCGCCAGGGCCAGCAGCAGCCCGCCCACCACGTCGACCTTCTCCGTCGGCGCGTCCTTGGACCGGGCGGGCAGGCTGAAGTGGATCATCACCATCGCGATCGCCGCGAGCGGCACGTTGACCCAGAACACCGCCTGCCAGTGGCTGAACAGGGCGACCAGGCCGACGCCGTAGAGCGGGCCGAGCACACTGCCCAACTCCTGGGCGGCGCCGACACCGCCGAGCACCGCGGCGCGGTTGCGGCTCATCCACAGATCCGCGGCCAGCGCCAGCGTGACGGGCAGCAGCGCACCGCTGGCGGCACCCTGGACGGCGCGGCCGATGACCATCGGGACGAGGTCGGTCGACATCGCGGTGATCACCGAACCGATGGCGAAGGTGGCCAGGCTGACCTGGATCAGCATCTTGCGGCCGAACCGGTCGGACGCCCGCCCCAGCAGCGGCATCGCGGCGATGTAGCCCAGCAGGTAGCTGGTGATGATCGGCGTGACCCGCTGGATCTCGTTGATGCCGATGCCGACGTCGACCATGATGTCGCGGATGACCGAGACCACCACGTAGGTGTCGAGGGCGCCCAGCATCACCGCCAGGCTGCCCGCACTGATCGCCAGCCAGCGGTTGGTGGCGCCCCGGGTCTCGAGCATCACGCCGCGGGTTTGTCGACGGTCACCGGCTCGCCCCACTTGGACAGCGTCATCGTGACGCTGTTGCCGGGAGTCGGCTCCAGGCGCACCTGCATGAGCTTGTTGTCACCTTCCTCGGCGACCCAGGCGGTGCCGGGCACCGGGCCGGTGGCGCCGATCTGCGGGGCGATCTTGTTGACCGCGTCGGCGCTGACGTCGCCGGTGATCCGGACGGTCTGCGTTCCCTCGACGGTCTCGCGACCGTCGGCGCTGGGATTGCCGAAGTTGGCGAGCACGTTGGCCAGACCGACGTTGGGATCGAGGATCGCGGCGACGTCGTAGACGTCGGCGGCCGGACCGAAGTTCGACAGCGCGCCACCGGCGGTGATGGTGGCCCACAGGTCGCCGCCGGACACCACGAACTCGACGTTGTTGAGCTTCTGGCCGAGGAAGATGATGTTCGCGACACCCTTGGCCGCGACCTCCGGGGTCTGGGTCAGATCGCCTTCGAGTTCCTCGACGGGAAGCTCGGCGATCTGCCCCTGCACGGACAGTTTGAGGTGGGCGCTGGTCTGGCCCCTGGTGGTCTCCGCGGACTGCTTCAGCAGGGTCGCGGCGTCGGGCAGGTCCTTGCCGGAGTCCTCCGAGGACGAACCGGAACACCCTGCGGCGAGGGCGACGACGGCAAAAAGGGCGGCGAAGATCGCCAACAGGCGGGTCTGCATGCCTGCATCGTAGAGGGTGCAGGTGTCGGCACGTGGGTGCCCGGGCCGGTAGCGGACCGCCGATGCGGTGGCTGAACTGCGTGTTCGGTGACGTTCTAGGCTGGTCGGCGTGTTCACTGGAATCGTCGAAGAACTGGGCGAGGTCGTCGCCAAGGAGGACCTGGGTGACTCGGCGCGCCTGGTGATCCGCGGGCCCGTCGTCACCTCCGATGCCGGCCATGGGGATTCGATCGCGGTCAACGGCGTGTGCCTGACCGTGGTCGACGTACTCGACGGTGATTCGTTCAGCGCCGATGTGATGAACGAGACACTGAGCCGCTCGAGTCTGCGCGGCATCGACGTCGGCGCCCGCGTGAACCTCGAACGCGCGGCCGCGGTGAGCAGCCGCCTCGGTGGTCACATCGTGCAGGGCCACGTCGACGGCACCGGTGAGATCGTGTCCCGGACCCCGTCCGAGCACTGGACCGTGGTGCGGGTCTCGCTGCCCGCCGAACTGTCCCACTACGTCGTCCACAAGGGCTCTATCACCGTCGACGGGGTCTCGCTGACGGTTTCGGGGCTCGGCGACGACTGGTTCGAGGTGTCGCTGATCCCGACGACGCTCGGCATGACGACGCTCGGCCACGCCGCGGTCGGCAGCCCGGTGAACCTCGAGGTGGATGTGATCGCCAAGTACGTCGAACGGCTCCTGGAGAAGAAGGGCGAGTTGCCCGCCGGTGACTGATGCCCCACCCAGGGGCAATAACCGGGGCCTTGCCGTGGTTCATACTGAAGGGCATCGAGACGAGGTTCCGTGCCCGGAACCGGCAAGGGTGGTGAGGATGACGAGGCTGGATTCGGTCGAGCGCGCGGTTGCCGACATAGCCGCAGGCAAGGCCGTGGTCGTCATCGACGACGAGGACCGGGAGAACGAGGGCGACCTGATCTTCGCCGCCGAGAAAGCCACCCCGGAACTGGTGGCGTTCATGGTGCGCTACACCTCCGGGTACCTGTGCGTCCCACTGGCCGGTGACATCTGCGACCGGCTCGGCCTGCTGCCGATGTACGCGGTCAACCAGGACAAGCACCAGACCGCCTACACCGTGACCGTCGATGCGAAGAAGGGTGTCGGAACCGGTATCTCGGCGATGGACCGGGCCACGACGATGCGGCTGCTCGCCGATCCCGACGCGGTCGCCGACGACTTCACCAAGCCCGGTCACGTGGTGCCGTTGCGCGCCAAGGACGGTGGCGTGCTGCGCAGGCCGGGACACACCGAGGCCGCCGTCGACCTGGCCCGGCTCGCCGGTCTGCAGCCCGCGGGCGCGATCTGCGAGATCGTCAGCCAGAAGGACGAAGGCGCGATGGCGCAGACCGACGAGCTGCGGATCTTCGCCGACGAGCACGATCTGGCGCTGATCTCGATCGCCGACCTGATCGAGTGGCGGCGTAAGCACGAAAAGCACATCGCCCGGGTCGCCGAGGCGCGCATCCCGACCCGCCACGGCGAGTTCCGCGCCGTCGGCTACACCAGCATCTACGAGGATGTCGAGCACGTCGCACTGGTCAAGGGTGACATCGCGGGCCCGCACAGCGACGGCCACGACGTGCTGGTGCGGGTGCATTCGGAGTGTCTGACCGGTGACGTGTTCGGCTCGCGCCGCTGCGACTGCGGTCCGCAGCTGGACGCCGCGCTGGCGATGGTCGCGCGCGAGGGCCGCGGCATCGTGCTCTACATGCGCGGCCACGAGGGCCGCGGCATCGGGCTGATGCACAAGCTGCAGGCCTATCAGCTCCAGGACGCCGGCGACGACACCGTCGACGCGAACCTGAAGCTCGGGCTTCCCGCCGACGCCCGCGACTACGGCATCGGCGCGCAGATCCTCGTCGACCTCGGGGTGCGGTCGATGCGCCTGCTGACCAACAACCCGGCGAAGCGGGTCGGCCTCGACGGCTATGGCCTGCACATCATCGAGCGGGTGCCGCTGCCGGTGCGGGCCAACGCGGAGAACATCCGCTATCTGATGACCAAGCGCGACCGGATGGGCCACGACCTGGTCGGCCTCGAGGACTTCGACGAAGCCGTCCCGGGCGAGTTCGGCGGCGCGGTATGAGCGGCCAGGGAGTTCCCGACCTGCCCCCGATCGATGCCAAGGACGTCAAGCTCGGCATCGTGGCCAGCACCTGGCACGAGAAGATCTGCGACGCGCTGCTCGCCGGCGCGGTCAAGGTCGCCGAGGAGGCCGGGATCAGCGACCCGACCGTGGTGCGAGTGCTCGGCGCGATCGAGATCCCCGTCGTCGCGCAGGCACTCGCGCAGACCCATGACGCCGTGGTCGCTCTCGGTGTGGTGATCCGCGGAGAGACACCGCATTTCGACTACGTCTGTGATGCCGTCACGCAGGGTCTGACCCGGGTGTCGCTGGATGCGTCCACCCCGGTCGCCAACGGGGTGCTCACCGTGAACACCGAACACCAGGCGCTCGACCGTGCCGGGCTGCCCGGTTCCGGCGAGGACAAGGGCGCCCAGGCGGCCGCGGCTGCACTGTCGACCGCGCTGACGCTGCGCCGACTCGCCGCCGGCTCATGAGTGGCGACTGGGACCTCGAGGTCAAACCGCATCTGACCCCGATCTTCGCCTGGGGCGCCGCGGCGATCATCGTCGCCGCGCATGTCGTGGTCGGCGCCCTGCTGAAGATCGGATCGACCGGGGTGTTCTTCCGCACGGCCGACCAGATCGCGATCGCGCTGGTCGGTGTCGTGATCGCCGCGTTGGTGACGCTGTTCGCGCGGCCGCGGCTGCGGGTCGGCCCGGCCGGGGTGGCGGTGCGGAACCTGTTGGGCTACCGCCTCTTTCCGTGGGACACCGTGGTCGACGTGTCGTTTCACCAGGGTGCCCGCTGGGCTCGGCTGGATCTGCCGGACGACGAGTACGTCCCGGTGATGGCGATCCAGGCCGTCGACAAGGCCCGTGCGATCGACGCGATGGACCAGGTGCGCGCGCTCCTGGACCGCTACACGCGCGACCTCAACTCGCAGGGCCGCCCACATCGCCCGTGACCGCGCCCTCCCGGCGCGGGTCGGCGCCGCCGACCCAGCCGCCGGGTGCCCGCACGATCGCCGACAGTCCGCTGGACTGATCGGCCAGGTCCACCTTGTGGCCGAGTTCGCGCAGGCCCCGCACCAGCGGGTCGTTGCCGCCGTCGTCTGAGGTGTCGATCACCGGGTGCTCGCCGCCGACGTTGGTCTCGGGCGAGTTGTCCGCACCGAAGTCGACCATCGATACCGCCTGCTGCGGATCCAGATTCCAATCGAGCATCCCCACCACGGTTTTGACGACGAACTGGATGATCGTCGCGCCGCCGGGCGAGCCTACGACTCCGTACAGCTCGCGTCGCGCGCCGGGCCCGGCCGGGGTGAAGATCAGCGTCGGCGCCATCGTGCTGCGCGGCCGTTTCCCGGGTTCGACGCGGTTGGCCACCGGTGTGCCGTCCGGGCCGGCGGGCTCGGCGGAGAAGTCGGTCAGCTGGTTGTTCAGTAGGAAGCCGTTCACCATGTGGAACGAGCCGAACGCCGATTCGACCGTGGTGGTCAGCGACGCCGCGTTGCCCTGTGCGTCGACGACGCTGACGTGGCTGGTGCCGTGTTCGGGTATCGGCGCGACCGGGGCGGCCGGCGCGCCGAAGTCGCCGGGCTCGGCGGTGCCCATGGCCTTCTCGGTCGAGATCAGCGCGGCGCGCCCGGCCAGGTAGTCGCTGCCCAGCAGGAGGTCCGGCGATCCGCCGGGCAGCGGCACGAAGTCGGAGTCGGCGACGTAGCGGTCCCGATCGGCGTATGCCAGCCGCTCGGCCTCGGAGATCAGATGCACACCCAGCACCGTCGGCCGGCCACCGTCGAGGTCGACGTCGGTGGGGGCGTACTGCGCCATCGGGAACCGCTCCAGCATGCCGAGGGTCGCCGCGACGGCGATGCCGCCCGACGACGGCGGCGGCATCCCGCAGATCTGCTTGCCCCGGTACGGCGTGCAGATCGCCTGGCGGGGTTTCGCGGTGTATCCGGCGAGGTCCTCCAGCGTCATCAGGCCGGGGGTGCGGCCACCGGACGGGTCGGCTACCGCGGCCACGATGTCACGGGCGATGTCGCCGGTGTAGAACGCGGCGGGATCGGCGGCGATGGCGCCCAACGTCTTCGCATAGGCCGGATTGGTCAGCCGGGCCTGTGCGGTCTTCGCGCTGCCGTCGGGGTTCAGGAAGTAGGCGGCCGCCTCTTCGTCGGCCGCGAGCCTGGGCGCCGCGTCGGCGATCGCCGCCGCCAGTCGTGGGCTGACGTCGAAGCCGTCGTCGGCCAACTGGACGGCGGGGGAGAACAGCTCGCGCCACGGGGTGCTGCCGTGCTCGGCGTGCACGTCGGCGAGCATCCGGACGATCCCGGGCACGCCGATCGAGCGCCCCGAGGCCCTCGCGTCCGGCAGCGGTTCGGTCCGGTCGGTGTCGGACACCCAGCGCAGATAATTCTCGGTCGCCGCGGCCGGGGCGACCTCGCGGCCGTCGAAGGCCTGCACCGAGTCGGTGGCCGCGTCGTAGTACAGCAGGAATCCGCCGCCGCCGAGCCCCGAGGACTGCGGCTCGACGAGGCCGAGCACCGCCTGCGCGGTGACCAGTGCGTCGGCCGCGGTGCCGCCGTCGCGCAGTACCTCACACGCGGCGCGGGTGGCCAGTGGATTGGCGGTGGCGACCGCGTAGGTCCGGGTCTGCACCGCGGTCATGCCGGAGCGGTAGCCGGTCGCGGTCTCGGGGTCGGACTCGTTCTGACGGGCGTCCGATTTCGTCTCCGCCGCACCGTCGGCGGCGATGTCGCACGGTCCTTGCGGGGCGGCAGGTGTGTCCTGCGTCGCCGAGCAACCGGCGAGTATCAGCGTCAGCCCCAGCAGAGCGGCGCTCAGGCGGCGGGTGGCCCGCATCACTGCCACGGAGGTGGATCTACCCCGTCGTGGCCCGGCAGTAACCTGGGACCGTGCCCGATCCAGCGACGTACCGACCCGCTCCCGGGTCCATCCCCGTCGAGCCGGGCGTCTACCGTTTCCGCGACCCGCACGGGCGGGTCATCTACGTCGGCAAGGCCAAGAGTCTGCGCAGCAGGCTCAACTCGTACTTCGCCGACATCTCCGGTCTGGCGCCGCGCACCCGGCAGATGGTGACGACGGCGGCCAGCGTCGAGTGGACGGTGGTCGGCACCGAGGTCGAGGCGCTGCAGCTGGAGTACAACTGGATCAAGGAATTCGATCCGCGGTTCAACATCCGCTACCGCGACGACAAGTCCTATCCGGTGCTCGCGGTGACCCTCAACGAGGAGTATCCGCGGCTGAAGGTGTACCGGGGTCCGCGCCGTAAAGGTGTGCGCTATTTCGGGCCGTACTCGCATGCGTGGGCGATCCGCGAGACACTCGACCTGCTGACCCGGGTGTTCCCGGCGCGCACCTGCTCGAACGGAGTCTTCAAGCGGCATAGCCAGATTGACCGGCCGTGCCTGCTCGGGTACATCGACAAGTGCTCCGCGCCGTGCGTCGGGCGCGTCGACGCCGAGCAGCACCGCAGGATCGTGCTGGACTTCTGCGATTTCCTCGCGGGCAAGACCGACAAGCTGATCCGCGACATGGAACGCCAGATGAACGCCGCAGCCGAGGAACTCGACTTCGAACGCGCCGCCCGGCTGCGCGACGACATCGGCGCGATGCGCCGCGCGATGGAGAAGCAGACCGTGGTGCTCGGCGACGGCACCGACGCCGATGTGGTGGCCTTCGCCGACGACGAACTCGAGGCCGCGGTGCAGGTCTTTCACGTGCGCGGCGGGCGGGTGCGGGGCCAGCGCGGCTGGGTGATCGAAAAGTCCGGTGAGCCAGGCGAATCGACGCTGGAGTACCTCGTCGAGCAGTTCCTGACCCAGTTCTACGGCGACCAGCACGCGCTCGGCGGCGCCAGCGACGCCGGCGGTGACGAGGCCACCAACCCGGTACCCCGGCAGGTGCTGGTGCCCTGCCTGCCCGAGACGGCGCACGAGTTGGAGACGTGGCTGAGCGGGCTGCGCGGGTCCCGGGTCGCGCTGCGGGTGCCCCAGCGCGGCGACAAGAAGGCGTTGGCCGAGACCGTCAAGCGCAACGCCGAGCAGGCACTGAACCAGCACAAGCTCAAGCGGGCCGGCGATTTCACCGCCAGAAGCGCTGCGCTGCAGAGCATTCAGGAGACCCTGGGGCTGCAGGACGCCCCGTTGCGCATCGAGTGCATCGACATCAGCCATGTGCAGGGCACCGACGTGGTCGCGTCGCTCGTGGTGTTCGAGGACGGGCTGCCGCGCAAGTCGGACTACCGCCACTTCGCGATCCGGGAGGCCGCGGGCGACGGCCGCTCCGACGACGTCGCGTCGATCGCGGAGGTGACCCGGCGCCGGTTCCACCGGCACCTGCGCGACGCTCAGGAGCCCGACGAGAGGGACGCCGGCGCCGATTCCGCCGCCGGGGCGGCTCCGGAAGGCAGACCGCGCAAGTTCGCCTACCCGCCCAACCTGTTCGTCGTCGACGGCGGCGGGCCGCAGGTCAACGCCGCGCAGGCGGTCCTCGACGAGTTGGGCATCAGCGATGTCGCGGTGATCGGGCTGGCCAAACGTCTGGAAGAGGTGTGGGTGCCCGCGGAACCGGATCCGCTGATCTTCCCGCGCAACAGTGACGGGCTCTACCTGTTGCAGCGGGTTCGCGACGAGGCGCACCGGTTCGCGATCTCATATCACCGCAGCAAGCGGTCGAAGCGGATGACGGCGTCGGCGCTGGATTCGGTGCGCGGGCTCGGCGAGCACCGGCGCAAGGCGCTGGTGACGCACTTCGGTTCGCTGGCCAAGATCAAGCAGGCGTCGGTGGAGGAGATCACGGCGGTGCCCGGGATCGGGGCCGCGACGGCGCGGGCGGTGCTGGAGGCGCTCGGCGCCGCACCGGATGCCGACCCCGATTCGCAGGCGGCTGCCGCGGTTATCGGCAATGATCAGAGCACGGTAACGGGATGACTAGGCAGGGCATGCACGACGAACTGCGCGGGGAAGTTGACAGTGCTGTCGACGACGAGTCCATCGACAACGGAATCGACGTGGTCCTGGTCACCGGCATGTCCGGAGCCGGCCGCGGCACGGCGGCCAAGGTGCTCGAAGACCTCGGCTGGTATGTCGCCGACAACCTGCCGCCCGAACTGATCGCGCGGATGGTCGATCTCGGCCTGGCCGCGGGCTCGCGGATCACCCAGCTCGCCGCGGTGATGGACGTCCGCTCGCGGGGGTTCACCGGCGACCTGGACTGGGTGCGCAGCGAACTGGCCACCCGCAACATCGTGCCCAGGGTCGTGTTCCTGGAGGCCTCCGACGACATCCTGGTCCGTCGCTACGAGCAGAACCGGCGCAGCCATCCGTTGCAGGGCAACCAGACGCTGGCCGAGGGCATCGCCGCCGAGCGGGCGTTGCTGGCCCCGGTGCGGGCCTCGGCCGACCTGGTGATCGACACGTCCTCGCTGTCGGTGCACGGGCTGCGCGAGAGCATCGAGCGCGCGTTCGCCGCGGAGACCGTGTCGGTCACCAGCGTCACCGTCGAGTCGTT
The DNA here is from genome assembly GCF_010725485.1 of Mycolicibacterium parafortuitum. Lineage (NCBI taxonomy): Bacteria > Bacillati > Actinomycetota > Actinomycetes > Mycobacteriales > Mycobacteriaceae > Mycobacterium > Mycolicibacterium parafortuitum. Next base: position 4,757,014 of record NZ_AP022598.1, on the reverse strand, counting down.
CGGCTACAAGTACGGCCTGCCGATGGACGCCGACACCGTGATGGATGTGCGGTTCCTGCCCAATCCGCACTGGATAGACCGGCTGCGCCCGCACACCGGGCAGCACCCCGAGGTCCGCGACTACGTGCTCGGCCAGGCCGGCGCCGTCGAGTTCCTGGACTCCTACCATCAGCTGCTGAACGTGGTCATCGACGGTTACCGCCGGGAGGGCAAGCGCTACATGACGGTCGCGATCGGCTGCACCGGCGGGAAGCACCGCAGTGTGGCGATGGCCGAGGCGTTGGCGCAACGGCTGCAGAGCGGCCCCGCGCTGACGGTGCGCGTGCTGCACCGCGACCTGGGGCGCGAATGAGCAGCCCCCGCATCGTCGCGCTCGGCGGCGGCCACGGCCTGTATGCGACGCTGTCCGCCGCACGCCGGTTGACCCCGCACGTCACCGCGATCGTGACCGTCGCCGACGACGGCGGCTCGTCGGGGCGGCTCCGCAACGAACTCGACGTGGTGCCGCCCGGTGATCTGCGAATGGCGTTGGCGGCGTTGGCATCCGACAGCCCGCACGGCCGGTTGTGGGCCACCATCATCCAGCATCGCTTCGGCGGCAGCGGTGCGCTGGCCGGCCACCCGATCGGCAACCTGATGCTCGCCGGCCTCAACGAGGTGCTCGCCGACCCGGTCGCCGCACTCGACGAACTCGGCCGCATCCTCGGCGTCAAGGGCCGGGTGTTGCCGATGTGCCCGATGGGGCTGAGCATCGAGGCCGACGTGGTCGGCCTCGAATCCGATCCGCGGGTCAGCCGCGCCATCCGCGGTCAGGTGGCGATCGCGACCACGGTCGGCAAGGTGCGCCGGGTCAGGCTGATTCCGCCGGATCCGCCGGCCACCCACCAGGCGATCGACGCGATCATGAACGCCGACCTCGTCGTCCTCGGGCCGGGCTCGTGGTTCACCAGTGTGATCCCGCATGTGCTCGTGCCTCAACTGATCGCGGCGCTGCAGGCCACCAGGGCCCGGCGCGCACTGGTGCTGAACCTGGTCGCCGAGCCGGGGGAGACCGCGGGCTTCTCGGTGGAACGCCACATCCACGTGCTGGCCCAACATGCCCCCGGCTTCACGGTGGACGACATCATCGTGGATTCGGCGCGGGTGGTCGGTGACCGGGACCGCGACCAACTGCGTCGCACCGCCTCGATTCTGGGCGCCGAGGTCGAGTTCGCCGATGTGTCCAGACCTGGTACACCTTTACATGACCCGGCGAGGTTGGCCGCGGCCTTGGAGGGCGTTCGCAGGCGGGGCATGTCGGCCGACCCGGAGGAACCCGCTGCGACAGCGCAGCCCACCCAGACAGTGAACGAACCGAGAGGTGACGACCCGTGGCGATGACAGCCGAGGTCAAGGATGAGCTGAGCCGCTTGGTGGTCAACTCGGTGAGTGCCCGCCGCGCCGAGGTGGCCTCGCTGTTGCGGTTCGCCGGCGGCCTGCACATCGTGTCGGGTCGCGTCGTCGTCGAGGCCGAGGTCGACCTCGGCATCATCGCGCGCCGGCTGCGCAAGGACATCTACGACCTGTACGGCTACAACGCCGTCGTGCACGTGCTGTCGGCCGGCGGGATCCGCAAGAGCACCCGCTATGTGGTGCGCGTCGCCAAGGACGGGGAGGCGCTGGCCCGCCAGACCGGCCTGCTGGATCTGCGTGGCCGCCCGGTGCGCGGCTTGCCGGCCCAGGTCGTCGGCGGCAGCGTCGCCGACGCCGAAGCCGCTTGGCGCGGAGCGTTTTTGGCCCACGGTTCGCTGACCGAACCCGGCCGCTCGTCGGCGCTGGAGGTCAGCTGCCCCGGACCGGAGGCGGCGCTGGCACTGGTCGGCGCGGCACGGCGGCTCGGGGTCAGCGCGAAGGCCCGCGAGGTGCGCGGCAGCGACCGGGTGGTGGTGCGCGACGGCGAAGCCATCGGCGCGCTGCTGACCCGGATGGGTGCCCAGGACACCCGGCTGACGTGGGAGGAGCGGCGCATGCGCCGCGAGGTGCGCGCGACCGCCAACCGGCTCGCCAATTTCGACGATGCGAACCTGCGGCGCTCGGCCCGTGCCGCGGTCGCCGCGGCCGCCCGGGTGGAACGCGCGCTGGAGATCCTCGGCGACAGCGTGCCCGACCATCTCGCCGCCGCGGGCACGCTGCGGGTCGCGCACCGGCAGGCCTCGCTGGAGGAGCTGGGCCGGCTCGCCGATCCGCCGATGACCAAAGATGCTGTGGCAGGCCGGATTCGGCGCTTGCTGTCGATGGCAGACCGCAAGGCCAAGCAGGAGGGCATCCCGGACACCGAGTCCGCGGTGACACCGGACCTGCTCGAAGACGCCTGAGTTCCGGTTCTCAGGCCGCGACGGTCAGCGGCACCCGGTTGGCCGCCGGATTGGCCGCCAGTGCCTCCAGCACGACGGCCCAGGTGAGCGGGCTGGTCACCATGTTCAGGTGTCCCAGCAGCAGTCCGGGGTGGCGGTCCTGCAGCACGATGTTCGTCACGTTCGGACCGTCGAGTGCCTGGTTCGTATACGGGGTCGCGACCTCGTCGTAGACGGTGCTGATGTTCGTGTACAGCACGCCGGGCCGGGTGTCGCCGTCGCCGTAGACCTCGTCGAGGAACGGGGAGCCGACGGATTGCTGGTAGATGGCGGGCGCGATGGCCTCGGAGATCCCGATGTAGAGCTGGCGCAGGATCGGCAGTTTCAGCACCAGACCGACCAGACCCATGAAGTCGCTGCCGTGGTGGCCCGGCCCGATCCCGATCAGCTGCGAGACCTTCGCGGCGCCGCCCATGGCGTTGATGTAGTACGACGGCAGCGCGCCGCCGCCCTGTGAGTGCCCGATCAGGATGACCTGCGGGGCTCCGGTTTCGATGAGCACCCGGTCGATCTCGGCGTCGAGTTCGGCGGCGGACTTCCTGATGTCGGCGATCGACTGGAGTGGGAAGCGCGGATTCGAGGTCACATTGCCGTAGTTGAACGTGTAGACCTTGTAGCCCGCCGCGGCGAGCGCGGGCGCGCCGGCATACCAGTTGACACCTTGGGTCAGCACCGTCGAGTTCAGCAGGATGACCGGCAGCGGATGCTCATCGGTGACCGTCGTCGTCGGGTCGTTCGCGCCGGGCGGTGGCTTCGTCGGATCGAACAACCCGCGCATGTCGAGCAGGCCGTAGCCGACGGAATGCTGGTCGGCGCCCGGCTCGTGCAACCGTCCGCCGACCAGCGTGCGGCCGACGGCCGCCGCGGTGTTGGCCACGATCGTGGCCAACAGGTGCGGCACACCGTAGAACGCATCCGGGCCGACGGCTTCGGCGACCGCCATGGCGGCGGCGTGCACCACCGACACGACGATGGTGCCGACGTCGGACACCCCGCCGGCCAGTTGCCTGCCGAGCGTCGGGCGAACAGGCGGGGCGGTGCTCGTCTCCGCGGTGTCTGCTGGGTTCTCGGCCCCTGCTGCGTCGTCGATGGCCGCGGTGCGCAGCGGTGTGCGGGGTCGAAGCTCGACCACTTCCTCGGCTACCTCGTCGGCTGCGTCGGCTACCTCGTCGGCTTCCTCCGCTTCCTTGGCCCGGTTGCGGGTGGTCTCGGTGGTTCTGCTGTCCGTGCCGTCCCCGGAGGTCTCGGCCCCCTCCGACGTTCCGCTGTCGGCGCTGCTTCTCGCCGGGCGCGACGGCTTCGCCGGCACCCGGTCGACGCGGTCGGTCTGCGAGGTGGCGGCCGAGCTCGCCGTCGACCCCGAGGTGTCGTCGTCGGCATGGGCGACACCTGCCGAGAGTCCGATCACCGCCCAGGAGCACAACATCGCCGCGGCCAGCACGAGTCTCATCGGGCGTGCGTCCACCACCAGGCCTTTCTCCGGGATTGCCAGGACCATAGCGGTTCGCCGCCGATGCGACCTAGGTTTGACGGCATGACGACGCTGCGAGTCGGGGTGGCCTATCCGGATCCGCCGTTCAACGCGATGCCCGGACACACCGGCCTGGAGATCGAGGTGATGACCGCGCTCGCCGACGCGATCGGCGAAGACGTCGAGTTCATCCCCTACGACTGCGCGGATCTCGACGCGATCTTCGACCATCTCGCGGCGGGGGAGTTCGACTGCGTAGTCGGCGGGATCACCGTCACCCCGGAGCGGCAGGCCCGCGCCGCGTTCCTGCCGCCGTACCTGGTCGCGGGCCAGGGACTCGCCGTCGACACCGACCGGCTGCCGCAGGTGCGCTCGGTCGACGACCTGGACGGCCTGACGATCGGAGTGCAACGGGGCAGCACCAGTGAGCGGATCGCCTCCGACCTCGTCGCGGCGGGTAAGGCTGCGCGCGTGCGGGTCTACGACTACGGCGCGATCAGCACCGCGATCGCCGACCTGGTCACCGGCGGCTGCGATGCGGTGATGAAGCTGGCGCCGGCGCTGGCCGAACTCGTCCGCGAGGTCCCGCAGGTCGACCTGGTGCAGCGCGGCCTGTCGGTGGAGGACATCGCGATCGCGGTCAACCCGGACAACCAGCAACTGTTGGCCAGGTTGCAGGTGGCACAGGCCGAATTGGAGGACGACGGCACCCTGCAGCGCATTCGCCGCCGGTGGCTCGGGAACCCGTACGTCGACCAGAGTCTGGGCGTCCTCTGAACCCGGCAGGGGGGACTGGGCGCAGGTCGAAGGGGTACTACTAGGCTGGCGGCGAGCATTGCCGAAGTTTCATGAATGAGCCACTAGGCAGAGGAGACAGACGTGACGATCCGGGTAGGCGTGAACGGTTTCGGCCGTATCGGACGCAACTTCTTCCGCGCGCTGGACGCGCAGAAGGCCGAAGGCAAGAACACCGACATCGAGATCGTCGCGGTCAACGACCTCACCGACAACGCCACCCTGGCGCACCTGCTGAAGTTCGACTCGATCCTGGGCCGGCTGCCCTACGACGTGAGCCTCGAAGGTGAGGACACCATCGTCGTGGGCGACACCAAGATCAAGGCGCTCGAAGTCAAGGAAGGCCCGGCGGCCCTGCCCTGGGGCGACCTCGGTGTCGACGTCGTCGTCGAGTCGACCGGCATCTTCACCGCCCGCGCCAAGGCGCAGGGTCACCTCGACGCCGGCGCGAAGAAGGTCATCATCTCGGCGCCCGCCAGCGACGAGGACATCACCATCGTGCTCGGCGTCAACGACGACAAGTACGACGGCAGCCAGAACATCATCTCCAACGCGTCGTGCACCACGAACTGCCTCGGCCCGCTGGCCAAGGTGATCAACGACGAGTTCGGCATCGTCAAGGGTCTGATGACCACGATCCACGCCTACACCCAGGACCAGAACCTGCAGGACGGCCCGCACAAGGATCTGCGCCGCGCCCGCGCCGCCGCGCTGAACATCGTGCCGACCTCCACCGGCGCCGCCAAGGCCATCGGCCTGGTACTGCCTGAACTCAAGGGCAAGCTCGACGGCTACGCGCTGCGCGTGCCGATCCCGACCGGCTCGGTCACCGACCTGACCGCCGAGCTGAGCAAGTCGGCCACCGTCGACGAGATCAACGCCGCGATGAAGGCCGCCGCCGAGGGCCCGCTCAAGGGCATCCTGAAGTACTACGACGCGCCGATCGTCTCCAGCGACATCGTCACCGACCCGCACAGCTCGATCTTCGACTCGGGTCTGACCAAGGTCATCGACAACCAGGCCAAGGTCGTCTCCTGGTACGACAACGAGTGGGGCTACTCCAACCGCCTCGTCGACCTCGTCGGCCTGGTCGGCAAGTCGCTCTAACAGCGCGATGGGGATCAAGTCACTCGACGACCTGTTGTCCGAGGGTGTTTCGGGCCGGGGCGTGTTGGTGCGCTCCGACCTGAACGTCCCGCTCGACGGCGGCACGATCACCGACCCGGGTCGCATCATCGCCTCGGTGCCGACGCTCAAGGCGTTGAGCGACGCCGGTGCCAAGGTCGTCGTCACCGCGCATCTCGGTCGCCCCAAAGGTGAGCCGGACCCGAAGTTCTCGCTGGCACCGGTGGCCGCTGCGCTCGGGGAGAAGCTCGGCCGGCACGTGCAGCTCGCCGGCGACGTGGTCGGCAGCGACGCGCTGGCACGCGCCGAGGGCCTGACCGACGGCGACATCCTGCTGCTGGAGAACATCCGCTTCGACCCGCGTGAGACCAGCAAGGACGACGCCGAACGGCTCAAGCTGGCCAAGGCGCTGGTAGAGCTCGTCGGCCCGGACGGTGCGTTCGTCTCGGATGGTTTCGGTGTCGTGCACCGCAAGCAGGCCTCGGTCTACGACGTCGCGACGCTGTTGCCGCACTATGCGGGCAAGCTGGTCGCCGCCGAGGTCAAGGTGCTCGAGCAGCTCACCAGCGCAGGCGAACGCCCCTACGCGGTGGTGCTCGGCGGGTCGAAGGTGTCGGACAAGCTGGCCGTCATCGAGAACCTCGCCACCAAGGCCGACAGCCTCATCATCGGCGGCGGCATGTGCTTCACCTTCCTTGCCGCCCAGGGGCTTTCGGTGGGCAGCTCGCTGCTCGAGGAGAGCATGATCGAGACCTGCCGCAAGCTGCTCGACGACTACGGCGACGTGCTGCACCTGCCCGTCGACATCGTGGTGGCCGAGAAGTTCGCCGCCGATTCGCCGGCGGATACCGTCGCGGCGGACGAGATCCCGGACGGCAAGATGGGCCTCGACATCGGCCCGGAGTCGGTGCGCCGCTTCTCCGCGCTGCTGGCCAATGCGAAGACCATCTTCTGGAACGGCCCGATGGGCGTCTTCGAGTTCCCGGCGTTCGCGGCGGGCACCAAGGGAGTCGCCGAAGCCATCATCGGTGCGACCGCCAAGGGCGCGTTCAGCGTCGTCGGCGGCGGCGACTCCGCGGCCGCGGTGCGTCAGCTCGGCCTGGCCGAGGACGGTTTCTCGCACATTTCCACCGGTGGCGGTGCGTCGCTGGAATACCTTGAGGGCAAGACCCTGCCCGGCATCGAAGTACTCGAGAACTGAAAGGCACCTCACCCGTGAGCCGTAAGCCGCTGATCGCCGGCAACTGGAAGATGAACCTGAACCACTTCGAGGCGATCGCGCTGGTTCAGAAGATCGCGTTCTCGTTGCCGGACAAGTACTTCGACCGGGTCGACGTGACGGTGATCCCGCCGTTCACCGATCTGCGCAGCGTGCAGACCCTCGTCGACGGCGACAAGCTGCGGCTCACCTACGGCGCGCAGGATCTGTCGCAGCACGATTCGGGTGCCTACACCGGCGAGATCAGCGGCGCGTTCCTGGCGAAGCTGGGCTGCACGTTCGTCGTCGTCGGGCACTCGGAGCGGCGCACCTACCACGGCGAGACCGACGAGCTGGTCGCCGCGAAGGCCCAGGCCGCGCACAAGCACGGTCTGACGCCGATCGTGTGCATCGGCGAGCAGCTCGAGGTGCGCGAGGCCGGCAACCACGTCGAGTTCAATGTGAACTCGCTGCGCGGGTCGCTGGCCGGGCTGTCGGCCGAGCAGATCGGCCAGACGGTCATCGCCTACGAGCCGGTCTGGGCGATCGGCACCGGCCGGGTGGCCAGCGCTGCCGACGCGCAGGAAGTGTGCAAGGCCATCAGGGACGAGTTGGCCAACCTCGCGTCGCCGGAGATCGCCGCCGGGGTGCGGGTGCTCTACGGCGGCTCCGTCAACGCCAAGAACGTCGGCGAAATCGTCGCCCAGGGTGACGTCGACGGCGCTCTGGTCGGTGGTGCGTCGCTCGACGGTGAGCAGTTCGCCACGCTGTCGGCGATCGCCGCGGGCGGCCCGCTGCCCTGACCCCGGGCCGACTCGTAGTAGGGTTGCGCTCATGCAATTGGCTCTGCAGATCACCCTGGTCGTGACCAGTGTCCTGGTCGTGCTCCTGGTCCTCCTGCATCGCGCCAAGGGTGGCGGTCTGTCCAGCCTGTTCGGTGGCGGCGTGCAGTCCAGCCTGTCGGGCTCGACGGTGGTCGAGAAGAACCTGGACCGGGTGACGCTCTTCGTCACCGGCATCTGGATCGTCTCGATCATCGGCATGGCGCTGTCCATCAAGTACGGCGTCTAGCTCGTTCTGCAACCCGGACGGGCAACCCGGATAATCGACCCGTGCCCCACGCTTCGGATTCGCCTGATACCACGCTGGAACCGATCGGGGCGGTGCTCCGCACCCAGGTGGGCCGGGAGGCCACCGAGCCGATGCGCGAGGACATCCGGCTACTCGGCACGATCCTCGGCGACACGGTGCGCGAGCAGAACGGCGAGGACGTGTTCGACCTCGTCGAGCGCGCCCGCGTCGAGGCCTTCCGCGTCCGGCGCTCGGAGATCGACCGGGCCGACATGGCCAAGATGTTCGACGGCGTCGACGTCCACCGGGCCATCCCGGTCATCCGCGCGTTCACCCATTTCGCGCTGCTGGCCAACGTTGCCGAGGACATCCACCGCGAACGCCGCCGTCGGATCCACGAGGCCGCGGGGGAGCCGCCGCAGGACAGCAGGCTGGCCGCGACCTACCTGAAACTCGACAAAGCCGGACTCGACGCCGACACCGTCGCCGACGCGCTGGTCGGCGCGTTGGTGTCACCGGTGATCACCGCGCATCCGACCGAGACGCGCCGGCGCACGGTCTTCGACACCCAGCACCGGATCACCGAGCTGATGCGGCTACGGCTGCACGGCCACGACACCACCCCCGACGGCCGCGACATCGAGCAGGAGCTGCGCCGCAACATCCTCACGCTGTGGCAGACCGCGCTGATCAGGTTGTCCCGGTTGAAGATCCAGGACGAGATCGAAACCGGATTGCGGTACTACGAGGCGGCGTTCTTCGAGGTGATCCCCCAGGTGAACGCCGAGGTGCGGGCCGCGCTGCAGGACCGCTGGCCCGGTGCCGGGCTGCTGGAGGAGCCCATCGTGCGTCCGGGGTCCTGGATCGGGGGCGACCGCGACGGCAACCCGAACGTGACCGCCGACGTGGTGCGGCTGGCGACCGGCAGCGCCGCCTATACGGCGTTCGCGCACTATTTCGCCGAATTCGCCGCGCTGGAACAGGAACTGTCGATGTCGGCGCGGCTGGTGCACATCACCGACGACCTCGCCGCGCTCGCGGATTCCTGCCACGAGCCCGCCCGCGCCGACGAGCCGTACCGCCGTGCGCTGCGCGTCGCACACGCACGGCTGACCGCGACCGCCGCGCAGATCCTGGACCGCCGGCCCGAGCATGAGCTCGACCTGGGCATGGAGCCGTACGCGTCCCCCGGCGAACTGCTCGACGACCTCGACGTGATCGACGAGTCGCTGCGCGCGCACGGCAGTGCGGTGCTGGCCGACGACCGGCTGGCCCGGCTGCGGGAAGCGGTGCGGGTCTTCGGTTTTCACCTGTCCGGACTGGACATGCGGCAGAACTCCGATGTGCACGAGGAAGTCGTCGCCGAACTGCTGGCGTGGGCTGGGGTGCATCCGGACTACACGTCGCTGAGCGAGGACGAACGCGTCGAGATCCTGGCGGCCGAGCTGAGCACCCGGCGGCCGCTGATCGGCGTCGACGCGGAACTGTCCGAACTGGCCCGCAAAGAACTCGACATCGTCTCCGCGGCCGCCAGGGCCGTGCACGTCTTCGGGCCGCAGGCGGTGCCGAACTACATCATCTCGATGTGCCAGTCGGTGTCCGACATGCTCGAAGCGGCCATCCTGCTCAAGGAAGCCGGCCTGCTGGACGTGTCCTCGGAGCACCCGTACGCGCCCGTGGGGATCGTGCCGCTGTTCGAGACCATCGACGACCTGCAGCGCGGTTCGTCGATTCTGGAAGCCGCGCTCGACCTTCCGCTGTACCGCCGGATGGTCTCCGCGCGCGGCGACAGCCAGGAGGTGATGCTGGGATACTCCGACTCCAACAAGGACGGCGGCTACCTGGCCGCGAACTGGGCGCTCTACCGCGCCGAGTTGGACCTGGTGGAGTCGTCCCGCAAGACCGGGATCCGGTTACGGCTGTTCCACGGGCGCGGCGGCACGGTCGGGCGTGGCGGAGGCCCGAGCTACGACGCGATCCTGGCCCAGCCGCCCGGTGCGGTGCAGGGCTCACTGCGGATCACCGAGCAGGGTGAGGTGATCGCCGCGAAGTACGCCGAGCCGAGGATCGCGCACCGCAACCTGGAGACGCTGCTGGCCGCGACGCTGGAGGCCACCCTGCTCGATATGGAGGGGCTGGGAGGGCTCGCCGACAGCGCATACGCGGTGCTCGACGACCTCGCCGCCCGTGCGCAGCGCGCGTACGGCGAACTGGTGCACGAGACACCGGGGTTCGTCGAGTACTTCAAGGCCTCGACGCCGGTCAGCGAGATCGGCGCGCTGAACATCGGCAGCCGGCCGACGTCGCGCAAACCCACCACGTCGATCTCGGACCTGCGGGCGATCCCGTGGGTGCTGGCCTGGAGCCAGTCGCGGGTGATGCTGCCGGGGTGGTACGGCACCGGGACGGCGTTCGAGGACTGGATCTCCGAGGACGAGAACCGGCTGGAGGTCCTGCAGGACCTGTACCGGCGCTGGCCCTTCTTCTCCACCGTGCTGTCGAACATGGCGCAGGTGCTGGCGAAATCGGATCTCGGCCTGGCCGCCCGCTATTCCGAGCTCGTCGAGGACGAGGACCTGCGGCGCCGGGTGTTCGACAAGATCGCCGACGAACACACCCGCACCATCCGCATGTACACGTTGATCACCGGCCAGGACGACCTGTTGGCGGACAACCCGTCGCTGGCGCGTTCGGTGTTCAACCGCTTCCCGTATCTGGAGCCGCTGAACCACCTGCAGGTGGAGCTGCTGCGGCGCTACCGGTCCGGGGACGAGGACGAACTCGTCCAGCGCGGCATCCTGCTGACGATGAGCGGGCTGGCGACCGCGCTGCGCAACTCCGGCTAAAGACCCGCCGTGCGTCGCACCCGGTCCAGCGCACCGCGGATGACCTGCTCGGTCGCGGCCAGCGGCATGATCACCGATTCTCCGACGCCGACGATGCGCTCGACCCTGGACACGATGCCCTCCATCCGGTCGACGACGGCGATCAGTCGCGGCGCGAGCTCGTTGATCTGGTTGATGGTTCCGTTGAACCGCTCCAGCGTGACGTCGAGAATCTCGGTGGAGCGGCTGAGATCCTCGAGCGTCTCGCTCAGGCTCTCGAGGATGGTGTCGACCTGCTCGACGGTGACGTCGGCGTTCAACGCCGCCTGGGCGAGCTTGCGGATCCGTTCGGGGCCGGTCCGGACGGGTCTGCCGGCTTTGTCTGCCATTCGGCCAGTATGGCCCACCAATCGGATACGGTGGTGAGGATGCGCCCATGAACATGCGGGTGGCACTGTTCGCCACCTGCTACAACGACCTGATGTGGCCGGATACCCCGAAAGCCGTTGTGCGACTGCTACACCGGCTGGGATGTCGGGTGGAGTTCCCGGTCGAGCAGACGTGCTGCGGGCAGATGTTCACCAACACCGGTTACGCGGAGGAGGCCATCCCCGCGGTGCGGAACTTCGTCGCCGCGTTCGCCGGGTACGACGCGGTCGTCGCGCCGTCGGGATCCTGCGTCGGCTCGGTACGTCACCAGCACCGCGACATTGCCGCGCGGGCCGGCTGCCGGGCGATGCAGGACGAGGTCGAGACCCTGGCACCCAACGTCTACGAGCTCTCCGAGTTCCTCGTCGACGTCCTCGGCGTCACCGACGTCGGCGCGTACTTCCCGCACCGCGTCACCTATCACCCGACGTGTCACTCACTGCGGATGCTCCGCGTCGGGGACAAGCCGCTGCAGCTGCTGCGGGCGGTGCGCGGCATCGACCTCGTCGAACTGCCCCGTGCCGACCAGTGCTGCGGTTTCGGCGGCACCTTCGCGCTCAAGAACGCCGACACCTCGGTCGCGATGGGATTCGACAAGGCCCGCGCTGCCCGCGACACCGGAGCGGAAGTGCTTGTCGCCGGCGACAACTCGTGTCTGGCGCATATCGGCGGGTTGCTGTCGCGGCAACGCAGCGGGATGCGCGTGATGCACCTAGCCGAGGTGCTGGCCTGCACCGAAGGCGGGCCGGGATGAGCGGCCATCCCCGCGTCGGGGTGACCAGGCAGTTCCTTGGGCTGCCGAAGTTCCAGGCCGCGGCCCGCGACGCGCTGGGCGACTCGGTGCTGCGGCGCAACCTCGCCCACGCCACCGGAACCATCCGGACCAAACGCGCGCGCGTCGTCGAGGAGCTCGACAACTGGGAGCAGCTGCGGCTGGCGGCCGAGGCCATCAAGGACGCCGCGCTGCACCGGCTCGACGAGCATCTGGAGTCGTTCGAGGCCAACGCGACGGGGGCCGGTGCGACGGTGCACTGGGCCCGCGATGCCGAGGAAGCCAACCGGATCGTCGTCGACCTGGTGCGCGCGGCCGACACGCGCGAGGTGGTCAAGGTCAAGTCGATGGCCACCCAGGAGATCGAGCTGAACGAGGCGCTGGCCGCCGCGGGGATCGATGCGTGGGAGACCGATCTCGCCGAGCTGATCGTGCAGCTCGGCGGCGACTGGCCGAGCCACATCCTGGTGCCCGCGATCCACCGGAACCGCGCCGAGGTGCGCGAGATCTTCCTGCGGGAGATGGCCAACGTCGGCCGCCCGGCCCCCGAGGACCTGACCGACGAGCCCCGGCGTCTGGCCGAGGCGGCGCGGCTGCATCTGCGGGAGAAGTTCCTGCGCGCACGAGTGGCGATATCGGGGGCGAACTTCGCGATCGCCGACACCGGAAGTCTGGTGGTCGTCGAGTCGGAGGGCAACGGGCGGATGTGCCTGACGCTGCCCGAGACGCTGATCTCGGTGGTGGGCATCGAGAAGGTGCTGCCGTCGTGGCGGGATCTCGAGGTGCTGATGCAGGTGCTGCCACGCAGCAGCACGGGGGAGCGGGAGAACCCCTACACGTCGATCTGGACCGGCACGGCCGACGGCGACGGACCGCAGAACGTGCACATCGTGCTCCTCGACAACGGCCGCACCCAGGTGCTCGCCGACCCGAAGGGCCGGGATGCGTTGCGCTGCATCAGATGTTCGGCATGCCTGAACGTATGCCCGGTGTACGAGCGGGCGGGCGGTCATTCCTACGGCTCGGTGTATCCGGGGCCGATCGGGGCGGTGTTGACGCCGCAGCTGCGCGGCACGTCCAGTGAGATCGACAAGTCGCTGCCGTATGCGTCGAGCCTGTGCGGGGCGTGCTTCGACGTGTGTCCCGTACGCATCGACATCCCGTCGATGCTGGTTCACCTGCGCACCCGGGTGGTGGACGAGCAGCGCGGCGGGGTGCCGTCGGGGGAACAGGCGGCGATGAAGGCGGCCGGCTGGCTGTTCGCCGATCACCGGAGGCTGGAGGGCGCCGAGAAGGCGGCGGGTCTCGGCGGGAAAGTGCTGCGCAGCAAGTTGTTCGGCAGCAAGGACGCGCTGCGGTCGTTGCCGTGGCCGGCCAGCGGATGGTCGCAGGCGCGGGATGCGCCCGTGCCGCCCACCGAGTCGTTCCGGACGTGGTGGGAGCGGACCGACGGAGGCGCCGATGAATGAGGCGCGCGAGCAGATCCTCGGGCGGATCCGGTCCGCGTTGCACGACCGTCCCGAGGTTCCGGAGGTGCCGTGGGAGTACGGCCGCGTCGTCGGGACCGGTGATCTCGGTCTGGTGGAGCGGTTCATCGAAAGGGTGGCGGATTATCGGGCCCAGGTGGAACGGGTCGACGACGTCGGGGCGGCCATCGCGTCGGCGTTGAAGGGTTTCGCGCGGGTGGTCGCCGAGGACGGCGTGATCGAGTCGTGGCCGGACAGCGCTGCCTGGGTCCGCGACGACGGGTTGTCCGCCGCGGAACTGGATGCCATCGACGCGGTCGTGACGACCGCGTCGGTCGGTATCGCCAACACCGGAACGATCGTGTTGTCGCATGGACCGGGGCAGGGGCGTCGGGCGCTGAGCCTGGTGCCGGATGTGCACGTGTGCGTGGTGCGGGTGGATCAGATCGTCGACGACGTTCCCGGTGCCGTCGCGCGGTTGATCGAGTCGGGGCTGCACACCCGCCCGCTGACGTGGATCAGCGGGCCGAGCGCCACCAGCGACATCGAGCTCGATCGTGTCGAGGGAGTGCACGGGCCGAGGACGTTGCACGTGCTCGTCGTCGACGTCTGACCTATATCAGAACGGTGGTGGGTCGTTGCCGTAGTCGGATTTGCCTTCCCCGCCGGTGAATTCGTCGCGATCGTGGTCGCGCGGCGGCGCGGCCCGGTTCTCGGCGGCTGCTTCGGCCGCGCGGATTTCGGCGTTGCGTTTGCGTTCGGCGGTGATGTGGGCGGCGCGGCTTTGTGCGCGCGTGCGTGTCCGGCGAGGCATCATGGCCCCGCGGTTGGCGCTCATCGGTACTTCGGGCGGGTCGCCGGTCCACAACGATGCCGTCGGTCTGCACAAGACCGGGAACAGCAGTCGGCTGGCGGGGTGGGTGGTGTAGGTGTGGCCGGTGGGGCTGGTCCATTCGATGGTGCCGTCGGGGTGTTGGCGATCGCGCCAGCCGTTGGGGCCGGTCCAGAACGTTTTCAGCAAATGATGAAAACGGCACAGTGCCTTGAGGTTTGACGGATGGGTGGGCCCGATGGGGTGTGGGACGGTGTGGTCGATGTCGGCGGTGGTGGCGGGTTTGTCGCAGCCGGGGAAGCGGCAGGTGAGGTCGCGGCACCTAATGAACGCGGCCAGCGCTGCCGACGGGGCGTAGCCGGGTTCGGGTGCGGCCTGTCCGGGGTGGATGACCTCGCGGATGGTGGCGTCGGCGAGCAGCGCGTCGAACAACGGTGTGGGCATGAACCCGGAACCGAAGACGTAGGCCGAGCGCCCCGGGATCAGCGCCGACGCGCCTGGCCGAGGCTTGGGTGCCGGCGCTGCTTCGGATTTGGGCTCGGGTTCGGTGGCCTCGGGTGCGGTGGGGTCGGGCTGCGGCTCGTCACCCTCGTCGTCCCGCACGTCGGGGGTCTCGTCGGACTGGCACTTGTTGGACTCGAATGCAGCGGAGTCGTTGTCGGCGGTATCGCTGCTGGGGGGCTCTGCGGTTGCGGTGGTGTGGTCGGTGAGGGCGTAGACGATGATTTCGCGGAGGGGGCGGGGGTTGGTGGCGGCGTCGCAGTCGGTGTTGCCGCACAGGCAGGCAAGGACGGGGTTGGCGGTGAGCAGGGCGTGGAGGGCGTCGTTGCGGCGGTCGTCGAGGCTGCGGGGGTCGTTGTCGCAGACGCTGTAGGCAACGGCGATCAGGGTGTGTTCGGCGGCGGCAGCGTCGCAGTCGAACATGCGCGCCCACAGCGTGGTGAATCCGGGGGCGTCGGCGGGGTTGCCGAATTCCACCGCGCGACCGGTGTTGGGGTCGGGGGGTTGGCGTACCGCGTCGGGGTCGTGGCGTTTGACGATCGCATCGATTTCGGCCTCGGTCTTCTTCGCCGACAGCGGTCCCCATCCCAGGATCTGGTCGGCGAGCTCGGCATCGACGGCGGCGATCAACTCCTCGTCGGTGATCAGGTCGGTGCGGGTGATGATGGTGCGCACCAGCAACTCGCTGATCAGCCCGTCGAGAAACAGCGCCCCCACGCGTGGGAGTCGGTCGCGCAGCACGACGCCGCGGTAGGTCTGGTGTAGCGCCAGGCCTTGGGTGATGTGGTGGGCGGCGGCGATTTCTGCGGTGACTGCGGCGGCGGGGTCGACCCACCAGTCCAGCCGGTCGTGGGGGGCCAGGCGGGTGCGTCGGTCGAACAGCTCGGCCATTACCGCCAGCTTGCGCGCGCATGCACGGTTCTCTGCCCGGGTGGTGGTCCAGGCTGCGTCGACGAGATCGGCATCGGCCAGCCCGGGCAGATCCCGGGGCTCGGGAGCTGATTCATCGAACATATGTGCGAGTCTACTGAGTTCGTCGGCGGAGGTGGTGCAGATCGTGCTCGGCTGGGGATCAATTCGGCTTTGTGGATAACTCGGTGGGTGGGGCAGTCTCGGCGGACTGGCGTGGTACTGCCGGGTCGCGTTGGCGGACGCGTTCTCGGGCCCGCTTGTAAGGCCACCTCCCGCCAGGCGGTGGCCTTACTCTGTCTCAAGGACCCTCGTTCTGGAGTGCGCTATGACAGCGACGACAAGTTACCGGCTTCTGCGCATCGCGCTCGTGGTCTTCGGTGCGGTGATGCTGCTGCTCTACCCGCTGGCGCTGGTCTGGCCCTCGGGTTGGGCGTGGCACCACGGCGCGCCGCAGGACTCCCAGTACTTCATGATGATCGTCGGCATCTACGCAGTGCTGGGTGCCTGCCTGTGCAACGCGGCCCGCCGACCCGAGGAAAACGCCAGCCTGATCTGGTTCACGGTGTGGTCCAGCGTCGTACACGCCGCGATCATGGCGGTGCAGTCGCTGGACGGCCATCACCGCGGACACCTCTGGGGGGACGTCCCGGCGCTACTGCTCGCGGCGGTGACGCTGGCAGTCCTGGCGCGTAAGTCAGAGCTTCGAGGCCGCCGCTTCGTCGAGTAGCCACACCGTCGCCTCGCGGCCCACCGCGCCCGCGGCGGGGATGTCCACCGGCTGGGCACCGCCGAGCGCGGCCGCGACCGCCTCGGCCTTCCCCTCGCCGGACACCACCAGCCACACCTCACGCGACCGCTGAACGGCGGGCAGCGTCAACGTGATCCGGCGCGGCGGTGGCTTCGGGGAGTCCGTCACCCCGACGACGAAACGCTCCGTCTCCTTCACCGCGTCGGTGTCGGGGAACAGCGAATTCACGTGTCCCTCCGGCCCCATGCCCAGCAGGTGGACGTCGAATTCGGGCGTCGGATCCGGTCCCGCTTCGGCGAGCACCTGGGAGTACGCCTCGGCGGCCGCGTCGAGTGCATCACCGAACTCGCCGTCACTCGGCGCGATCGCGTGCACGTTCACGTCCGGGATGTCGATGTGGTCGAGAAGCGCCTCGCGGGCCTGCTTCTCGTTGCGCTCATCGTCGTCGGCCGGAACGAAACGTTCGTCGCCCCAGTAGATGTGCACCTTCGACCAGTCGATCTCGTCGCTGCGTTCGCCGACTCGCTTCAGCAGGCCGATCCCGGTGCCGCCACCGGTCAGCACGACGGTCGCCGCGCCCCGCGCCGCGATCGCGGATTTGATCGTCTCGACCAGTCGGTCACCCGTGGCCGCAACCAAAGTGGCAGTGTCCGAATAGGTTTCGACGGTCGCCGTCATCGATACACCACTTTCTCGATCCCCGTCAGCGCTTCGCGATAGATCTCGTCGGCATCGAGCCGCCGCAATTCCTCAGCCAGGCAGTCCGGGACGTCCCGGCGCGCCAGCGGTACCAAAGCCACCGGCCGCGACGTGCGGCTCAGGGTCGCGGTCAGGCCGTCCTGCGGACGGCTCAGGGTGATCATCTCGCTGGCGCGGTGCAACTCCACCTTCAACGTGCCGACCGCGCGGATCACCTCACCGTCGATCCGGCTGGCCAGCCAGCCGGCCATGATGTCCAGCGCCGGTTCGGATTTCAGACCCGATACGACGGCCTTCTCGATCGGCTCGTGCGGCGGCTCGTCGATCGCCGAGGCCAGCAGCGCCCGCCAGTACGTCACGCGGCTCCATGCGATGTCGGTGTCACCAGGGGCATAACCGGGCAGCCGACTCTTGATCGCCTCCAGCGGGTCCTCGGCCAGGGTGGCGTCGGTGATCCGGCGGATCGCCAACCTGCCCAACGGATCCTCCGACGGCACCGGCGGTGCGGTGGCCGGCCACCATGCCACCACCGGGGTGTCGGGCAGCAGGAAGGGCAGCACCACGCTGTCGGCGTGGTCGGCCAACTCGCCGGACAGGCGCAGCACCACGACTTCACCGGCGCCTGCGTCGCGGCCGACGCGCAGTTCGGCGTCCAGGCGCGGCGCTGCCGAGCGGTCGCCTGCCAGCGCGACGATCACCCGGCACGGATGCTCGCGGCTGGCGAAGTTCGCCGCCTCGATCGCGTTCTCCAGCGTCTCCTCGCAGTCGGGGGTGATGACCAGCGTCAAAACCCGGCCCAGCGTGAGCGCGCCACCCTCTTCGCGAATGCCGATGATCTTCTTGTTGATCTCGGTGGTGGTGGTGTCGGAGAGCTCGACGATCATCGGGGACCTCGGTTCCTCGCGCAAGCGCTCGTCACGGCCGCCTCCATTCCCGGTCCAGCCTGCGCACCATCTCGTTCGCCGACGGCGGACCCCACGTACCGGACTCGTACGGGTCCGGCTTTCCGTGTGCCGCCCAGTTCTCCAGCACCGGATCCAGGATCTCCCAGGACAATTCGACCTCGGCATTGACCGGGAACAGCGAGGGCTCCCCGAGCAGCACATCGAGGATCAGCCGCTCATAGGCCTCGGGGGAGTCCTCGGCGAACGCCGAGCCGTACGAGAAGTCCATGTTCACGTCCCGGACCTCCATCGCGCTGCCCGGCACCTTGGAACCGAAGCGCATCGTGATGCCCTCGTCGGGCTGGATGCGCAGCACCAGCGCGTTCTTGCCGAGTTCCTCGGTCATGGTCGCGTCGAACGGCAGATGCGGTGCCCGTTTGAACACCAGGGCCACCTCGGTGACCCTGCGCGCCAGGCGCTTTCCGGTGCGCAGAAAGAACGGCACACCCGCCCAGCGCCGGGTGTCGACCTCCAGGGTGATCGCGGCGTACGTCTCGGTGACCGAGTCGGCCGCGAATCCCTCCTCCTCCAGCAGGCCCGGAACCCGCTCACTGCCCTGCCAGCCCGCGGCATACTGGCCGCGTGCGGTGGTCTCGTCCAGCGGGCCGAGCGGACGCGTTGCACCGAGCACCTTGATCTTCTCGGCCTGTAGCTCGTGCGGGCTGAAGTTGACCGGCTCCTCCATCGCGGTCAGCGCCAGCAATTGGATCAGGTGGTTCTGGATGACGTCGCGTGCGGCGCCGATGCCGTCGTAATAGCCTGCGCGGCCACCCAATCCGATGTCCTCGGCCATCGTGATCTGGACGTGGTCGACATAGTGCGAGTTCCAGATCGGTTCGTAGAGTTCGTTGGCGAACCGCAGCGCCAGGATGTTCTGCACAGTCTCCTTGCCGAGGTAGTGGTCGATGCGGAACACCGACTCCTCGGGAAAGACGCTGTTGACCACCGCGTTGAGCTCACGCGCGCTCTTGAGATCGTGCCCGAACGGCTTCTCGATGACGACCCGGCTCCAGCTGCCGTTCTTCGGCCGGGCCAGTCCCGACTTCTGCAACTGTTCGCACACCACCGGGAAGGCGTTCGGCGGGATCGACAGATAGAACGCGTGATTGCCGCCCGTGCCGCGCTCGACGTCGAGCGTGTCCAACGTCTCGGCCAGCTGCGCGAAGCCCGCCTCGTCGTCGAACGTGCCCTGGACGAACCGGAAGCCCTCGGCGAGGCGGTCCCACACCTCCTGTCGAAACGGTGTGCGCGCGTGCTGTTTGACCGCGTCGTAGACCACCTGGCTGAAATCCTCGTCGGCCCAGTCCCGGCGCGCGAATCCGACCAGGGCGAACGACGGCGGCAGCAGCCCCCTGTTGGCCAGGTCGTAGATCGCCGGCATAAGCTTCTTGCGGGCAAGATCCCCGGTCACCCCGAAGATGATGACGCTGCACGGGCCCGCCACCCGGGGCATGCGCTTGTCACGCTTGTCCCGCAACGGGTTACGCCAGAGCTCGGCCACGGCTACCCGGTCACTTCTTCTCGTCGAGTTGACCCTGTGTGGCCTCCAGCAGTTCCTGCCAGGATTTCTCGAACTTCTCGACGCCCTCGTTCTCCAGCACAAGGAACACGTCGGTGATGTCGATGCCGATCGCGGAGAGTTTGTCGAAGATCTCCTGGGACTCGGCGCCGCGGCCGGTGACGGTGTCACCGGTGACGGTCCCGTGGTCGGCGACCGCGTCGAGGGTCTTCTCCGGCATGGTGTTCACCGTGTTCGGGGCGACGAGCTCGGTGACGTACAGCGTGTCGGAGTAGTCCGGGTTCTTCACCCCGGTCGACGCCCACAGCGGACGCTGAACCCGGGCGCCGGCGTCCTTGAGCGGAGCGAAGCGCTCCCCGCCGAGGAAGATCTCCTCGTAGGCGGCGTACGCCAGCCGGGCGTTGGCCACGCCCGCCTTGCCGCGCAGCGCGAGCGCGTCCTCGGAGCCGATCTTCTCCAGCCGGTTGTCGATCTCGGTGTCCACCCGGGACACGAAGAAGGATGCGACGGAATGGATCCGGGACAGGTCGTGGCCCGCCTCCTTGGCTTTCTCCAGGCCGGCGAGGTAGGCGTCCATCACCGCCCGGTAGCGCTCGACGGAGAAGATCAGGGTCACGTTGACCGAGATGCCCTCGGCGAGCACCGCGGTGATCGCCGGCAGGCCTGCTTCGGTCGCCGGGATCTTGATCAGCAGGTTCGGGCGGTCGACGATCTTCCACAGCTCGATGGCCTGCAGGATCGTCTTGTCGGTGTCGTGGGCCAGCCGCGGATCGACCTCGATGGACACCCGGCCGTCCACACCGTCGGACAGTTCGTACTGCTTGGCCAGCACGTCGCAGGCGTTGCGGACGTCGTCGGTGGTCACGGTGCGGATGGTCGCGTCCACGTCGGCGCCGCGCTCGGCGAGCTCCTTGACCTGCGCGTCGTAGGCGTTCCCCTTGGACAGGGCGGCCTGGAAGATCGACGGGTTGGTCGTCACGCCGACGATCGACTTGGTGTCGATCAGCTCCTGCAGGTTGCCGGTCTGCAGCCGCTCACGGGACAGGTCGTCGAGCCACACCGATACGCCGGCCTCGGACAGTGCTGCCAGATTCGGGTTCTGGGTCATGTCGTTCCTCAATTCTGAATCGTGCGTTCCGCTGCGGCCGCCACTGCCTCAGGGGTGAAACCGAATTCACGGAACAGGGTCTTGTCGTCGGCGGATTCGCCGTAGTGCTCGATCGAGATGATCTCGCCGGTGTCGCCGACGAGCTTGTACCAGCTCTGCGCGACCGCCGCCTCGACCGCGACGCGCGCCGACACGTTCGGCGGAAGGACGCTGTCGCGGTACTCCTTCGGCTGCGACTCGAACCACTCGACACACGGCATCGACACCACCGCGGCGGTGATCTCCTTGTCCGCCAGCAACTTCTTGGCCTCCACGGCAAGCTGCAGCTCGGAGCCGGTCGCGATCAGGATCACGTCGGCCCCGGTGGCGTCCCCGCCGCCGAGGACGTAGCCGCCGCGGCTGACACCTTCGGCGTCGGTGCCGTCGAGCACCGGGACCGCCTGCCGGGTCAGGATGAAACCGACCGGGCCGCTGCCGTTTCCGCGCGCGAGGATGCTGCGCCACGCGTACGCCGTCTCGTTCGGGTCGCCGGGGCGCACCACCGACAGATTCGGGATCGCGCGCAGCGCGGCGAGGTGCTCGATCGGCTGGTGGGTCGGGCCGTCCTCACCGAGACCGATCGAATCGTGGGTCCAGATGTAGATCGTGTCGATGTCCATCAGCGACGCCAGCCGCACCGCGGGCCGCATGTAATCCGAGAACTGCAGGAAGGTTCCGCCGAACGCGCGGGTCGGGCCGTGCAGCACGATGCCGGACAGGATCGAGCCCATCGCGTGCTCGCGGATACCGAAGTGCAGCACCCGGCCGTACCAGTCGGCGGTGAAGTCGTCGGTCGAGATCGACGGCGGGCCAAACGATTTGACACCCTTGATGGTGGTGTTGTTGCTGCCCGCCAGGTCCGCCGAACCACCCCACAGCTCGGGCAGCTTCGGCGCGACGTCGTTGAGTACCTGGCCGAACGCGGCGCGGGTGGCGACGCCCTTGGAGCCGGGCTCCCAGTACGTCAGGTCCGAATCCCACCCCTCGGGCAGTTCCTGGGCGGTCAGCCGGTCGAGCAGCTTCTTGCGCTCGGGCTCGCGCTGGGCCCATGCGTCGAAGTCCTGCTGCCACGCGTCGTGGGCCTCCTTGCCGCGCGCCACCAGTCCCCGGGTGTGGGTGATGACGTCCTCGCTGACCTCGAAGGTCTTGTCGGGGTCGAAACCGAGGATCTTCTTGGTCGCCGCGACCTCGTCGTCGCCGAGCGCCGAACCGTGCACGCCGCCGGTGTTCATCTTGTTCGGCGCCGGGTAGCCGATGATCGTGCGCAGCGAGATCAGCGACGGCTTGTTGGTGACGGCTTTTGCCGCCTGCACTGCTTCTTCTATGCCGACCACGTTCTCGCCGCCCTCGACCTCCTGGACATGCCAGCCGTAGGCGCGGTAGCGCGCGGCGACGTCCTCGCTCAGTGCGATGTCGGTGTCGTGCTCGATCGAGATGTGGTTCTTGTCGTAGAAGACGATCAGGTTGCCCAGCTGCTGGGTGCCCGCCAGCGACGACGCCTCGCTGGTGACGCCTTCTTCGATGTCGCCGTCGGAGGCGATCACGTAGATGTAGTGATCGAACGGGCTCTCGCCGGGGGCGGCGTCGGGGTCGAACAGGCCGCGCTCGTAGCGGGCCGCCATCGCCATACCGACCGCCGAGGCCAGGCCCTGTCCGAGCGGGCCGGTGGTGATCTCCACACCCGGGGTGTGGCGGAACTCGGGGTGGCCGGGCGTCTTGGACTTGAAGGTCCGCAGCGCCTCGATGTCGGACAGCTCGAGACCGAAGCCGCCGAGGTAGAGCTGGATGTACAGCGTCAGGCTGGAGTGTCCGCACGACAGGATGAAGCGGTCCCGGCCGAGCCAGTGCACATCGCTGGGGTCGTGGCGCATCTGGCGCTGGAACAGGGTGTAGGCCAGCGGGGCGAGGCTCATCGCGGTGCCCGGATGCCCGTTGCCGACCTTCTGCACCGCGTCGGCTGCCAGCACACGCACCGTGTCGACAGCGCGCGAATCCAGATCGGTCCAGTCGTCCGGATGGTTGGGCCGGGTGAGGGAATTGATCTCTTCGATCGTGGTCACGACGAGCGCTCCTATGTTCAGCGGGCAGTGTTGTTCCGACTGTCGATCCGCATGGACCACCCTAGTGGTGAACGGGCAGCCGATGCAGTTGTCATCCCGAGAAGCGGCTGCGAATCGACCCTGCAATTTCGGACAACGACCGTAGCGGTCTACCATCCTCTGTAGTAGATGGTCGTCTGGGCGTTGCCCGAGGTGTTGCTGAGGAGTTGGTTGCGTGAGGATCCGCGAAGGCAGCCTCGTCAACGACTCCGTCGACGGGCCGATCCGCTTCCGCGACCGTGTCCTCGGTTACATCGGGCTGACCAAGCCCCGCGTCATCGAGCTTCTGCTCGTCACCACGATCCCGGCGATGCTGCTCGCCAACCGTGGCACCGTCGACCCGCTGCTGATCCTCAACACCCTCGTCGGTGGATTGCTGGCCGCCGCGGGCGCCAACACCCTGAACTGCGTCGCCGACGCCGACATCGACAAGAAGATGAAGCGCACCGAGCGCCGGGCGCTGGCTCGGGCCACCGTGCCGCGCAGCCACGCGCTGGTCTTCGGTCTGGCGCTGTCGGTCGGGTCGTTCTTCTGGCTGTGGTGGACCACCAACATGCTCTCGGCGCACCTGGCCGGCGCCACCATCGCGTTCTACGTGCTCGTCTACACCCTGCTGCTCAAGCGCCGCACCTCGCAGAACGTGGTGTGGGGCGGCGCGGCAGGCTGCATGCCGGTGATGATCGGCTGGTCGGCGGTCACCGGCACGATCCAGTGGCCCGCGCTGGTGATGTTCCTGATCATCTTCTTCTGGACGCCGCCGCACACCTGGGCGCTGGCGATGCGCTACAAGGAGGACTACGAGGCGGCCGGTGTCCCGATGCTGCCCGTCGTGGCCACCGAGCAGCGCGTCACCAAGCACATCCTGGTGTACACCTGGCTCACCGTGGCCGCGACGCTGGCGCTGGCGCTGACCACCGGCTGGCTGTACGCCTCGGTCGCGATCCTGGCCGGCACCTGGTTCCTGGTGATGGCCCACCAGCTCTACGCCGGCGTCAAGCGCGGCGAGGCGGTCAAGCCGCTGCGGCTGTTCCTGCAGTCCAACAACTACCTGGCCGTCGTGTTCTGTGCGCTTGCGGTCGACTCGGCGCTGGCGCTGCCCACCCTGCTGCACGTCTGAGCGTGACCGTGCGCGTCACCCCGGACAACTTCATCCGGGCCGAATCCGATCTGTACTTCGGCAACGTCGTGCGCGACGGGGCGCTCGGGTCCTTCACCCACTACCGCGATTTCGGCCCGCTGGACAACCAGCTGGTCGTGCGCCAGAACCGCGACACCCTGTACTCGACCGGCGTCTTCGATCTCGACGCCGGACCGGTGACCGTCACGCTGCCCGACGCCGGTGACCGGTTCCTGGCGCTGCAGGTGATCACCGAGGACCACTACGTGCCCGCCGTGATCTATGACCGCGGCGTCCACACCTTCGACCGGGCCGGCATCGGCACCCGGTACGTGATGCTCGCGTTGCGCATCCTCGTCGACCCGAACGACGCCGAGGATCTGGCCGCCGTGCACGCCCTGCAGGACGCGGTCGCCGTCGACCAGGATTCGGCCGGCGTGTTCGAGGTGCCGGACTGGGACCCGGTAAGCCAGAAGCAGGTGCGCGATCCGCTGGTGGCGCTGTTCGCGACGTTGCCCGACACCCGCGGCATGTTTGGTGCCGAGGGTCAGGTCGACCCGGTGCGCAGGCTGATCGGCGCGGCCGCCGCGTGGGGTGGCAACCCCGAGCGCGACGCGCTGTATCTGACCGTCAGCCCGGCTGCCAACGACGGTGACACGGTGCACCGGTTGACCGTTCGCGACGTCCCGGTCGACGGATTCTGGTCCATCACCGTCTACAACGCCGACGGTTACTTCACCGCGAACCCGGCCGACGCGTACTCGGTCAACAGCGTGACCGCCGCCAGGGACGCCGACGGTGCGGTCACCGTGCAGTTCGGCGGTGACCCGGACGGGGTCGCGAACCACCTTCCCGTCACCCCGGGCTGGAACTACCTGGTGCGGCTGTACCGGCCGCGGCCGCAGATCCTCGACGGATCCTGGACGTTCCCGGAGGCGCAGCGGGCTTAACAGGGGTGAAACGGTTCGGGCATCCGCCGGTAGCGGGCCCGATCTACGGTCGGGCAGCTATGACCAGAACCCTGAAACACCCCGCACTGCAGATCGGTGTCGCCGCGATCGCCGGCATCGTGTTCGGTCTCGTCGTCGGCGACTGGGCCGCGAATGTGAAGTTCATCGGCGACATGTTCATCCGGCTGATCCAGATGTCGATCGTGCCGCTGGTGATGGCGTCGGTGATCGTCGCGACCGGATCGATGACGGGCGCCGGTACCGGGCGCATCGCGGTGCGCACGTTCTCGTGGATGCTGGGGTTCTCGGCGGTCGCGGCCGTCCTGGCGTGGGGACTGAGCACGCTGCTGCGCCCGGGGGCGGGCATCGTGTTCGACGGAGGAGTGGACGCCGACCTGCAGGATTCGGCGGCCGAGGCCCTCGGCTGGCAGGACACGCTACGAAACTTCATTTCCACCAACATCTTCGACGCGATGTCCACGGCGACGATGGTGCCGATCATCGTGTTCTCGTTGTTGTTCGGGGTCGCGTTGCGCACCCAGATCGCCAAGACCGGCGATGACCGGGTGCTGACGTTCATCGACCAGATCCAGCAGATCGTGCTGACGATGATCCGGCTGGTCATGTACGTCGCGCCGATCGGTGTCTTCTGCCTGCTTGCGGCGCTGGCCGGCGACGTGGGCTTCTCGGTGGTGACGACCGCGCTGAAGTACCTCGGGACGACGCTGCTCGGCGTGCTGATCCTGTTCGCGGCGTTCGTCGTCGTGGTCACCGCGCGCACCAGGCTCAACCCGCGGCTGCTGCCCGGCAAGCTGGCCGAGCAGACCGCCATCGCTGTCACGACGACGAGCTCGGCGGTCACCTTTCCGACCGTGCTGAAGAGCGCGATCGAGAAGGTCGGGATCAGCCAGAAGGTCGCGAACTTC
This sequence comes from Mycolicibacterium parafortuitum, assembly GCF_010725485.1. NCBI lineage: Bacteria > Bacillati > Actinomycetota > Actinomycetes > Mycobacteriales > Mycobacteriaceae > Mycobacterium > Mycolicibacterium parafortuitum. The sequence continues at coordinate 4,731,075 of NZ_AP022598.1, read as the reverse complement.
ACGCTGTCGATCGGGCTGACGATGGGCTCGTACGGTGCCGTGCTGAACTACATGATCGTCGTGATGTTCCTCGCGCAGGCTGGTGGCATCGAGTTGAGCTTCGGGCAGATCGCGCTCGGGATGGGGTTGGCGATCCTGCTCAACATGGGCACCATCACGGTGCCCGGCGGTTTCCCGGTGGTGGCGATGTTCCTGGCCACCACGCTGGGCCTGCCGTTCGAGGCGGTCGGTCTGCTGATCGCCGTCGACTGGTTCGCCGGGATCTTCCGGACCTTCCTCAACGTCAACGGCGACACCTTCGTCGCGATGCTGGTCGCCGATGCCGACGACGAGATCGATCGCGACGTCTACAACGGGCACAAGACCGTGACCGCCGACGAGGTCGACCTGGTCTCGGCCGACGCCGACTAGCGCACTAGGGGACCAGCACCACCGAGCCGACGGTCTTGCGGCCCTGCAGGTCGCGGTGCGCCTGCTCCGCGTCGCGCAGCGGATATTGGTGGCTCACCGTCACGTCGAGGGTTCCGTCGGCGATCGCGGTCAGCAGTTCGCCTGCCCGCCAAGAGAATTCATCTGGCGTGCGGGTGTGGTGGGCGAGGTTGGGCCGGGTCAGGAACACCGAGCCGGCCGCATTGAGGCGTTGCGGGTCGACCGGCGGGACAGGTCCGCTGGCCGCGCCGAACAACGCGAGGGTGCCGCGCACGGCGAGGCTGGCCAGGCTCGCCTCGAAGGTCGACGCACCGACCCCGTCATAGACGGCGGCCACCCCGTCGCCGTCGGTCAGCTCGCGGATCCGGCCCCCGAAGGCCTGCGGATCGTCCGGATAGTCGAGCACCTCGACCGCGCCGGCCCGCCGCGACAGCTCGGCCTTGTCCGGGGTCGAGACGGTGGTGATCACCGAGGCCGCCAGGCTGGTGGCCCACTGCGTCAGGATCAGGCCGACTCCGCCCGCACCGGCGTGCACCAGCAGCGCATCGCCCTGCTGCACCGGGTACGTCGACTTGATCAAGTAGTGCGCCGTCATGCCCTTCAGCAGCGCCGACGCGGCCACCTCGGGGGCGACGCCGTCGGGCACGTAGGCGACGAAGTCGGCAGGCGCCAGGGAGTATTCGGCGTACGCGCCGAGTGACTGCGTGGTGACGACGCGGTCACCGACGTTGAGGGCAGCGACATCTTCGCCGACCTCCTCGATGGTGCCGCACACCTCGGCGCCGACCACGAACGGCGTCTCCCGCGGATACAACCCCGACCGGAAATACGTGTCGATGAAGTTCACGCCGATCGCTTCCGCCCGGATGAGGACCTGGCCCGGGCCCGGGGTCGGGCGTTCCTTCTCGACGTGGGACAGGACTTCGGGACCGCCGACCTCGACGACTTCGATCGCGTACATAGTGACCATCATGCCCGTCACTAGAATCGGCCGTCTGATGAAACTCGCCCGCCCCGACATCTTCCATCCCCGCATCGTGCTGGCCGCGTGCTCTGCGCTGCCCGACGGTGACGGTGACGACGCCGGACTGGTCGAGGCGTTGCGCGACCGCGGTCTGCACGCGCGCTGGCTGGCCTGGGACGACCCGGAATCCCTGAACGCCGACCTGGTGATCCTGCGCGCGACGTGGGATTACACCGACCGGCTCGACGAGTTCCTGGGCTGGGCGCGCGACGTTGCGCATCTGCTGAATCCGCCCGACGTGGTCGCCTGGAACACCGACAAGCGCTACCTGGCGGATCTGGCCGCGGCTGGTGTGCCGGTGGTGCCGACCTCGTTCTTCACGCCGGGGGAGCGGATACACATCCCCGACGGTGAGGTTGTGGTCAAGCCCTCGGTGGGGGCGGGGTCGGTGGGCGCATTGCGGTTCCGCGACGCTGCGCAGGCGCGGGCACACGCCGAGGCGCTGCTGGCGGATGGCCGCACCGCGATGGTGCAGCCCTACGACGCCCGCGTCGCCGACGGCGAGACGGCGCTGGTGTTCGTCGGTGGGGAGCAGTCCCATGCGTTCACCAAGGGCCCGATGCTGCCTCCGCCCGGACAGGCCCCGGAGTTCGACGAGTCGGGCACCTTCGCCGAGGAACGGCTGCAGCCCGCCGATCCGGACGTCGCGCTGTGGGAGCTCGGGCACGCCGCGCTGGCCGCGGCGGCCGCGCGGACCGGGGTGCCGGCGTCTCAGCTCCTGTACGGCCGCGTCGACATCATCGGCGGGCCCGACGATCCACGGCTGCTCGAACTCGAGCTCGTCGAACCGTCACTGGGCTGGCGGCAGCTCGACGACGGCGACAGGGCCCGGCGGCAGCGCCGCTTCGCGCTCGAAGTGGAGTCAGCGTTGGAGCGGTTCGGGCTCGGCCCGTTCGCGCAACGACGCCCATAGCGCCGCCGTCGCCGCGGTGCAGGCCGCCGCGCCGGCGACGTGCAGCGCGACCAGCACTTCGGGGACGCCGGTGAAGAACTGCACCGCGCCGAGCGCGCCCTGGGCGGCGACCAGCACCACCACCACGACGAGCCGCTTCATCACGTCCCGGTCGGCGTGTACCGCCCACAGGCCGAAGCCCAGCCCCACGAGCAGGGCCAGATAGGCCACCAGCAGCGACGAGTGCATGTGCACCAGCGTGGTGATCTCGACCTGCAGCCGCGGCACCGGGCGCTCCAGGCTCTTGTCGCCGGCGTGCGGGCCCGCGCCGGTCACCATGGTGCCGGTCACCAGCACGGCGGCCAGCGTGATCCCGGACAGCACGGTCAACAGCCGCAACGGTTTCGGGGCGAGCTCGGTGACCACGCCGTCGTCGAGTTCGCCGATCTTGACGAACAGCAGCACGGCCAGCCACACCATCGCCATCGACACCAACAGGTGGATGGCCACCGTCCACCACAGCAGGCCGGTGAGCACGGTGATGCCGCCGATGATCGCCTGCGCGACCGTCGACGCCGGCATCAGCCAGGCGTAAATCAGCACTTCTCGGCGGCGCCGCGCCCGGGTCACCGCGATGACGGCGGCGGCCGCGGTGAGCACCACGAGGAACGTCAGCATCCGGTTGCCGAACTCGACGGCCTGGTGGATGCCGGCCACCTCGGGGTGGGGCACCGGCGTGAAACTGCCGGGGAAGCATTGCGGCCACGTCGGGCAGCCGAGCCCCGAGGCCGTGACACGAACGATGGCCCCGGTGACGGCGATACCGCCCTGGGTCAGGATCACGGCCGCGGCGACGATGCGCTGCACGCGGAGGCTCGGCTCGGGGAGCAGGTCGACGAGCCGCAGGAAAAGTCGTCCGACGGGCACGCTCCGATGGTAGAGGCTCGTTAACTACGACTCGTAGTAGGGGCCGTGACGGGGATGAGCACCTCGTCGACGAGCTGGGTCACCAGCTCGTCGTCGATCGGGTCGCCGGTGATCAGCAGCCGGTGCCACAGCACGCTCTGGCCCAGCTCGCGGACCAGCTCGACGGGTGCGTCGGCGCGCACCTCACCGCGCTCGATGCCACGCCGGATCAGCGCACTCATCTCGTCCTTGCGCATCCCGAGCACATCGGCGCGAAACGTGGCCTCCAGCTCGGGGTCCGTCATCACGGCGGTGATCACCGAGCGCATCAGCGGTCCGGAGCCGCCGGTGAACAGCTGTGCCCACGCCCGCAGCACCTCGAGCAGGTCGCCGCGCAACGATCCGGTGTCCGGCTGGGGGAACGACGTCGACGCGACCGTGAGCAGGGTGTCGCGCAGCAGCGCGCGCCGGTCCGGCCAGCGCCGGTACAGCACCGGCTTGCTGGTCCTGGCCGCCGCGGCAACCGCGTCCATCGTCACCGCCTCCGGACCGTGCTCGGCGAGCAGCTCCAGGACCGCCGCCTGGATCGCAGAGTCCAGCTCCGCGCCGCGTCGTCGCACCATCCGAACCTCCTTCGTCGCGCTGAACGCACGGTGCACTCGGCGGCGCCACAAAGAAACGCTTGCGTATCTTATGGCAACGATCTACATTAAGAAACGGAATCGTATCTTAGGAGGAATCATGGCACGTCCGGTTCTGTATCCGCTGCGTTCTGTCGACACCGCCGCGGTGCGCTACGTCCGGTGCCCTCGCGGCCGGCGTCGCATCACCATCGACCACCGGCCGTTGGCCGGGGTCACGCCGACGATGCTGCTGGACTGGTTCACCCATCTGGGCGGCACGATGCGCTACGGCGAACAGATCGTCGACCGCTACCACGCCTGGCACCCCCATCGACCACATCCGCTGGGAGCTGGCCCGCCCGGCGTCGGGAGGCGGTGTCGCCGAGGGTGCGCGGTTCCACATGGTCGAGGCGCTCGGGGCGCGCCCGGAGTTCACCGTCGACGAGGTCGCCCGGGTCGAGAAGCTCGACGACACCGGCATCCGACTGGTGCTGCGCATCGCGGGCATCCCGGTGTTCCAGCTGGAGCACACCTGGTCGGCGGGGGCCGACGGCGCGCACTACGTGACGGTGATGGACCTCGGCGTGCGGTCGCGGTTGCTGTGGCCGATCAACCGGATGCTGCAGCGGCGCTTCTCCGACGAGAAGGCCCGCGCATGGGTCAAGCACAACATCGAGGAGGTCGGCCAGCTGGAGTACCTGCTGCCGACGCTGCACCCGTCAGGTGAACCGGAACCAGCGGCGTGCCGCCAGCGCGGCCACCGCGCCCCAGACGGCGAGCACCGCGAGGCCGAACCAGTCCACTGACAGCGTCATCGCCTGTGACAGCGCCTCGGTCAGCGCCCCGGACGGCGTGAGTCGTGCGACCCACTGCAGTGCTTGCGGGACCAGACCGCCCTCCAGTGTCAGCGCGCCGAGGCCGGCGAAGACGAACCAGAGCAGGTTTGCGACGGCCAGCACGATCTCGGCGCGCAGCGTGCCGCCGAGCAACAGGCCGAGCGCGGCGAACACCGCCGTGCCGAGCGCGATGATCAGCCCGCCGAGGAGCAGCCCCGCCGCGGCCGGACGCCACCCGAGCGCAAACCCGATGGCGCCGAACAGGATCGCCTGGAGGAACACGACGGTCACCACCGCCAGTGACTTGCCGGCGATGATGCCCCACACCGGAAGCGCGGTGGCGCCGAGGCGCTTCAGCGCGCCGTAGCGCCGGTCGAACGCGACCGCGATGGCCTGTCCGGTGAACGCGGTGGAGATCACGGCGAGCGCCATGATCGCGGGCACGAAGGTCGCCGCCCGGTTGGGGCCGAAGTCGCCGAACGGAAGCAGCGTCAACCCGACCAGCAGTGTGATCGGGATGAACATGGTCAGCAGCAGCTGCTCGCCGTTGCGCAGCAGCAGCCGCAGCTCGAGGCCGAACTGGGCCCGCAGCATGCGGGCCACCGGCGCCGGGCGCGGATCGGGGGTGAACGTTCCTGGGGTGAACCGGTTGGTCATCTGCGGAGCTCCCGGCCGGTCAGATCGAGGAAGACGTCTTCGAGGCTGCGCTGCTCGACCCGCATGTCGGTGGCCAGCACATCCAGTCGCGCGCACCACGCCGTGACGGTGGCCAGCACCTGGGGGTCGATGTGTCCCTCGACCAGATACTCGCCGGGGCCGGATTCCGTGGCCCGGTACCCCTCCGGCAGCGCCGCGACGAGCAGCGACAGGTCGAGCATCTTCGGGGCGCGGAACCGCAGCTGGTTCTCGGCGCCGTTGCGCATCAGCTCGTCCGGTGTGCCGGTGGCGACCGGGGAGCCGTGGTCGATGATCAGGATGCGGTCGGCCAGCTCCTCGGCCTCGGCGAGCTGGTGGGTGGTCAGCACGACGGTCACCCCGTCGCGACGCAGCGCGTCGATCAGCTCCCACACCACGATCCGGGCGTGCGCGTCCATGCCGGCGGTCGGTTCGTCGAGGAACACCAGTTCGGGCCGGCCGACCACCGCACACGCCAGCGCGAGCCGCTGCTGCTGGCCGCCGGACAGCCGCCGGTAGGGCGTCCGGGCCGCATCGGTCAGGCCCAGGGTGTCGAGCAGCCACTGCGGATCGAGCGGGTCGGCGGAGTACGCGGCGACGAGGTCCAGCATCTCCCCGGCGCGGGCGGCGGGATAGGCGCCCCCGCCCTGCAGCATCACCCCGGTGCGGGCGCGCACCGCGGCGTTGTCGGCGACCGGATCGAGGCCCAGGATGCGGACCGTCCCGGCATCGGGCTTGATGAAGCCCTCACACATCTCCACGGTCGTCGTCTTACCCGCGCCGTTGGGTCCCAGCAGGGCGAACACCTCGGCGGTGCGGACCTCCAGGTCGAGTTCGGACACCGCGGTGGTCGCTCCGTACCGTTTGCTGACCCCGCGCAGCGACACGGGCGGGGCACCGGTGGGTACGGAGGTCACGGGGACTCAGCGTAGGCGTCGGTCTTGGCGGCCGGTGGGCCCGGGGTTTCCTCCCCGTCCGGCCCGGGCGAAGGTTCGGGGTCTGATTCGGCCTCTGATTCGGGCAGGGGACGCCACGGCAGGTAGCGATAGGTCAGCGCGATCATCAGCACCAGGATCAGGAAGCTGGCGATGGTCGCCAACGCGATCTGGAACAACGCGAATCTGTCGCCGTTGGCGGTCGGGCCGAAGATGCCGACCACCAGGGTCACCACGATCGCCGCGATCCGGAACCGCGGCAGCGTGGCCCACGCGGCGAGCGGAATGATCGCCCAGAGCACGTACCAGGGCTGGACGACGGGGAAAAGCAGCAGGGTCGCGCCGAGTGCGACGCCGAGACCGCCGACCGGGTGCAACCGGCCACGCAACACCGCGAACAGCAGCCACAGCACGATCACCGCGATCAGGCTGACACCCATCGCACGGGTCAGCGCGAGTACCGCCGTGGTGTGATCGCCCAGGCCCAGCAGGATGCCGACCTGGCCGGTGCCCAGCGCCAGCAGTGTCGGCGGGGACATCCAACTGCGCACCACGTTCGCGGTGCCCAGGGTGAAAAGCCAGCCGAACCCCAGGCCGCTGGCCCACCCGATCAGCGCCATCACCGCCAGCGCGACCGCGCCCAGGGATCCACTGGCGAGTACGAACGCCTTGACAGTGCCGCCCCAGCGGTGCGCCAGCGCCATCGCGACGAAGCCGAGGGCGAGCAACGACGGCAGCTTCACCTGCGACGACAGCGTGATCAGCACGGTGCCGGCGAGCAGCATCGCCAGCGGATACCACCGGGACCACTGCGCGCGGCCGTGCGGCCACGCCAGCGGGCGGGGCAGCAGCCGGCCGGCGGCGTCGACCCCGCGCAGCGCGAACTCGGTGCCCGCCAGCATCAGGCCGAGCATCAGGGCCTCGTTGTGGATCCCGGCCACCAGATGCATGAACAGCAGCGGGTTGGCCGCGCCGAGCCACAGTGCGCTGACCTCCGCGACACCGCACCTGCGGGCCAGTCGCGGCGTGGCCCACACGATCATCCCGACCCCGATCAGCACGACGAGCCGGTGGAACAGCACCGCCTCGACGATGTTCTCGCCGGTCAGGCGCGAGATGCCGCGTCCGATCCATAAGAACAGCGGCCCGTACGGGGCCGGGGTCTCGCGCCACATACTGGGCACCGACAGGGTGAAGACGTGGTCGAGGCCCAGGCCGGGCGCCGGGCCCACCTCGTACGGGTCGTTGCCCTGCAGGGAGATCTCGCTCTGCGCCAGATAGGAGTAGACGTCCTTGCTGTACATCGGAGGTGCGATCAGCAGCGGCACCGTCCACAGCAGCAGGGTGCGATCGAGCTGGCTGCGAGTCATCCGGCGCTTGCCCAACGCGAAACGGCCGAGCATCAGCCAAGCCAGTGCCATCATCACCGCGCCGGTGGTCGTCATCGTCAGCGACACCGTGGCGATCCGCGACGGCAGGTTCAGCAGTCGGACGCCGAACGTCGGGTCCTGCACGACGGGACGCGCGCCCGCACCCAGTGCGCCGATCGCCATCAGCACGGTGCCGGTCGCGCCGAACAGCCGGGTCCGGCGCATCGCGACCAGCTCGGCGTCGTTCAGCGGCGTGCCGACGGTGCGCTCGTCGCCGTGCCAGCCGGCTATCGACTCGCTGAGGGAGTGTTGGCGAACTGCCACCCCGGCAGCGTAACCGCCGTCTATTCCCGGCTGGCGCCGGTGATCGCCGGTGGGCGGTGTGAGAATCCCGACGCAGGGCTAAGGGTGCCCTTGGTGGATTCGATCCGGTAATTGCGTCACACTGGTGTTGTGAAATTCCGTTCGCAGAGCTCGGAGGCGCCCTCAGGGGCGTCGACGCATGCTGGCGACGGCGACACCTTGGGACGCACCCGCAACGCGATCGTGCGGTTGCTCCTGGAGTCCGGTCCCATCACGGCCAGCCAGATCGGCGAGCAGCTCGGTCTCTCGGCTGCTGGCGTGCGCAGGCATCTCGACGCGTTGATCGAAGCGGGCGAAGCCCAGGCCAACGCCGCCGCGTCCTGGCAGCAGGAAGGTCGCGGCAGGCCCGCCAAGCGCTACCAGCTGACCGCGGCGGGCCGGGCGAAACTGGAACACACCTACGACGATCTCGCCTCGGCCGCGATGCGGCAACTGCGCGAGATCGGCGGGGACGACGCGATCCGGACGTTCGCGCGCCAGCGCATCGACGCGATCCTCGAAGATGTCCGGCCGGTCGACGGTCCTGCCACCGGCGACGAGATCGAGGCCGCCGCCGACCGCATCGCCCATGCGCTGACCGATGCCGGCTATGCGACGACGACGACCCGGGTGCGGGGTCCGATGCCCGGCGTCCAGATCTGTCAGCATCACTGCCCGGTCTCGCACGTCGCCGAGCAGTTTCCCGAGCTGTGTGAGGCCGAGCAGGAGGCGATGGCCGAGGTGCTCGGAACTCACGTGCAGCGGCTGGCGACGATCGTCAACGGAGACTGTGCATGTACCACTCACGTCCCGCTCGTACCGGCGCAACGGTAGCGACGGTGCGGGCGAATCCTTCGGCGCACAGCCCGCGCCGAAGCCACCTCACAAGCAAAAGGAGTGTGTCGCAATGACACTCACACCGGAGGTCAAGCCGGAGGCGCTGACCCAGGAGGAGACCATCGCCTCCCTGGGGAAGTACGGCTACGGCTGGGCTGACTCGGACGTCGCAGGGGCAAGCGCGCAACGGGGGCTGTCCGAAGCCGTGGTCCGCGACATCTCGGCGAAGAAGAGCGAGCCCGAGTGGATGCTCGACATCCGCTTGAAGGCGCTGCGCACCTTCGACAAGAAACCGATGCCGAACTGGGGCTCGAACCTCGACGGCATCGACTTCGACAACATCAAGTACTTCGTGCGGTCCAGCGAGAAGCAGGCCGCCACGTGGGACGACCTGCCCGCCGACATCAAGAACACCTACGACAAGCTGGGCATCCCGGAGGCGGAGAAGCAGCGGCTGGTCTCCGGTGTCGCCGCGCAGTACGAGTCCGAGGTCGTGTACCACTCGATCCGCGAGGACCTCGAGGCCCAGGGCGTCATCTTCCTCGACACCGACACCGCGCTCAAAGAGCACCCGGAGCTGTTCAAGGAGTACTTCGGCACGGTGATCCCGGCCGGCGACAACAAGTTCTCCGCGCTGAACACCGCCGTATGGTCCGGTGGCTCGTTCATCTACGTCCCCAAGGGTGTGCACGTCGACATCCCGCTGCAGGCCTACTTCCGGATCAACACCGAGAACATGGGCCAGTTCGAGCGGACGCTGATCATCGTCGACGAGGACGCCTACGTGCACTACGTCGAGGGCTGTACCGCGCCGATCTACAAGAGCGACTCGTTGCACAGCGCCGTCGTCGAGATCATCGTCAAGCCGGGCGGGCGGTGCCGCTACACGACCATCCAGAACTGGTCGAACAACGTCTACAACCTGGTCACCAAGCGGGCCCGCGCCGAAGCCGGCGCGACGATGGAATGGGTCGACGGCAACATCGGCTCCAAGGTCACGATGAAGTACCCGGCCGTGTGGATGACGGGTGAGCACGCCAAGGGTGAGGTGCTCTCGGTGGCGTTCGCCGGCGAGGGCCAGCATCAGGACACCGGCGCCAAGATGCTGCACCTGGCGCCCAACACGTCGAGCAACATCGTGTCGAAGTCGGTGGCCCGCGGTGGGGGTCGCGCGTCCTACCGTGGCCTGGTCCAGGTCAACAAGGGCGCTCACGGCTCGCGCTCGTCGGTGAAATGCGATGCGCTGCTGGTCGACACGGTCAGCCGTTCGGACACCTACCCGTACGTGGACATCCGCGAGGACGACGTCACGATGGGCCATGAGGCCACGGTGTCCAAGGTCAGCGAGGACCAGATGTTCTATCTGATGAGCCGCGGCCTGACCGAGGACGAGGCGATGGCGATGGTCGTGCGCGGCTTCGTCGAACCGATCGCCAAGGAACTCCCGATGGAATACGCACTCGAGCTCAACCGGCTGATCGAGCTGCAGATGGAAGGTGCGGTCGGTTAAGTGAGCAATCTGACTGAGGCGGTCGAGGGTTCTGCCCTGGCCGCCGTCAACAAGGGCGAGCTGTTCTCGTCGTTCGACGTGAACGCGTTCGAGGTACCCGGCGGCCGTGACGAGATCTGGCGGTTCACCCCGCTCAAGCGGCTGCGTGGCCTGCACGACGGGTCGGCCGGGTCGAACGGCAACCCGACCGGCACCGCCGCGGTCACCGTCACCGAACGTCCGGGCGTCACCGTCGAGACCGTCGCCCGCGGCGACGAGCGGCTCGGCCAGGCCGGCGTGCCGTCCGACCGCGTTGCGGCCCAGGCATTTTCGTCGTTCGAGTCGGCCACGATCGTGACCGTCGCGCGCGACACCGAGGTCGCCGAACCGATCGAGATCGTCGTCAACGGGCCCGGTGCGGACTTGGTCGCCTACGGGCACCTGCAGATCCGCGTCGAGGATCTGTCTCGCGCCATCGTGGTCGTCGACCTGCGTGGCAGCGGGGTGTACGCCGACAACGTCGAGATCATCGTCGGCGACTCAGCCGGACTCGGGGTCATCTGGATCGCCGACTGGGCCGACGACACCGTGCACGTCAGTTCGCACCACGCCAAGCTGGGCAAGGACGCAACGCTGGGGCACGTCAACGTCACCCTCGGCGGCGACGTCGTGCGGACGACCGCCACGGTGCGCTACACCGCCCCCGGCGGCGAGGCCAAGATGCTCGGCACGTATTTCGCCGATGCCGGTCAGCACTTCGAGTCGCGGCTGCTCGTCGACCACTCGCAGCCCAACTGCAAGTCCGACGTGCTGTACAAGGGTGCGCTGCAGGGCGATCCGGAATCCCGCAAGCCCGATGCGCACACCGTGTGGGTCGGCGACGTGCTGATCCGCGCCGAGGCCACCGGTACCGACACCTTCGAGGTGAACCGCAACCTGGTGCTCACCGACGGCGCCCGCGCCGATTCGGTGCCGAACCTGGAGATCGAGACCGGCGAGATCGTCGGCGCCGGGCACGCCAGCGCGACCGGGCGTTTCGACGACGAGCAGTTGTTCTATCTGCGCGCCCGCGGCATCCCCGAGGACCAGGCCCGCCGCCTGGTGGTGCGCGGCTTCTTCAACGAGATCATCGCGAAGATCGCCGTGCCCGCCGTGCGCGAACGCCTGACCGAAGCCATCGAAAAAGAACTGCAAATCACCGAAGCGAGTGCGAACTGACATGACCACACTGGAAATCAAAGACCTGCATGCGTCGGTCTTCACGCCCGAAGGCGAAGAAGTCCCGATCCTCAAGGGCGTCAACCTGACCGTGAAGTCGGGCGAGACCCATGCGGTGATGGGCCCCAACGGCTCCGGAAAGTCCACGCTGTCCTACGCGATCGCCGGACATCCCAAGTACACCGTCACGTCCGGTTCGATCACGCTCGACGGCCAGGACGTGCTGGAGATGAGCATCGACGAACGAGCGCGCGCAGGGCTCTTCCTGGCGATGCAGTACCCCGTCGAGGTGCCGGGGGTGTCGATGTCGAACTTCCTGCGCACCGCGGTGACCGCCGTCCGCGGCGAGGCGCCGAAGCTGCGGCACTGGGTCAAAGAGGTCAAGGCCGCGATGGGCGACCTCGACATCGACCCGTCGTTCGGCGAACGCAGCGTCAACGAAGGCTTTTCCGGTGGTGAGAAGAAGCGCCACGAGATCCTGCAGCTCGGCCTGCTCAAGCCGAAGATCGCGATCCTCGACGAGACCGACTCCGGCCTGGACGTCGACGCGCTGCGCGTCGTCAGCGAAGGGGTGAACCGCTACAAAGAGGCCGAGAACGGCGGCGTCCTGCTGATCACGCACTACACCCGCATCCTGCGCTACATCCAGCCGCAGTTCGTGCACGTGTTCGTCGGCGGCCGCATCATCGAGTCGGGCGGGCCCGAGCTGGCCGACGAGCTCGAAGAGAACGGCTACGAGCGCTTCACCCAGGCAGCAGCCGCGGGAGCCTGACGGTGACGGCCGCGAAGACGCTGGATCCGGCGGTGCTGGAGAAGGTCAGGGCGGATTTCCCGATCCTGAGCCGGGTGATGCGGGGCGGAAACCAGCTGGCCTACCTCGATTCCGGGGCGACCTCGCAGAAGCCGCTCGCGGTGCTCGACGCCGAACGCGACTTCCTGCTGAACTCCAACGGGGCCGTCCACCGCGGCGCGCACCAGCTGATGGAGGAGGCCACCGACGCCTACGAGCAGGGCCGTGAGGACATCGCGGCGTTCGTCGGCGCCGACTCCGACGAGCTGGTGTTCACCAAGAATGCCACCGAGGCGATCAATCTGATCGCGTATGCGTTGGGCGACAAGCGGTTCGAGAACGCGGTCGGACCCGGCGACGTCATCGTCACCACCGAGCTCGAGCATCACGCGAACCTGGTGCCCTGGCAGGAGCTGGCGCTGCGCACCGGTGCGACGCTGAAGTGGTACGGGGTCACCTCTGAAGGCCGTATCGACCTGGACTCGCTCCAGCTCGACGAGAACGTCAAGGTCGTTGCGTTCAGCCATCATTCGAACGTGACCGGCGCCGTTGCGCCCGTCGAGGAGCTAGTGGCGCGGGCAAAGGCGGTCGGCGCGCTGGTGGTGCTCGACGCGTGCCAGTCGGTGCCACACCAGCCGGTCGACTTTCACGCCCTCGACGTCGACTTCGCCGCGTTCTCCGGGCACAAGATGCTCGGCCCCACCGGGATCGGCGTGCTCTACGGGCGCCGCGAGCTGTTGAACGCGTTGCCTCCGTTTCTCACCGGCGGCTCGATGATCGAGACCGTCACGATGGAGGCGACGACGTTCGCGCCGGCTCCGCAGCGGTTCGAGGCGGGGACGCCGATGACCTCGCAGGTGGTCGGATTGGCCGCTGCCGCACGCTATCTCGACGCACTCGGGATGCCCGCGGTCCAGGAGCACGAGCGGGACTTGGTGGCGGCCGCGCTGGCCGGGCTGTCCGAGATCCCCGGGGTGCGGATCATCGGCCCGACGACGATGGAGAACCGCGGTTCGCCGGTGTCGTTCGTCCTCGACGGAGTGCACGCCCACGATGTCGGGCAGGTGCTCGACGACGACGGCGTCGCGGTCCGGGTCGGCCACCACTGCGCGTGGCCGCTGCACCGCCGGTTCGGCATCGCCGCGACCGCACGCGCGTCGTTCGCGGTCTACAACACCCTCGACGAGGTGGACCGGCTGGTGGCCGGGGTCAAGCGGGCGGTGGAGTTCTTCGGGTGAGGCTCGAGCAGATCTATCAGGAAGTGATCCTGGATCACTACAAGCACCCGCATCATCGCGGTCTGCGGGAACCGTTCGCCGCCGAGGTGCACCATGTGAACCCGACATGCGGTGACGAGGTCACGCTTCGGGTCGCGCTGTCCGAGGACGGGGAGACGGTCACCGACATCTCCTACGACGGACAGGGCTGTTCGATCAGCCAGGCTTCGACGTCAGTGCTGACCGATCAGGTGATCGGCCAAACCGTCGGGGATGCGCTCAAGACGGTGGCGGCGTTCTCGGAGATGGTGTCCTCGCGCGGCAAGGTCGACGGCGACGAGGATGTGATCGGCGACGGCATCGCGTTCGCCGGGGTGGCGAAGTACCCGGCGCGGGTGAAGTGCGCGTTGCTGGGATGGACAGCTTTCAAAGCAGCGCTGTCGGAGGCCCACGGGCCCGAGAATTCCGAGGAGAACTGAGATGAGCGATACGGCCCTTCCGAACGATGAACTCCTGGCCGATGTCGAGGAGGCGATGCGTGACGTCGTCGATCCCGAACTCGGGATCAACGTCGTCGACCTCGGGCTGGTCTACGACATCAACCTGGAGAAGGGCGAGACGGGCCAGATCGCCCTGATCGACATGACGCTGACGTCGGCGGCGTGCCCGCTGACCGACGTGATCGAGGACCAGTCCCGTACCGCGCTGGTCGGCGCAGGCCTGGTCGACGAGCTCAGGATCAACTGGGTGTGGAACCCGCCGTGGGGCCCGGACAAGATCACCGACGACGGCCGCGAGCAGTTGCGGGCGCTCGGCTTCACGGTCTAGGTGCGACCGGGTCTGCTCGCCCCCGCCTAGGCTCGTAGTCGACCGGAACATCCCAGCCAGAAGAAACGTTGAGGATCACGTGGCTACCCGAGACATCACCGCAGCAGAGTTCAACGACACCATCAACGACAACGACATCGTTCTGGTGGATTTCTGGGCGTCGTGGTGCGGGCCGTGCAAGGCGTTCGCCCCGACCTTCGCCGCATCGTCGGAGAAGCACCCCGACGTCGTCTACGTGAAGGTCGACACCGAGGCCGAGCAGCAGCTGGCCGCGGCTGCGGACATCCGCTCGATCCCGACGCTGATGGCGTTCAAGAAGGGCAAGCTGGTGTTCAACCAGGCCGGCGCCCTGCCGCCGGCAGCGCTCGAGGACCTCGTCCAGCAGGTCAAGGACTTCGACATCGACGCCGCGATCGCCGCGCAGGAGGACGGTCAGTCCTGACCGTGCGCGGACGCGCTACCGTGCATCCGTGACCAACGGTTTCGTCCTCGTCGACCGTCCGCGGCCCCACGTCGCCCTCGTGACGTTGAACCGGCCTGACCGGATGAACTCGATGGCGTTCGACGTGATGGTGCCGCTGAAGGCGGTCATCGACGAGCTCACGTACGACAACGACATCCGCGCGGTGGTGTTGACCGGCGCCGGGGCCGGGTTCTCCTCCGGTGCCGATCACAAGTCCGCGGGGTCGGTGCCGCACGTCGACGGCTTGACGCGGCCCGGTTTCGGGCTGCGGTCGATGGAGGTGCTCGACGACGTCATCCTGGCGCTGCGCAAGATGCACCAGCCGGTGATCGCCGCCGTCAACGGTGCTGCCATCGGCGGCGGTCTGTGCCTGGCCCTGGCCGCTGACATCCGGGTCGCGTCGAGCGCGGCGTACTTCCGGGCGGCGGGCATCAACAACGGGCTGACGGCCAGCGAGCTGGGGTTGAGCTACCTGCTGCCGCGCGCCATCGGATCGTCGCGAGCCTTCGAGATCATGCTGACCGGTCGCGACGTCGACGCGGAGGAGGCCGAACGAATCGGCCTGGTGTCACGCTGCGTTCCCGGCGACGAACTGCTGGACACCGCGTACTCGATCGCCGAGCGCATCGCCGGGTTCTCGCGGCCGGGCACCGAGCTGACCAAACGCACGCTGTGGAGCGGCCTGGACGCCGGTTCGCTGGAGGCGCACATGCAGGCCGAGGGCCTCGGACAGCTCTACATCCGGCTGCTGACGAGCAACTTCGAGGAAGCGGTGGCCGCCCGCAAAGAGAAGCGCGCCCCCGTCTTCACCGACGACAAGTAGCCGTCCGCGGTTAATCGATTGGCCTCAGACCAGGGGCAACAACTAACCTGGGAGTAGCCCGACCCGGTTTGGCCGCGGCTCGGCCCTTCCCATACCCCTCTTTTTCAGGAGCATCAGCGTGATCACCGCAACGGACCTCGAGGTCCGCGCTGGAGCGCGCACACTGCTCTCGATCGAGGGCTCCGCCCTGCGCGTGCAGCCCGGCGACCGGATCGGCCTCGTCGGACGCAACGGCGCGGGTAAGACGACGACCATGCGGATCCTGGCGGGGGAGGGCGAACCGTACGCGGGCACCGTCACCCGCACCGGCGAGATCGGTTACCTGCCACAGGATCCCAAAGAGGGCGACCTCGACATGCTGGCCCGTGACCGGGTGCTGTCGGCACGCGGACTCGACACCTTGCTCGCCGACCTGGAGAAGCAGCAGGCGCTGATGGCCGAGGTCGCCGACGACGCGGCCCGGGACAAGGCGGTACGTCGCTACGGCCAGTTGGAGGAGCGGTTCGCCGCGCTCGGCGGCTACGCCGCCGAAAGCGAGGCGGGCCGCATCTGCGCCAGTCTCGGGCTGCCCGACCGGGTGCTGACCCAGCCGCTGCGCACGCTCTCGGGCGGACAGCGTCGGCGGGTGGAGCTCGCCCGCATCCTTTTCGCAGCCTCAGATGCCGGATCCGGATCGGCGACGACGCTGCTGCTCGACGAGCCGACCAACCACCTCGACGCCGACTCGATCACCTGGCTACGGTCCTTCCTGCAGAACCACAGCGGGGGACTGGTCGTAATCAGCCACGACGTCGACCTGCTCGCCGACGTGGTGAACCGGGTGTGGTTCCTCGACGCCGTGCGTGGCGAAGCCGACGTGTACAACATGGGCTGGCAGAAGTATCTCGACGCCCGCGCCACCGACGAGCAGCGTCGCCGCCGCGAACGCGCCAACGCCGAGAAGAAGGCCGCCGCGCTGCGCACCCAGGCCGCCAAGATGGGCGCCAAAGCCACCAAAGCCGTTGCGGCGCAGAACATGCTCAAACGCGCGGAGCGGATGCTGGCCTCCCTCGACGACGAGCGCGTGGCCGACAAGGTCGCCCGGATCAAGTTCCCGACGCCGGCGCCGTGCGGTAAAACCCCGCTGATCGCCAAGGGCCTCACCAAGACCTACGGGTCCCTGGAGATCTTCACCGGTCTCGACCTGGCGATCGACCGCGGGTCGCGCGTCGTGGTGCTCGGCCTCAACGGCGCGGGCAAGACCACGCTGCTGCGGCTGCTCGCCGGGGTGGAGAAGCCGGACGCGGGTGGACTGGAACCGGGGTACGGGCTCAAGATCGGCTATTTCGCCCAGGAGCACGACACCCTCGACAACATGGCCACGGTGTGGGAGAACATTCGCCACGCCGCGCCGGACACCGGTGAGCAGGACCTTCGCGGTCTGCTCGGCGCGTTCATGTTCTCCGGTCCGCAGCTCGAGCAGCCGGCGGGCACGCTCTCCGGCGGTGAGAAGACCCGGCTCGCGCTGGCAGGCCTGGTCGCATCGACGGCCAACGTGCTGCTGCTCGACGAGCCGACCAACAACCTGGATCCGGCCTCGCGTGAGCAGGTGCTCGACGCGCTGCGCAGCTACGCCGGCGCGGTGGTGCTGGTGACGCACGACCCGGGTGCGGCCGAGGCGCTCGACCCGCAGCGGGTGCTGCTGCTGCCCGACGGCACCGAGGACTTCTGGTCCGACGACTATCGCGACCTGATCGAACTGGCCTGACATCTTGTTCCCCGGCGGTGTCAACCACGCGCGCGGCGGGTAATCGGACGTCACATCCGAGCACACCAGCCGGGAGGCGCCGAAGATGAAAAACGATGGCAAGTCCAGGGAGCAGTTGATGACCGAGCTGCGCAGCGCATACGAACGCGGCGCGAGCATCCGCACGCTGGTGGCGTCGACCGGGCATTCCTACGGATCGATCCATACGATGCTGCGCGAGGCCGGCGCGACGATGCGAAGCCGCGGCGGCCCCAATCACCGGGGGCGCCGCACCGCGTAGTGAACTTGCGGCCTCAGGGCTGCCGGACCGACGCCTCCACCAGGTCGAGGACCGCGCTGAGCCTCTCCGGATCGTCGCCGGAGGCCAGGCGGGCAACCAGACCGTCGAGAACCAATTCCAGGTAGGTCCGCAACACGTCGCCGTCGACGTCGTCACGCAGCCGCCCGGCCTGCTTCTGGCGGCGCAGCCGTTCCTTGGTCGCCGCCGACAATTCCGCCGACCGCTCCGCCCAGCCCTGGCTGAACGCGGGGTCGTTGCGCAACTTGCGGGCGATCTCCAAACGTGTGGCGAGCCAATCGAATTGGTCCGGTGCGGCGAGCATGTCCCGCATCACCTGGATCAGACCCTCACGCGCGGCGACATCGGCCATCTTCTCGGCGTCCTCGCGGGCGAGTTCGAAGAACAGCGTGTCCTTGTCGCGGAAGTGATGAAAGATCGCGCCGCGCGACAGCCCGATGGTTTCCTCGAGCCGCCGCACGGTCGCGCTTTCATACCCGTACTGTGCGAAACACCGGCGGGCGCCGTCGAGGATCTGGCGACGGCGCGCCGCCAGATGATCGTCGGTCACCCGGGGCATGTCTGAAGGTCTACGACTTCAGCATGTTGCGCAGCACGTACTGCAGGATGCCGCCGTTGCGGTAGTAGTCCGCCTCGCCGGGGGTGTCGATCCGCACCACCGCGTCGAACTCGACCTTCGACCCATCTTCTTTGGTGGCGGTGACCTTGACGGTCTTCGGCGTCTTGCCGTTGTTCAGCTCCGTGATGCCTTCGATGTCGAAGGTCTCGGTGCCGTCCAGCTTCAACGACGCCGCGGACTCACCCTGCGGGAACTGCAGCGGGATGACGCCCATACCGATCAGGTTGGACCGGTGGATGCGCTCGAAGGACTCGGTGATGACGGCCTTGACGCCCAGCAGCGCGGTGCCCTTGGCCGCCCAGTCACGCGACGAGCCGGAGCCGTACTCCTTGCCGCCGAGGACCACCAGCGGGATGCCGGCCTTCTTGTAGTTCTCCGACGCGTCGTAGATGAACGCCTGCGGCGCGCCATCCTGGGTGAAGTCGCGGGTGTAGCCACCCGAGACGTCGTCGAGCAGCTGATTGCGCAACCGGATGTTGGCGAACGTGCCGCGGATCATCACCTCGTGGTTGCCGCGCCGCGACCCCAGCGAGTTGAAATCCTTGGGCTCGACGCCGTTCTCCTCCAGGTACTGCGCCGCGGGCGTGCCCTTCTTGATGCTGCCGGCGGGCGAGATGTGGTCGGTGGTCACCGAATCACCCAACAGCGCAAGCACTCTGGCGCCCTTGATGTCATCGACGGGCTCCGGATCGGCGGGCATGCCCTCGAAGTACGGTGCCTTGCGGACATAGGTCGAGTCCTCGGCCCACTCGAAGGTGTTGCCTTCCGGCGTCGGCAGCGAACGCCAGCGCTCGTCGCCCTTGAACACATCGGCGTAGGAGTCGGAGAACATCTCCCGGTTGATCGACGACGCGATCGTCTCCTCGATCTCCTGGGCCGACGGCCAGATGTCTTTGAGATAGACGTCGTTGCCGTCGTTGTCCTGACCGAGGGGGTCCGATTCGAAGTCGAAGTCCATCGTGCCGGCCAGGCCGTACGCGATCACCAGCGGCGGGGACGCCAGGTAGTTCATCTTCACGTCGGGGGAGATGCGTCCCTCGAAGTTGCGGTTACCCGAGAGCACCGCGGCCACCGACAGATCGTTGTCGTTGATCGCCGCCGAGATCTCGTCGGGCAACGGGCCGGTGTTACCGATGCAGGTGGTGCACCCGTAGCCACCCAGGTAGTACCCGAGCTTCTCCAGGTACGGCCACAGCCCGGCCTTGTTGTAGTAGTCGGTGACGACCTGCGAACCCGGGGCCATGTTGGTCTTCACCCAGGGCTTGGTCGAAAGGCCCTTCTCGACGGCCTTCTTGGCCAGCAGCGCCGCACCGATCATCACCGACGGGTTGGACGTGTTGGTGCACGACGTGATGCCGGCGACGACGACCGCGCCGTGGTCGAGCACGAACTCGCCGCGCTCCTCGGAGCGCACCGTGATTGGCTTGGACGGGCGGCCCTCGGAGCCGTTGGCCGCGGACGGCCGGGCGTCGACCGCGCCGTCGTCGGCGAACGACAGCGATACCGAGTCGCTGGCCGGGAACGACTCCTCGACGGCCTCGTCGAGCTTGGTCTCCGGCGCCGGGTGGTTCTCCTCGACGTAGTTGTGGATGTCCTTGCGGAACGCGTTCTTGGCGTCCGACAGCTCGATGCGGTCCTGCGGACGCTTCGGCCCGGAGATCGACGGGACGACGGTCGACAGGTCCAGCTCGAGGTACTCGGAGAACACCGGCTCCTTGTCCGGGTCGTGCCACATGCCCTGCTCCTTGGCGTACGCCTCGACCAGCGCGAGCTGCTCGTCGCTGCGCCCGGTCAGTCGCAGGTAGTTGATGGTCTCCTCGTCGATCGGGAACATCGCTGCGGTGGAACCGAATTCGGGGCTCATGTTGCCCAGGGTGGCGCGGTTGGCCAGCGGCACCTCGGCCACGCCCTTGCCGTAGAACTCGACGAACTTGCCGACCACCCCGTGCTTGCGGAGCATGTCGGTGACCGTCAGCACGACGTCGGTGGCGGTGACGCCGGGCTTGATCTCACCGGTGAGCTTGAAGCCGACGACGCGGGGGATCAGCATCGAGACGGGCTGACCGAGCATCGCGGCCTCGGCCTCGATGCCGCCGACGCCCCAGCCGAGCACGCCGAGGCCGTTCTCCATCGTGGTGTGGCTGTCGGTGCCCACACAGGTGTCCGGGTAGGCCACGCCGTCACGGGTCATCACCACGCGGGCCAGGTACTCGATGTTGACCTGGTGCACGATGCCGGTGCCCGGCGGGACGACCTTGAAGTCGTCGAAAGCTCCCTGGCCCCAACGCAGGAACTGGTAGCGCTCGCCGTTGCGCTCGTACTCCAGCTCGACGTTGCGCTCGAACGCGTCGGCGCGGCCGAAGACGTCCAGGATCACCGAGTGGTCGATGACCATCTCGGCGGGCGAGAGCGGATTGACCTTGTTCGGATCGCCGCCGAGGGTCTCTACGGCCTCGCGCATGGTGGCGAGGTCGACGATGCACGGCACTCCGGTGAAGTCCTGCATCAGCACACGGGCGGGGGTGAACTGGATCTCGATGCTCGGCTCGGCCTCGGCGTCCCAGTTCGCTATCGCCTCGATGTGCTCCTTGGTGATGTTGGCGCCGTCTTCGGTGCGCAGGAGGTTCTCCGCGAGCACCTTGAGGCTGTAGGGAAGTTTCTCGGTTCCGGGGACCGCGTCGAGGCGGTAGATCTCGTAGCTGTTGTCTCCGACCTTCAGCGTGTCCTTCGCCCCGAACGAGTTCAGGGATGAATTCTTGCTGCTCACATCAACTCCCGGATTTAGTTCTCGCCGCGACGGGCTGTGTCGACGGCGTTGGATACCTTAACAGTACGCTTGTCCTGTAAATGATCCCAGGGTGGTCTCAGTCTGGTCTGTGTTCGGGCGTGCTGCCATGGGAACCGCATACCCATCGCGTACCTTGCTGATGTGTCCGGACTGACCTTCGTCCCGTATCTGCCGACCTACATCCCGCCGGAACTGTGCCAGTCGGTCGGGGTTCCGACCGAGCCCGGCCGGCCGACGCCGGATGCCTGCATGGACATCGTGCGCGAGAACATCGCCGAGACCGGGGTCAGCGTGCCCGTCGGCACCGACCCCGAGGTCGCCGCGGCGCTGGAGCGCGTCGTCCAGGATGCCGAGGGCAAGGGCATCGACCTCAAGATCGTCGTGATCGGCACCAATCCGCCGACCCATACGCCGCTGCGCGATGTCGCCACCGAGGTCGGGGAAGCCAATCCGGGATCGACCGTGCTGGCGATCAGCCCGTCGTTCGCCGGGACCTACAGCGCCGAGTTCGACCGGGTCACGCTGGAGGCGGGCGAGGACGTCGCCAAGACCGGCGACCCGGTGGTGTCGTCGCAGAATTTCGTGTCCGAGTTGACGACCTCGCACTTTGCGTGGACGCCATTCTCGATTGTGCTGATAATCGCCGTTGTTTTGGCCGTTGCCGGAACCCGCATTCTGCAGAATTGGGGCAACCGGAACGCACCCTCTGAACCTGCTGTGAGCAGCGCAAACTGATCGGTATCTGTGCGCGGCGCAAATACAAAGATCACCATTTGATAACGCAGATCGCAATTACATTGTTGTAATTTGTGACTAAAGTTTCTTTAGCGTCAGATGTGACGTACGGTGCAATCGGTGCCTGTTGTTGCGGCTGTTCCGTATGTGACTCCTGTGCTCAGGCCCCGGCAATGTGCCGACACCTTCCGTGTGGAGCCTGAGGAGACCTGAGTCGTATGAGACGCACCCCTGGCGGCGCCTCCGCTTCGCGGCTGTGCGCCGCGTCCCTGGCCTTCGGCATGGTGATCACGGTGCCCAACCTGGCCCCGCATCTGGCCATGGCCCAGCCGGCCCAGTCCGACGTCGCCCAGTTGGTCACCGACGTCGCGAACGTCAACCAGCTGCTGCAGGATCTCGGCGCGCAGATCCAGCAGCAGCAGGAGAGTGTGAACAAGGCGATCCTCGACGTGCAGACCGCCCGCGAGAATGCTGCCGCCGCGCAGCTCGAGGTCGATGCCAGCGCGCAGCGGGTCAAGGACGCCAACGCCGCGATCGCCGCCGCGCAGGGTCGGTTCGACAAGTTCGCCGCCGCGATGTACGTCCGCGGGCCGTCGAGTTCGTATCTGACGGCTTCGGATCCGTCCGACATCCTGCATACCGCCGCGACCGGCAACGCGCTGTCGATCAGCTCGCAGAAGGTGATGGCAGATCTGCAGCGAGCCCGCACCGAGCAGGTCAACCGCGAGTCCGCGGCCCGGCTGGCCAAACAGACGGCCGACGAGGCCGTCGTCGCCGCCGAGACCAGCCAGCAGGACGCGGTCAATGCGCTGACGCACGCCCAGGAGACGTTCAAGGCCCAGCAGGTCGAACTGGACCGGCTGGCCGCGCAGCGCAAGCAGGCGCAGGAGAAGCTGCAGCAGGCCAGAACCCTGGCCGCGCCGAGCGCGAACAAGACCGCCGCACCGTCGGGTGGCGCCGGATCCGCCGGACCGGCGGCTGCCGGTGAGAATCCCAGTTGGGACGTCGACCCCGCTACCGGGAACCGCGAGACCGCCTGGGACATGACACTGCCGCAGATCCCGAGCGCGTTCGTCAGTGGCGATCCGATCCAGATCATCAACGCGGTCCTCAAGATCATCACCACCTCGGTCGAGATCACCCAGAACTTGGGCCGCAAGTTCCTGCAGAGCATCGGGCTACTGCCCACCCCGACCGGCATCACCAACGGCGCGATCCCGACGCTGTACGGCAGGCAGGCCACCGAATACGTGATCAAGCGAGGTATGTCGCAGATGGGTGTGCCGTACTCGTGGGGCGGCGGCAATGCGGCCGGACCGAGCCGCGGCATCGACTCCGGCGCCGGCACAGTCGGTTTCGACTGCTCGGGCCTGATGCTCTACATGTTCGCCGGCGTCGGCATCAAGCTCGACCACTACTCCGGCTCGCAGTACAACGCCGGACGCAAGGTCCCGTCGTCGCAGATGCGCCGCGGCGACATGATCTTCTACGGCCCCAACGCCAGCCAGCACGTCGCGATGTACCTCGGCGACGGCCAGATGCTGGAGGCCCCCTACACCGGCTCGGTCGTGAAGATCTCGCCGGTGCGCACCAGCGGTATGACCCCGTACGTGACCCGAATGATCGAGTGGTGATCCTCCTGCGTCGTTTCGTCATCGCCCTGGCCACCGCCGCCGCCCTGCTGGCGGGGACGGTCTCGCCGGCAAGTGCCCAACCCGGAGGCGGAGCGTGGGATCCGCTGCTGCCGATGCGGCCCAGCGCGGGCGCGCCCGGGGATGCGCTCGCCATCGCGAACGCGTCGCTCGCGGTGACCGCGCAAGCCACGCAGGCGACCATGAGCATGGGGCGCAAGTTCTTGCAGAGCCTCGGCCTGGTGGCACCCGACGCACCCAGCGTCGCTCCGGGCAGCGTGCGCGGGTCGGCGGCCGTCGAACACGTCATCAAACGGGGCGCCGCTCGCCTCGGCACGCCGTACTCATGGGGTGGCGGCAAACCCACCGGTCCGAGCACCGGCGTCGAGCGAGGCGCCAACATCGTCGGATTCGACTGCTCCGGATTCACGCAGTATGCGTTCGCCGGTGTGGGTGTGCTGATCCCGAAGTACTCCGGCGATCAGTTCAACACCGGCCGACGGGTGCCGATCCAGCAGGCCAAGCGCGGTGATCTCCTCTTCTGGGGGCCTGGCGGCAGCCAGCACGTCGCGATCTATCTCGGCAACGGCCAGATGCTGGAGTCCGGCGGCACCGCCGACAAGGTCGTCGTCAGCAAGGTCCGGATGGCGGGCCTGCAGCCGACCGTGCAACGCATCATCGAATCCTGAGCGGCACCTGAGCTGAACCTGAGCAGGGCCGGGCGACGTCGACGGATCCCGAAGCGCCTGGAATAGTTGACTCCGGGTGCGCGGCCCTGACCGGTCGGCGCCGAGATCGAGCTGGCATTACGGCGCATGTGGAAGGAATATTGATGACCTCACCGAGTGGACCGCAGGGCGCAGGAGGATATCCCGGACAGGCCCCCGCACCGGGCTACTCCGCGGGTGCACACGCCGCGCCGCAAGCGCAGTCCAACGGCGGTCTGCAGAACGAGGTGCACACTCTCGAGCGCGCGATCTTCGAAGTCAAGCGCATCATCGTCGGCCAGGACCAGCTCGTCGAGCGGATGCTCGTCGGTCTGCTCGCCAAGGGCCACGTGCTGCTCGAAGGTGTGCCCGGCGTGGCCAAGACGCTGGCCGTCGAGACGTTCGCCAAGGTCGTGGGCGGCTCCTTCGCCCGCATCCAGTTCACCCCCGACCTGGTGCCCACCGACATCGTCGGTACCCGCATCTACCGGCAGGGCAAGGAGGAGTTCGACATCGAACTCGGCCCCGTGGTGGTGAACTTCCTACTCGCCGACGAGATCAACCGCGCTCCGGCAAAGGTGCAGTCGGCGCTGCTGGAGGTCATGGCCGAGCGCAAGATCTCCATCGGTGGCAAGACCTTCCCGCTGCCCACCCCGTTCCTGGTGATGGCGACCCAGAACCCGATCGAGCAGGAGGGTGTGTACCAGCTGCCCGAAGCCCAGCGGGACCGCTTCCTGTTCAAGCTCAACGTCGACTACCCGTCGCCCGAGGAAGAGCGCGAGATCATCTACCGGATGGGCGTCAAGCCGCCGGAACCCAAGCAGATCCTCAACACCGGCGACCTGCTGCGGCTGCAGGACGTCGCCGCGAACAACTTCGTGCACCACGCCCTCGTCGACTACGTGGTGCGCATCGTGACCGCGACGCGCGAACCGGAGAAGTTCGGGATGCCCGACGCCAAAGCCTGGATCGCCTACGGTGCCTCCCCGCGTGCATCGCTCGGCATCATCGCCGCGTCGCGCGCGCTGGCTCTGGTCCGCGGCCGCGACTACGTGATCCCGCAGGACGTCGTCGAGGTCATCCCCGATGTGCTCCGGCACCGGCTCGTGCTGACCTACGACGCGCTGGCCGATGAGATCTCCTCCGAAACCGTGATCAACCGGATCCTGCAGACGGTCGCCCTGCCCCAGGTGAACGCGATTCCGCAGCAAGGACATTCGGTGCCGCCCGTAGTCCCGGCCGCCGCGGCTGCGGCGGGCGGTCGCTGACCTGGTGGCCCGCACAACTCGCTCGGTGGATCTTCCATCGATGAAGCGGGGGGAGATCCGCGACCCCGCGCTGTCGGCGGCCCTGCGCAAGCTCGAGCTGACGGTGCGCCGCAAGCTCGACGGCGTGCTGCACGGCGACCACCTCGGTCTGCTTCCCGGGCCGGGTTCGGAGCCGGGGGAGTCCCGCATCTACCAGCCCGGCGACGATGTCCGGCGGATGGACTGGTCGGTCACCGCGCGCACCACCCACCCGCACGTGCGGCAGATGATCGCCGACCGCGAGCTGGAGACCTGGCTGGTGGTCGACGTGTCGGCCAGCCTGGACTTCGGCACCACCGGCTGTGAGAAGCGGGACCTGGCCGTGGCGGCGGCCGCGTCGATCGCGTTCCTCAACAGCGGCGGCGGCAACCGTATCGGCGCGATCGTGGCCAACGGCGACACGGTGCGACGCGTCCCCGCCCTGTCCGGACGCATGCACGAGCAGGAATTGCTGCGCACCATCGCCACCATGCCCAAGGCGCCGCCGGGGGTGCGGGGTGACCTCGCCGCCGCGATCGACTCGCTGCGCAGGCCGGAACGGCGCCGCGGCATGGCGGTGATCATCAGCGACTTCCTCGGACCGATCAACTGGATGCGCCCGCTGCGGGCCATCTCGGCGCGACACGAGGTCCTCGGCATCGAGATCATCGACCCGCGCGACGTCGAACTTCCGCCCGTCGGCGACGTGGTGCTGCAGGACACCGAGACGGGACGCACCCGCGAGTTCAAGATCGACGAGCAGTTGCGGGCCGATTTCGAGAGGGCCGCCGCCGCGCATCGCGCCGACGTGGCCCGCACCTTCCGCCGCTGTGACGCGCCGCTGCTGACGCTGCGCACCGACGGGGACTGGATCGCCGATGTGGTGCGGTTCGTGGCCAACCGACGCCGGGGCGCCCTGGCCGCGCGATGAGCGCACCGCCGATGACCGTAAACGACGAAATGACAACTGACGCATGACTTTACCGTTGCTCGGCCCGATGTCGCTCTCGGGTTTCGAACACCCGTTGTTCTTCCTGTTCTTCTTCGTCGTCGTCGGGCTCGTCGCCCTCTACATCGTCGTGCAGCTGGCCCGTCAGCAGCGGATGCTGCGCTTCGCGAACATGGAGCTGCTGGAGAGCGTGGCGCCGAAACGGCCCAGCCGGCTGCGTCACCTGCCTGCGGCGTTGACGATCCTGTCGCTGGTGTCGTTCACCATCGCGATGGCCGGACCCACCCACGACGTGCGGATCCCGCGCAACCGCGCGGTCGTGATGCTCGTCATCGACGTGTCGCAGTCGATGCGCGCGACCGACGTCGCGCCGAACCGGCTCGTCGCCGCACAGGAGGCGGCCAAGCAGTTCGCCGACCAGCTGACCCCAGGCATCAACCTCGGCCTCATCGCCTACGCGGGCACCGCGACGGTACTGGTGTCGCCGACGACCAACCGCGAATCGACCAAGACGGCGATCGACAAGCTGCAGCTCGCCGATCGCACCGCCACCGGTGAGGGCATCTTCACCGCGCTGCAGGCCATCGCTACGGTCGGCGCCGTGATCGGCGGCGGCGACGAGCCACCGCCGGCGCGCATCGTGCTGATGTCTGACGGCAAGGAGACCGTCCCGTCCAATCCGGACAACCCGAAGGGCGCCTACACCGCCGCGCGCACCGCCAAGGACCAGGGCGTGCCGATCTCGACGGTGTCCTTCGGCACCCCGTACGGCTACGTCGAGATCAACGACCAGCGCCAACCGGTGCCGGTGGACGACGAAATGCTCAAGAAGATCGCCGATCTGTCCGGCGGAGACGCGTTCACCGCGTCCAGCCTGGAGCAGCTCAAGCAGGTGTTCACCAACCTGCAGGAGCAGATCGGCTACGAGACCATCAAGGGCGACGCCAGCGTCGGCTGGCTACGCCTGGGCGCGCTGGTGCTGGCCCTGGCCGCGCTGGCCTCGTTGCTGATCAACCGTCGACTGCCCAACTAAGGCGATTTCTTGCCAACGGTGGCGAACCGATAAGTTGGCGGACATGACTTCTCCCGCATTCGTCTCTCGTTCGGTGCTCGTCACCGGCGGCAACCGGGGCATCGGTCTGGCGATCGCGCAGCGGCTCGCGGCCGACGGCCACAAGGTCGCGGTGACCCACCGCGGATCCGGCGCCCCCGAGGGCCTGTACGGCGTCGAGTGCGATGTGACCGACGCCGCGGCCGTCGACCGGGCGTTCACCGAGGTCGAGGAGCACCAGGGACCGGTCGAGGTGCTGGTGTCCAATGCCGGGATCTCCAAGGACGCGTTCCTGATGCGGATGACCGAGGAGCGGTTCACCGATGTCATCGATGCGAATCTGACCGGCGCGTTCCGGGTGACCCAGCGGGCCTCGCGCAGCATGCAGCGCAAGCGATTCGGCCGCATCATCTACATCGGTTCGGTGTCGGGCATGTGGGGCATCGGCAACCAGGCCAACTACGCCGCCGCCAAGGCCGGCCTGATCGGTATGGCCCGCTCGATCTCCCGGGAGCTGTCGAAGGTCAACGTCACCGCGAACGTGGTGGCGCCCGGTTACATCGACACCGAGATGACCCGCGCGCTCGACGAGCGCATCCAGCAGGGCGCCCTCGACTTCATCCCGGCCAAGCGTGTCGGCACCGCCGAGGAGGTCGCCGGCGTCGTCAGCTTCCTGGCATCCGAGGACGCGAGTTACATCGCCGGGGCGGTCATCCCCGTCGACGGCGGCATGGGAATGGGCCACTAGGCCCGGCGGCAGAGCCCCTCTGAGGAAAAGGACTTCACCAAGATGACAGGCATTCTCGAAGGCAAGCGGATCCTGGTCACCGGGATCATCACCGACTCGTCGATCGCGTTCCACATCGCCAGGGTCGCGCAGGAGGCCGGCGCGGAGATCGTGTGCACCGGCTTCAACCGGATGCGGCTCATCGAGCGCATCCTGGACCGGCTGCCGACCAAGCCGCCGCTGCTGGAACTCGACGTGCAGGACGATTCGCACCTCGACACCCTCGCCGACCGGATCACCGAGGTCATCGGTGAGGGCAACAAGCTCGACGGCGTGGTGCACTCGATCGGCTTCATGCCGCAGACCGGCATGGGCATCAACCCGTTCTTCGACGCGCCGTACGAGGACGTCGCCAAGGGCATCCACATCTCGGCCTACTCGTACGCGTCGCTGGCCAAGGCGGTGCTGCCGATCATGAACCCGGGTGGCGGCATCGTCGGCATGGACTTCGATCCGACCCGCGCGATGCCCGCCTACAACTGGATGACCGTCGCCAAGAGCGCGCTGGAGTCGGTCAACCGGTTCGTCGCCCGTGAAGCCGGCAAGGTCGGGGTGCGCTCGAATCTCGTTGCCGCGGGCCCGATCCGCACGCTGGCGATGAGCGCGATCGTCGGCGGCGCCTTGGGCGACGAGGCGGGCGCGCAGATGCAGCTGCTCGAAGAGGGCTGGGATCAGCGCGCGCCGCTCGGCTGGAACATGAAGGACCCGACGCCGGTGGCGAAGACGGTGTGCGCGTTGCTGTCCGACTGGCTGCCCGCCACCACGGGCACCGTGATCTTCGCCGACGGCGGCGCCAGCACCCAGCTCCTGTGATGAGTTCCCGTGAGGTTTGACGCGCTGTTGCTTCTGTCGTTCGGCGGCCCCGAGGGTCCCGAGCAGGTGATGCCGTTCCTGGAGAACGTCACCAGGGGACGCGGAATCCCCAGGGAGAGGCTCGAATCGGTCGCCGAGCACTATCTGCATTTCGGGGGAGTGTCGCCGATCAACGGGATCAACCGTGAGCTGATCTCGGCGATCGAGGCCGAACTCGCCCGCCGTGGCGAGACGTTGCCCGTCTACTTCGGTAACCGCAACTGGGAACCCTATGTCGAGGACGCCGTTGCCGCGATGCGCGACAACGGAATCCGCCGGGCCGCGGTGTTCTCGACCTCGGCGTGGGGCGGATATTCGGGCTGCGCGCAGTACCAGGAGGACATCGCGCGCGGCCGGGCCGCCGCCGGGCCCGACGCGCCGGAACTGGTGAAGCTGCGGCAGTTCTTCGACCACCCGTTGCTGATCGCGATGTTCTCCGACGCGATCGCCGACGCCGCCGCGACGCTGCCCGCCGACCTGCGAGACGACGCGCGCCTGGTGTTCACCGCGCACTCCATTCCGCTGCGGGCCGCGAACCGTTGCGGCCCAGATCTTTACGAACGGCAGGTCGGCCATACCGCGGCGCTGGTCGCCGCGGCCGCCGGCTATCGCGAGTATGACCAGGTGTGGCAGTCGCGTTCCGGACCGCCGCAGGTGCCGTGGCTGGAACCCGACGTCGGAGACCATCTGACGACGTTGGCCGCCAACGGAACGCGCGCCGTCATCGTGTGCCCGATCGGCTTCGTCGCCGACCACATCGAGGTGGTGTGGGATCTGGACAGCGAACTCGCCGAACAGGCCGCCGAGGCGGGTATCGCGTTCGCGCGGGCATCGACACCGAACGCGTCGCCGCGCTTCGCCCAGCTGGTGGTGGACCTGATCGACGAACTGCGCCTCGACCGTCCCGCGCAGCGGGTCGCGGGCCCGGATCCGGTGCCGGGCTACGGCTGCAGCGTCAACGGGGCGTTCTGCACCGAGCTCTGCGGTTCCTAGTTCCGCCGGCCCTCAGTTCCGCCAGGCCGAGTGCAGGATCGCGTCCACCGCGGCCAGCCGCGCCGTGCGCACCACCGAGATCAACGGGCGCAGTGCATCGCCGGCCAACTGCATCTCCGAGGAACTCTGCAGCCCGCTCGGGATCAACCCCGAGCTGACGGTGATGATCGCGTCGATGTGTGCGGCGTTCTCCAGCACGCGTACCGCTCGCAGCGGCGCATGGTCGGGGATGCGGTGCATCTTGGTCGCGTCGAGCACCTGCTCGACCAGCAGGTGCGGATCGGCGATCTCGACGCCCGAGGTGCCTGCCCGAAGCGCTCCCAGCGCATCCGCCGCGGAGCGAACCGCGTCGCGCAGCTGGTATTCAGCCTCACCGAGATCGAAGTGGCCGGCCGGGGGAGCCGAACCGAACGAGTACACCGTCCAGGACAACCCGCTCAACTCGGCGTCGTACTCCGTGTCGTCGTCGGTGTCGAGCGAGTCGGGATAGCTGTCCTCGTATTCGTAGTCGGGCACCAGCCCGATCGATCCGTCGAGACCCTGCACCACCACCGCCTCGCCCGCGGCGATGGCGTCGCGACCGAACTGCGTACCCGCAGGCAGGCCCCGGACATCACCGGGTACCGGCAACGCCAGCGAGATCGTCGGCTGCGACGCGCCCCGCGCGGAGGCCGTGCGCAGTGTCTGAAGCAGCGACACCGAGGCCGCGTCGTCGAGATCCGGCCACGACAACCCCGTGCGGTCAGCCGCCGCGGAATCGTAGGCGGTCACGGAATGCCTTGGCGTCCAAAGGGACAACGCGTCCAAGACGTCGTCAGGCGCGGCCGTACCCGCCAGCCAGGCGTTGGCCCACACCGATAGCGAAACACTCGGACACCACATGATGGCTGCAGTGTAGTTGTTAGCGGCGCATCCACGCGGCTGCGCGATAGGCTGGCGTCATGCCTGTCCCGCTGATCTGGCTGATCGCAGCATTGGCGCTGGCCGGTGCCGAGGCGCTGACCGGCGACCTGTTCCTGCTGATGCTGGCCGGCGGGGCCCTGGCCGCCGCGGGATCGAGCTTCGTACTGGACTGGCCGATCTGGGCTGACGGCCTGGTGTTCCTGGTGGTCTCGGTGCTCCTGTTGGTCGGTGTTCGCCCTGCGCTGAAACGCCGGATGCAGTCGGGCAAGGGGCTTCCGGAGCCCGCCCGGGCTCTGGAGGGCAAGAGCGCCCTGGTGCTCGACCGGGTGTCGCAGCACCACGGCCAGGTGAAACTGGACGGCGAGGTCTGGACGGCGCGGCCGGTCAACGAGAACGATGTCTACGAAGCCGGCGACCATGTGACCGTCGTGCACATCGACGGAGCGACGGCGGTCGTGTCCAAGATCGGGTAGACAAGATCAGATAGACCCGGAAGGAGTCCATCGTGGACGGAGCCATCGCAGGGTTGGTGCTGCTGGCCGTACTGGTCGTATTCGCAGCGATCGTGGTCGCGAAGTCGGTGGCCCTGATCCCGCAGGCCGAAGCAGCGGTCATCGAACGGCTGGGCCGGTACAGCAAGACCGTGTCGGGTCAGCTCACGCTGCTGCTGCCGTTTGTCGACCGCATCCGCGCCCGGGTGGACCTGCGGGAGCGGGTGGTGTCGTTCCCGCCGCAGCCGGTGATCACCGAGGACAACCTGACGGTGCAGATCGACACGGTGGTCTACTTCCAGGTCACCAATCCGCAGGCCGCGGTCTACCAGATCAGCAACTACATCGTCGGTGTGGAGCAGCTGACCACCACCACGCTGCGCAACCTGGTCGGCGGGATGACGCTGGAGCAGACGCTGACCTCACGCGACTCGATCAACACCGCGCTGCGCGGGGTGCTCGACGAGGCGACCGGCCGGTGGGGGCTGCGCGTCGCGCGCGTCGAGTTGCGCAGCATCGACCCGCCGCCGTCGATCCAGGACTCGATGGAAAAGCAGATGCGCGCCGACCGCGAGAAGCGCGCGATGATCCTGACCGCCGAAGGTTCTCGCGAGGCCGCCATCAAGCAGGCCGAAGGCCAGAAGCAGGCGCAGATCCTCGCCGCCGAGGGCGCCAAGCAGGCCTCGATCCTCGCTGCCGAGGGCGACCGGCAATCCCGCATGCTCCGCGCCCAGGGTGAACGCGCGGCCGCCTATCTTCAGGCCCAGGGTCAGGCGAAGGCCATCGAGAAGACCTTCGCGGCGATCAAGGCCGGCCGTCCCACCCCTGAGTTGCTGGCCTACCAGTACCTGCAGACGCTGCCGGAGATGGCCAAGGGCGAGGCGAACAAGGTCTGGCTGGTGCCCAGTGATTTCGGCTCCGCGCTGCAGGGATTCACCAAACTGCTGGGCGCGCCGGGGGAGGACGGTGTGTTCCGCTACACCCCGTCGCCGGTTGACGACGCACCGGTGAAATCCGACGACGACGAGGTCGCCGACTGGTTCTCCACCGAGACGGATCCGGCGATCGCGCAGGCCGTCGCGAAGGCCGAGGCCGAGGCGCGAGCCCCGGTCCCCGGCTCGCTGGACGGACCGCGGGAGTTCCCGTCGCTGACACCGCAGGCCGCGCCCGCGACGCAACCCCACCCCGAGCAATGAGCGCGTTGACGTCGCCCCGGACGTACGCGATCCTGGCCGCCATCCAGGCCGCCGACGCGGCCGCATCTGTCGGGCCGATCCCACCGGTCGCCCAAGCCTTAGAGGCGGTCGAACTCCCCAGGCGTCTGTGGCCCGTGCTGCCGGTGGTGAAGGCGGCGTCCGCGCTCGGTCTGCTCTCGGTGTATCGCTTCCCGAAGCTGGCGCGGCTGACTACGTTCATGCTGACGGTCTACTTCGTGCTGGCCGCCGGGAGTCACATCCGGGCACGGGACTGGAGCCCGGGTCTGGTCGCCGCGTCGTCGTTGCTCGGTCTGTTCGGCGCGATGACCGTCAAGGGGCCGTCAGCGACCTAGCGGCGTCCGCGTCCCGACGCCTGCGATGCATCCAGACCTCGACGCCGAGCACGGCAAACCCCACCGCGGCGGTGCACAGCGACACCAGCAGAAGCGTCGGACTCACCTGCCCGGTCAGCGCGTCGCCGAGGATCACGACCGCCGCGGTCCCCGGCAGCACCCCGAACAAGGTGGCCAGCGTGTACGGCAGCACCCGTACCGAGGATGCGCCCGCGGCATAGTTCAGCACCGAGAACGGCAGCGCGAAGATCAGCCGCGCCGAGAAGACCACCGGCCAGCCGCGCTCCCGCAGTCGCGCATCGATGCTCGCGACGCGCGGGTGCGTGACGAGCTTGTTGACCTGCCAGCCCGCGATCCGCACCAGCAGCAGCGCGAGCACCGCGCTCAGCGTGCTCGCCAGCACCGCGATCGGGATGCCCAGCGCCGGGCCGAACAACAGCCCGGCGGACAGCGTGAACACGGTGCGCGGGAACGGGAACACCGTCACCAGCACATGCGCGACGAAGAACACCAGCGGGAACCACGGACCGGCCGAGGTGGCCCAGTCACGCACCTGCAGCGCGGTCGGCAGCGGGACGAGATAGGCAACTGCGATGAGAATCACAATCGTCGACGCGAGCGCGATCAGCCGAGTCCTGGGCACCGTCGCCAGCATCGCGACGACCGCGGCGAACGCGGTACGGAGTGTGCTGACTACGGATTTCACGGTTCCCCAGCCTACGGCGCGCCGGCGAACAGGCGGTGTCGGCGCGGTGTGCGGTGTGCACACCGCCCCCCGCTGCTGTGATGGCCATCATTTAGCCTGATGGCTGTGCAGAATCCCAGCGCCGGCAGTGCCGCAGGTGTAGCTGACTCCGATCTGGACCGATGGCGCTCCGCCGTGGCCGCCGTCTTGGCGAAGTCCACGAAGAAGGACCCCGCTGAACTGGGCCCCGAACCCGAGCGTCTGCTGGACTCCGGAACCTACGACGGGTTCCCGATCCGACCCCTGTACACGAGCCGCGACGAGATCGCCGAGTCCGCACTGCCGGGCCGGTGGCCGTTCATCCGCGGCGGCGACGCGCTGCGTGACGTCAAGGCCGGCTGGAAAGTGGCCGACGTCTACCCGGCCGACGGCGCCGACACCGCCGAAGCCAACGGCTCGATCCTGCTCGGCCTCACCGAGGGCATCAGTGCCCTGGTGCTGCGTATCGGCGCCGACGGCGTCGCGCCGACCGAACTGGAGCAGTTGCTCGACGGCGTCTACCTCGACCTGGTGCCGATCGTGCTGGACAGCGACGGTGCCGCCTACGGCGCGGCTGCCGGCGCCCTCGTCGGGCTGCTGAGCGGCCTCGACGACGACCAGCGCAGCCGGCTGTCGATCGATCTCGGCGCCGACCCGCTGACCGCGCCGTTCGCGGGCACGAGCGCGCCGTGCCTCGACGAGGTCGTCGCCACCGCGCAGAGCGTGCTCGGCCACGACGGCCACGTCCGAGCCATCACCGTCGACGGCCCCGCCTTCCACGATCTGGGGGCCAACGCCGCCCTCGAACTCGGCGCCGCGATATCCGCGGGCGTGGCCTACCTGCGTCACCTCGTCGACGCCGGGGTGCCCGCCGGTGCGGCGCTGCGCCAGATCAGCTTCCGCATCGCCGTCGACGACGACCAGTTCTCCTCGATCGCCAAACTGCGTGCCGCCCGCCAACTCTGGGCCCGTGTCGCCGAGGTCGTCGGTGACGCGGACGCGGGTGCGGCGACGGTGCACGCCGTCACCTCGCTGCCGATGATGTCCCAGCGGGACCCGTGGGTGAACATGCTGCGCACCACCGTCGCGGCCTTCGCCGCCGGTGTCGGCGGCGCCGACATCGTGCAGGTGCACCCGTTCGACGTCGCGATCGAGGGCGGGTTCCCGGGCACCGCGCGCAGTTTCGCCCGCCGCATCGCCCGCAACACCCAGCTGCTGCTGCTCGAGGAGTCGCACATCGGGCGCGTTCTCGACCCGGCGGGCGGCTCGTGGTTCGTCGAGGACCTGACCCGTTCGCTCGCCGAACAGGCGTGGACGCACTTCCAGCGGATCGAGGCCGACGGCGGTTTCGAGGCCGCCCACGACCACATCCGGGCGCAGATCGCCGAGGTCGCGCAGCGCCGGGCGGCCGACATCGCCCACCGGCGCACCTCGATCACCGGGGTCAACGAGTTCCCGAACCTGACCGAACCGCCTCTGCCGCAGGGGAACCCACTGCCGAATGTGGCCCGCTACGCTGCCGACTTCGAGGCGCTGCGGGACCGTTCCGACGCGTTCCTGGCCCAGCACGGGGCGCGGCCCAAGGCCCTGCTGCTTCCGCTCGGACCTCTGGCCGAGCACAACATCCGCACCACCTTCACGTCGAACCTCCTGGCTTCCGGCGGTATCGAGGCCGTCAACCCCGGACCGCTGGACGCCGCCGGCGTCGCGGCCGCGGTGGCGGAGGCGGCGAGCACCGAGGTCGCGGTGATCTGCGGGACCGACGCGCGCTACGCCGAGGAGGTGTCTGCCGTCGTCGACGCGGCCAGAGCGGCCGGCGTCAAGCATGTGCTGCTGGCCGGGCCCGAGAAGGCGGTCGCCGCTGCGCAATCCAAGCCCGACGGCCACCTGACCGCCAAAATCGATGCGGTGCAAGCGTTGTCGGACCTGCTGACCCGATTGGGGGCGTGACATGACTGCCACGGAACCGAAGAAGATCGAATCCTTCGCCGACGTTCCCCTTGTCGGTGAGACGACTCCGACTCCGCCCGCCCCGTCCGAGGTGACCGCGCAGGTGTCGGCTGCGGCAGCCGCGCACGGGTACGCCACCGACGATCTGGACTGGACCACCCCCGAGGGCATCGACGTCAAGCCGGTGTTCATCGCGGCCGACCGCGCAGAGGTCGCCGCCGCCGGCTACCCGCTCGACTCCCTGCCGGGTGAGCCGCCCTTCGTGCGCGGCCCGTACCCGACGATGTATGTCAACCAGCCGTGGACGATCCGCCAGTACGCGGGCTTCTCCACCGCCGCCGAATCCAATGCGTTCTACCGGCGCAACCTGGCGGCCGGACAAAAGGGTCTGTCGGTGGCCTTCGACCTCGCCACCCACCGCGGATACGACTCCGACCACCCGCGGGTGGCCGGTGACGTCGGCATGGCCGGGGTCGCGATCGACTCGATCCTGGACATGCGCCAGCTGTTCGACGGGATCGACCTGTCCAGCGTCTCGGTGTCGATGACGATGAACGGCGCGGTGCTGCCGATCCTCGCGCTCTACGTCGTCGCCGCCGAGGAACAGGGCGTGCCGCCGGAGAAGCTGGCCGGGACCATCCAGAACGACATCCTCAAAGAGTTCATGGTCCGCAACACCTACATCTATCCGCCGAAGCCGTCCATGCGGATCATCTCCGACATCTTCGGCTACACCAGCGCGAAGATGCCGAAGTTCAACAGCATCTCGATCTCCGGCTACCACATCCAGGAGGCCGGCGCGACCGCCGATCTGGAGCTGGGCTACACGCTGGCCGACGGTGTCGAGTACATCAAGGCCGGTCTGGACGCCGGCCTGGACATCGACAAGTTCGCGCCGCGGCTGTCGTTCTTCTGGGGCATCGGCATGAACTTCTTCATGGAGGTCGCCAAGCTGCGCGCCGGGCGTCTGCTGTGGAGTGAGCTGGTCGCCCAGTTCGACCCGAAGAGCTCGAAATCGCTGTCATTGCGCACCCATTCGCAGACCTCCGGCTGGTCGTTGACCGCCCAGGACGTGTTCAACAACGTCGCGCGCACCTGCATCGAGGCGATGGCCGCGACCCAGGGCCACACCCAGTCGCTGCACACCAACGCCCTCGACGAGGCGCTCGCGCTGCCTACCGACTTCTCCGCCCGGATCGCCCGCAACACCCAGCTGGTGCTGCAGCAGGAGTCGGGCACCACCCGGCCGATCGACCCGTGGGGCGGCTCGTACTACGTCGAATGGCTGACCCACCAGCTCGCCGAGAAGGCTCGCGGCCACATCCGCGAGATCGCCGAGCACGGCGGTATGGCGCAGGCCATCAACGAGGGCATCCCGAAGATGCGCATCGAGGAGGCCGCCGCGCGCACCCAGGCCCGGATCGACTCGGGCGCGCAGGCTCTGATCGGTGTGAACAAGTATCAGGTCACCGAGGACCAGGAGATCGAGGTCCTCAAGGTCGAGAACAGCCGGGTGCGCGCAGAACAGCTCGCCAAGTTGGAGCGGCTGCGCAGTGAGCGGGATGAGCACGCGACCCAGGCCGCACTGGCCGAACTGACGCGCGCGGCCGGGGAGAACACCTCGGCGGGGCCGGATGGGCTGGGCAACAACCTGATGGCGCTGGCCATCAACGCGGCCAGGGCGCACGCGACGGTCGGGGAGATCTCCGATGCGCTGGAGAAGGTCTACGGCAGGCACGTGGCCGAGATCCGCACCATCTCCGGTGTGTACCGAGACGAGGTGGGCATGGCAAGCAATGTCAGCGGCGCAACCGAACTGGTCGAGAAGTTCGCCGAGGCCGACGGCCGCAGGCCGCGCATCCTGGTCGCGAAGATGGGCCAGGACGGCCACGACCGCGGCCAGAAGGTCATCGCGACCGCGTTCGCCGACATCGGCTTCGACGTCGACGTGGGCTCGCTGTTCTCCACGCCCGAAGAGGTCGCGCGTCAGGCAGCCGACAACGACGTGCACGTGGTCGGGGTGTCCTCGCTGGCTGCGGGTCACCTGACCCTGGTGCCCGCGCTGCGTGACGCGCTGGCCGAGGTCGGGCGACCCGACATCATGATCGTCGTCGGCGGGGTGATCCCGCCCGGGGACTTCGACGAGCTCTACGCGGCCGGGGCGACGGCGATCTTCCCGCCGGGCACCGTGATCGCCGATGCCGCGATAGGCCTGTTGACCAAGCTCGCCGAACGCCTCGGCTACAGCCTGAGCTAGATGAAACAGCCCGTCGTCGAACTCGCCGCTGCACTGCGCGCGGGGGACCGCTCAGCGCTGGCTCGGGCCATCACTCTGGTGGAATCGACGCGCGCCGACCATCGGCAGCGGGCGCAGGAACTGCTGCTCGAGCTGATGCCCGAGGCGGGACGCGCGATGCACGTCGGCATCACCGGCGTTCCCGGCGTCGGCAAGTCGACCACCATCGAGGCGCTCGGCATCCACCTGATCGAGCGGGGCCATCGGGTGGCGGTGCTCGCCGTGGACCCGTCCTCGACACGCACGGGCGGATCGATCCTCGGCGACAAGACCCGGATGGCCAAGCTCGCGGTGCACCCCGACGCCTACATCCGTCCGTCGCCGACGTCGGGCACCCTCGGCGGGGTCGCCAAGGCGACGCGCGAGACGATCGTGTTGCTGGAGGCCGCCGGTTACGACGTGGTTCTGGTCGAGACCGTCGGCGTGGGGCAGTCCGAGGTGACGGTTGCCAACATGGTCGACACCTTCGTGTTCCTGACGCTGGCCCGGACCGGTGACCAACTGCAGGGCATCAAGAAGGGTGTGCTGGAACTGGCCGACATCGTCGTGGTCAACAAGGCCGACGGCGAGCACGCGGTGGAGGCCAAGGCCGCCGCCCGCGAACTGGCCGGTGCCATCCGGCTCATCTATCCCCGCGAAACCCTCTGGCGGCCACCGGTTTTGACGATGAGTGCGCTGACCGGAGCGGGGCTGGCCGAGCTCTGGGACACCGTGCTCAAGCACCGGGCGGCGCTCACCGAAGCCGGCCGGTTCGACGCCCGCCGCCGCGACCAGCAGGTGGAATGGACGTGGTCGATGGTGCGTGACACCGTCCTCGACCGGGTGCTGTCGAGCCCGGGGGTCAGGGCGATCCGTGACGACGTCGAGCGTCAGGTGCGCGACGGTGAACTCACCCCGGCGCTTGCCGCGCAGCAGATCCTGGACGCCGTCGAGCCTTCCGATCAAGCCCGCGGCTAACAAATCGGTAACACCAGGATTGTTTGCCGCACACCGGGGTAGATTCAGCACTGTGACGGGTGTCAATTCCCGGGAGCGCGACGAGGCGCTCTCACACGGTCACGGTGGCCATCTGCCCCGGGGCGTACAGGGTGCTGCTGACCCCAACTTCACTCTCGCGGTCCGAGCCTTCGCGCAGATGTTTCCCCATCGCCGTTTCGGCGGGGGCGCGCTGTCGGTGTACCTGGACGGTGAACCCGTCGTCGACGTGTGGACAGGGTGGGCCGACCGCAAGGGCAAGCGCCGCTGGACCGCAGACACCGCGCCGATGGTGTTCTCGGCGACCAAGGGCGTGGCCGCCACCGTCATCCACCGGCTGGCCGATCGCGGGCTCATCGATTACGACGCACCCGTGGCCGAGTACTGGCGCGAGTTCGGCGTCAACGGCAAGGCGACGATCACGGTCCGCGAACTGATGCGGCACCGGGCCGGGCTGTCCCAGCTCAACGGTGCGGCCAAGACCGACCTGATGGATCACCTCGTGATGGAGGAGCGGCTGGCCGCTGCTCCGGCGAGCTGGCTGGTCGGCAAGCCCGCTTATCACGCCTTCACCTTCGGCTGGTTGTTGTCGGGCCTGGCGCGGTCGGTCACCGGCGTCGGTATGCGTGAGCTGATCCGCACCGAGGTGGCCGCTCCGCTGAACACCGACGGCATTCACCTCGGCAGGCCTCCGGTACAGGCGCCCACCCAGCCGGCGCGCATCATCGGTCCGCAGACCCGGCTGCAGAACCCGTTGTTCAACATGGTCGCCCCGCACATCGCCGCGCTGCCCTTCTCGGCGGGCTTCGGCGCGATCTACTTCCCGGGCGTCAAGAGCTTCGTGCAGGGCGACACGCCGTTGCTCGACGGAGAGATTCCGGCCGCCAACGGCGTCGCGACCGCCCGGGCGCTGGCCCGCATGTACGGCGCGATCGCCAACGAAGGACGTATCGACGGTCGGCAGTATCTGTCGCGCGACACGGCTACCAGGCTGATCGGGCGCCGCAGCCTGCGGCTCGACCACAGCATGGTCATGCCGCTGTCGTTCCACCTCGGCTATCACGGTCTGCCCATTCCGGGCGTATTGCCCGGTTTCGGTCACGTCGGGCTCGGCGGGTCACTGGGCTGGGCTGACCCCGACACCGGTCTGGCGTTCGGATTCGTGCACAACCGCCTGCTCACCCCGTTTGTGGTCAGCGATCAGGCCGGCTTCGTCGCCACCGCTGGATTGATCCGGCTCGGCGCGGCGTCGGCCCGCCGCAACGGCTACCGTCGGGTGCGCGAGTACGGTGCACCGTTCACCGACGTCACCGCCACCGCAGTCTGAACACCCGCCGTTCTAGCTAGCTCCTGGCGTTCGAGAACCACCTGGTCTTGATCCGCCAGGAATGCGCCGAGGTCAGTGCGAAGCCCGCGCCGCAGGCACACGCGAAGACCCACACCAGCGTCGTTCCGTGGACGGTCTGCAGAGCCGGGACAAAGGCGGTGACGATCCGCACGATGCAGGCCAGGATGCCCATCGCCGACGCGAACAGGTACACGTCCGCGATCGCCCGCGAACGGGGGTCGGTGCGCAGGATCAGCAAGGCCCGGGATCCGTACAACAGCAGGTAGATCAGCATGCCGCAGAGCATCAGCCAATACAGGTTCAACCACAGGTCGGTGGGAACGTCGAAGAAGTCCGGCCGGTACATCTGCGCGCCGTTGCCGATCCAGAAGGCCGCGAGCAGCAGCGGGATGCACAGTGTCGCAGGCAGTTCGATGTGCTTGCGGAACCGTTGCTGCATTGCATGGTCTTGTTCCAACCTGCCGACGGTGTTGTACACGACGGCCGAGGCGGCGACGATGTAGCAATCGTGGCCGAGATAGTCCTCGAGGTTCCACTTACCCGTCAGCGAGTGCAGCAACGGGCCCAGGGTCTCGGAGGCCAGCGGGGACATCAGCAGCACCGCGGCGCCCTGTAACGCGATATTCAGCGTCGCGGCGACTTCCCATCGGCACGACCACGTGACGCGACGAATCCACAGACTCCACCCGATACACAGGAGTGTGATCGCGATCAGAGATGCCAGAGCCATGTAATTCGCTTTCGGACAGAACTAGTTCAGCAAATTGTATGCGGGTTGCGGGCTACAGCGGCGGAGCGTCGAGGCGCGGCGCCAGATCGGACAGTTTGGTTCGCTGCCGCGTAGCAGCCCTTACAGTGGAATCCGGCAGTGTAACGACCCCGTGCGGGGCGGCACCCGATGCTTCGACGTAGCTCCACACTTCCTGCCGACTCATCAGGCCGAATTGGATTTGAAGGTCTGGGTAGCTAAGGGAAAAGCGATCGGCCACGAGGCGAAGTTCCTCGGCATTTGGATAATCGGCATCTTTAATTCGCCGATAATAAGTACTGCTGGAAATACCCAGCGCATCGAATATGTCTTTAGCGTCGATTTCTCCGTCGAGGAGGTAGTCGAGCAGGGCTTTCAGCTGTCTGCCGTTCTCGTCCGTACGGGGCATCAGAACACCATAAACCCTGATCCCGACCGCGGGGAGCCCCTGCCGGCAAATGAAGAACACGTTCTTAATTGACCCAGCCGTCACAGTTGTGGGAGGTCTCTCCCAAAAATGGGACATTCGCTGTACGGTATGCCCATGGTCGCTCCATACATCGCAGACGAGGTCAAACAACGGCCCGTCTCCACCGCGCCGGCGGCGCTCGACATCTTCGACCGGTCTTCGGCCGAAGCGCTGCCAGATCAGCTAGAGAAGTTCACAACTGTCCCTTCGAGCGAACTGACCGAGGAAATCGAAGCCGCAGCCTCCTGGCTCGGCGTGCAGATCGAAGAGATTCTGCTGGCTGCATTCGGGCGCATGCTCGGACGCACGCGCGGTGAAGGAGCTGTGGCCGTCGATGTCACGGGAGGTCAGCGCTGGCTGAGCCACCCGGTGACCCTGCTGTGTGCGGACACGGCAACGGCGGGGCCCACGGAAATGCTGCAGGGGGCCCACGCCGCCTTGGCGACAGCGCCCGGTCGCACCGGGGAGCCCGCGGAGGTGTTGCTGAACGTCTCCGCCGGCGGACTCGTCGACGAGCCGGCCGGCCGCGCCCTGGAGCTTCGGGTGCAGCGTCTCGGGGGCGGCCTGCAGATCGACTGGTGGTACGACGCGCAGCGGTTCGACGCGTACTCGGTCGAGGAGATGGCCGAGCAGTTCCCGCTCGCCGTCGTCGACATCACCTCGGACGCGGCGGCGCCGCTGTAGCGGCCCGGCCCACTCAAGCACTTCACAAGAAGAAAAGACCCGACGCGGCGTCGCCGTGGTGAAACCACCACGGCGACGCCGCTAAACTGTTGGGCAACGGCGTCGATCCGGCCATCACCGGGGAGTCTTCGGAAGAACAGCGTGGGCCCGAGAAAAGCGGGCCTCGCCCAGTAGAACCGAACGGCCGGGCCCGTCACAGCCCAGATTCGAGTGGCGCACACCATGTGTGCGCAAGCGGGGTGGTACCGCGGCGCTCGCGCACCTGCGCGACGTTCGTCCCCGTGCCTAGATCGTGTGATGGCACAGGAGACGCAGCACGTGACCGCATATCCCAAGCCCGCCTCCGGCGCGCCGAGTTTCCCCGCGCTGGAGTCCGAGGTCCTGCGCTACTGGGACGGCGACGACACCTTCCGCGCCAGCGTTGCGCGGCGCGACGGCTCGCCCGAGTACGTGTTCTACGACGGCCCGCCGTTCGCCAACGGTCTGCCGCACTACGGCCACCTGCTGACCGGCTACGTCAAGGACATCGTTCCCCGCTACCGCACCATGCGCGGATACAAGGTCGAGCGCCGGTTCGGCTGGGACACCCACGGACTGCCGGCCGAACTCGAGGTGCAGCGTCAGCTCGGCATCACCGACAAAGCCCAGATCGAAGAGATGGGCATCGAGAAGTTCAACGACGCATGCCGGGCATCGGTGCTCAAGTACACCGGCGAATGGCGCGACTACGTGACCCGCCAGGCCCGCTGGGTCGATTTCGACAACGACTACAAGACCCTCGACATCGGCTTCATGGAGTCGGTGATCTGGGTGTTCAAACAGCTGTGGGACAAGGGCCTGGCCTATGAGGGCAACCGCGTGCTGCCGTACTGCTGGAATGACGAGACGCCGCTGTCCAGCCACGAGCTGCGGATGGACGACGACGTGTACCAGAGCCGGCAGGACCCGGCGCTCACCGTCGGCTACCGCGTGACAGACGGGCCCGTCCCGGACCTCGTCGGCGCCTACCTGCTGATCTGGACGACCACGCCGTGGACGCTGCCGTCCAACCAGGCCGTGGCGGTCAACCCCGAGATCACCTACGTCGTGGTGGAGGCCGACGGGCGCCGCTACGTGCTCGCCGAGTCGCGCCTGGGCGCCTACGCGCGTGAACTCGGCGAGGAACCGGCCGTCGTGGCGAGCTACACCGGCCGCGATCTGCTCGACGTGCGGTACGCGCCGCCGTTCCCGTATTTCATGGACTCGGCCAACGCGTTCCGGGTGCTTCCCGGTGAGTTCGTCAGCACCGAGGACGGCACCGGGTTGGTGCACATGTCGCCGGCCTACGGTGAGGACGACATGGCCACCGCGCAGGCGGGTGGCATCGAGGCCGTGACCCCGGTGGATTCCAAGGGCCGCTTCGACTCGACCGTGCCCGACTACGCCGGCCAGCACGTGTTCGACGCGAACCCGCAGATCATCCGTGATCTGAAGAACGGCACCGGACCCGCCGCCGCGAACGGTGCGGTGCTGCTGCGGCACGACACCTACGAGCACTCGTACCCGCACTGCTGGCGCTGCCGCAACCCGCTGATCTACCGAGCTGTGTCGTCGTGGTTCATCAAGGTGAGCCAGTTCCGCGACCGCATGGTCGAACTCAATCAGGAGATCACCTGGTACCCCGAGCACGTCAAGGACGGGCAGTTCGGCAAGTGGCTACAAGGTGCGCGGGACTGGTCGATCTCGCGAAACCGCTACTGGGGCAGTCCGATCCCGGTGTGGAAGTCCGACGACCCGGCCTATCCGCGGATCGACGTGTACGGCAGCCTCGACGAGCTCGAACGTGACTTCGGGGTGCGTCCCGACAATCTGCACCGGCCCTACATCGACCAGCTGACACGGCCCAACCCCGATGACCCGACCGGCAAATCGACGATGCGCCGCATCGAGGACGTGCTCGACGTCTGGTTCGATTCGGGGTCGATGCCTTACGGGCAGCTGCACTACCCGTTCGAGAACGAGCAGTGGTTCGAGTCGCACTTTCCCGGCGATTTCATCGTGGAGTACATCGGGCAGACCCGCGGCTGGTTCTACACCCTGCA
This sequence comes from Mycolicibacterium parafortuitum, assembly GCF_010725485.1. NCBI lineage: Bacteria > Bacillati > Actinomycetota > Actinomycetes > Mycobacteriales > Mycobacteriaceae > Mycobacterium > Mycolicibacterium parafortuitum. The sequence goes on along the minus strand of NZ_AP022598.1, from coordinate 4,686,717 downwards.
CGTGCTGTCCACCGCGCTGTTCGACCGCCCCGCGTTCCGCACCTGCGTATCGCACGGCATCGTGCTCGGCAACGACGGCCAGAAGATGAGCAAGTCGCTGCGCAACTACCCGGATGTCAACGAGGTGTTCGACCGCGACGGCTCCGACGCGATGCGATGGTTCCTGATGGCTTCGCCGATCCTGCGCGGCGGCAACCTGATCGTCACCGAGCAGGGCATCCGCGAAGGTGTGCGACAGGTGCTGCTGCCGCTGTGGAACGCCTACACGTTCCTGGCGCTGTACGCGCCGGCCAAGGGCAGATGGCGCACCGACTCGACGAACGTGCTGGATCGCTACATCCTGGCCAAGCTCGCGGTGCTGCGCGATCAGTTGACCGCATCGCTGGACGTGTGCGACATCTCCGGCGCGTGCGACCAGTTGCGTCAGTTCACCGAGGCGTTGACGAACTGGTACGTGCGGCGGTCCCGTTCGCGGTTCTGGGATGAGGACGCCGATGCGATCGACACGCTGCACACCGTGCTGGAGGTCACCGGGCGGCTCGCCGCGCCGCTGCTGCCGCTGATCTCCGAGGTGATCTGGCGCGGCGTGACCGGCGAGCGATCGGTGCACCTGACCGACTGGCCCGAGGCTGACCTGCTGCCCGCCGATCCGCAGCTGGTCGCCGACATGGACCTGGTCCGCGAGGTGGCCTCGGTCGGTTCGTCGCTGCGCAAGGCCAAGAAGCTGCGGGTGCGGCTGCCGTTGCCGAAACTCACGGTGGCGGTGGACGACCCGAAGCGACTGGAGCCCTACCGGGACCTGATCGCCGACGAGCTGAACGTCAAGGCCGTCGAGCTCACCGCCGACATCGCCACCTACGGCAGGTTCGAGCTGGCCGTCAACGCCCGCGTCGCGGGTCCGCGCATCGGCAAGGACGTGCAGGCCGCGATCAAGGCCGTCAAGGCCGGCGAGGCGGCCGTCAACGACGACGGCACACTGACCGCCGGGCCCGCGGTGCTGCTGCCCGAGGAGTACAGCTCCAAACTCGTTGCGGCCGACCCGGAGTGGACTGCGGCGCTGCCCGACGGTGCCGGGCTGGTGGTGCTGGACGGCACCGTCACCCCCGAGCTGGAGGCCGAGGGGTGGGCCAAGGACCGCATCCGCGAGCTGCAGGAGCTGCGCAAGTCGACCGGTCTCGAAGTCTCCGACCGGATCTCGGTGGTGATCTCGGTACCCGCGCAGCATCAGGAATGGGCGCAGACCCACCGCGATCTGATCGCGGGGGAGATCCTCGCGACCAGCTTCGAGTTCGGCGAACCCGACGGCGGTGCCGAGATCGGCGACGGCGTGCGGGTGGCGATCGCGAAGATCTAGCCGGCGGTGACCCGCGCGGCCCGCCCTGAGAGCTCGACGACGTCGCCGGCGCGCAGCTGCCTGCCGCGGCGCTGCTCGAGCTCGCCGTTGACGGTGACGGCACCGTCGGCGATCACCGTCTTGGCGTCGGCGCCGGAGTCGATCAGGTTCGCCAGCTTCAGGAACTGGCCGAGCCTGATGGTCTCGTCGCGGATCGCCACATCGAAAGGTTCGGCGCTCGGGTGTGCCACACCGGCCACGCTAACGGCAACGCCCTAGCATCTGCAGCTGTGGCCGCTCGATGGGTCCTGCACCTGGACATGGACGCGTTCTTCGCGTCCGTCGAGCAGTTGACCCGCCCGACGTTGCGGGGACGGCCGGTACTCGTCGGCGGTCTGGGCGGCCGTGGCGTGGTCGCCGGCGCCAGCTACGAGTCCCGGGTGTTCGGCGCCCGGTCGGCGATGCCGATGCACCAGGCCCGGCGGCTGGTCGGTGCTGCTGCGGTGGTGCTGCCGCCGCGCGGGGTGGTCTACGGGCTGGCCAGCCGGCGGGTGTTCGAGACCGTGCGCGCCAGAGTGCCGGTGCTCGAACAACTCTCGTTCGACGAGGCGTTCGGCGAGCCCGACGTGCTCATCGGTGCCTCGTCGGGGGAGGTGGCAGAGTTCTGCCAGCAGTTGCGTGCCGACGTCGCGGCCGTCACCGGGCTGGTCGCGTCGGTGGGCGCGGGGGCGGGCAAACAGATCGCGAAGATCGCCTCCGGCCTGGCCAAACCGGACGGTATCAGGGTCGTCGCCCACGACGAGGAACGTGAGCTGCTGGAGGACCTTCCGGTGCGCAAACTCTGGGGCATCGGGCCGGTGGCCGAGGACAAACTGCACAAACTCGGGATCGACACTGTCGGCGGATTCGCGGCGCTGTCGGACACCGAGGTCGCCAACATCCTGGGCCCGACCGTCGGTCCGGCACTGCACCGGCTGGCGCGCGGCATCGACGACCGGCCGGTCGCCGAGAACGCACCCGCCAAACAGATCAGCGCCGAATCGACCTTTCCCGAGGATCTGACCACGCTGCGCCAGCTGCGCGATGCGGCCGGGCCGATCGGCGAGCACGCCCACCGCAGACTGCTCAAGGACGGCCGCGGGGCGCGCACCGTGACGGTGAAGCTCAAGAAGTCCGACATGAGCACGCTGACGCGGTCGGCCACACTGCCGTACGCGACGACCGACGCGGGCACCCTGATCGCGACCGCGCACCGGCTGCTCCTCGACCCGGTCGACATCGGGCCGGTCCGTCTGGTCGGGGTCGGGTTCTCCGGTCTGTCCGACATCCAGCAGGAATCACTGTTCCCCGACCTGGAAGCGGCGACCACCGAGGAACTGACCAGCGTCGGGCCGTCCTCACCGGCCTCGCCGGCGTCGTCTCCGGTCGGCCCCGCGTGGCGGATCGGCGACGACGTGTCCCACACCGAGTTCGGCCACGGTTGGGTTCAGGGCGCCGGACACGGCGTGATGACCGTGCGGTTCGAGAGCCGGGCCACCGGGCCGGGCCCGGCGCGCACGTTCCGCGACGACGACCCGGCGCTGTCCCGGGCGAACCCGGTCGACTCGCTGGACTGGCCGGACTATGTCGAGGAGATGACCCGCGCCGAGAGCTGATCAGCCCCAGCGATCGAAGACCTCGGCGACGGGGGAGCCGGCGCCCAGCGCGGCCATCAGCAGCACCCGGGCCTGGGGCGGCCGCAGGTGCGTGGCGACCACCGCCCCGGCGTCGACCAGGTCACGGCCCGGGCCGTAGGCGGGGTGGACGGTGCCACCCGGCACTCGGGTCGACACCACCACCGACACCCCGTCGCTGCAGTGTCGGCGCACCCCGTCGATCAGGGCCGTCCCGGCGTTGCCCGATCCGAGGGCCTGCAGCACGATCCCGCGCGCGCCTGCGGCCACGCACGCGTCCAGGGCCGCGGTGTCTGCGCCGGGGTAGGCCGCGACGATGTCGACCCTCGGCGCCGCGGCCGCCGACAGCGGGCCGACGTACGGGCGGGCTTTGGAGGCCGAAAGTCGCTGTCCGGCAAAGCTCTGCAGGTCGGTCGTGGCGACCTTGTGTACGCCCAGCGCCTCGAAGACGGTCCCGGCGAAGCTGACCACGACACCGATACCGCGCGCTTCGGGTCTGGCCGCGAACTCCAGCGCTGCCGCCAGATTGGCGGGTCCGTCGGCGTCATGGGCGTCGGCGCTTCGCTGCGCCCCGGTGAGCACCACCGGGGCGGTGCCGGAGTACGTCAGCTCCAGCCACAACGCCGTCTCCTCCATGGTGTCGGTGCCGTGCAGCACGACGATCCCGTCGGTGTCGTCGCGGCCGGAGGCCTGCGCGACCGCGCCCGCGATCCGGTCCCAGTCGGCCGGGGTGAGCTGTGAGCTGTCCACCGCCAGCGCGTCGATGACCTCGACGTCGAACCCCGCCGTCAGGTCGGCCCCCGACCGGGTGGGACGTTTCACTCCGTCGGCGTCGGAGCTGGTCGAGATGGTGCCCCCGGTGGCGATGACGACGAGATGACCCATGCGCGGAATTGTTCCCCACCGCCTCTTTGCGATGATGGGGGTGTGACAGATGAATCATCGAGCCCGGTCGGCCCCGCGACCGGGGACGACCCGGCGGACAGCCCGGCCCCGGCCGAGTCGCCGGCGCCGCGGCGCAGGATTCGTCTGCTGCTCGCCGTCGCGGCGGTCGTGCTGGTCCTCGACGTGGTGACCAAGGTGCTCGCGGTCGAGCTGCTCACGCCGGGGCAGCCGGTGTCGATCATCGGCGACACGGTGACGTGGACGCTGGTGCGCAACTCCGGCGCGGCGTTCTCGATGGCCACCGGCTACACCTGGGTGCTGACCCTGGTCGCGACCGGCGTGGTGTTCGGCATCATCTGGATGGGACGCAGACTCGTCTCACCCTGGTGGGCGCTGGGCCTCGGCATGATCCTCGGCGGCGCGCTCGGCAATCTGGTGGACCGGTTCTTCCGCTCTCCGGGTCCGCTGCGCGGCCACGTGGTCGATTTCCTGTCCATCGGGTGGTGGCCGGTGTTCAACGTCGCCGACCCCGCAGTCGTCGGCGGGGCGATCCTGCTGGTGGTGCTGTCGTTGTTCGGCTTCGACTTCGATACGGTCGGCCGGCGCCAGCCGGACGCCGAACCTGGGCAAGGATGACCACGCGGTCGATGCCCGTGCCCGAGGGGCTGGCCGGGATGCGGGTCGACGCCGGGCTGGCCCGGCTGTTGGGGCTGTCGCGGACGGCTGCGGCCGCCATCGCCGAGGAGGGCGGCGTCGAACTCGACGGAGCCCCGGCGGCCAAGTCGGACAAGCTCGTCGCCGGCGCGTGGCTCGAAGTGCGGCTGCCCGCCCCGCCGGATCCGGTGGAGAACACCCCGGTCGAGATCGAGGGCATGGGAATCCTGTACTCCGACGACGACATCGTCGCGGTCGACAAGCCGCCAGGCGTCGCGGCTCACGCGACGGTCGGCTGGCACGGTCCCACGGTGCTGGGCGGGCTCGCCGCCGCCGGGTTCCGGATCAGCACGTCCGGTATCCACGAACGCCAGGGCATCGTGCACCGGCTCGACGTCGGCACCTCGGGTGTCATGGTGGTCGCGCTGTCGGAGCGCGCCTACACCGTGCTCAAGCGGGCGTTCAAGCAGCGCACGGTCGAGAAGCGCTACCACGCGTTGGTGCAGGGCCATCCGGACCCGTCCAGCGGCACCATCGACGCCCCGATCGGCAGGCACCGTGGGCATGACTGGAAGTTCGCCGTCGTCGAGGACGGCAGACACAGCGTCACGCACTACGACACGCTGGAAGCCCACCGCGCCGCGAGCCTGCTCGACATCGAGCTCGAGACCGGCCGTACTCACCAGATCCGGGTGCATTTCGCAGCTCTGCACCATCCCTGTTGCGGGGACCTGACCTACGGGGCCGATCCGACCCTGGCCAAGAAGCTCGGTCTGGAACGACAGTGGCTACACGCCCGGTCGCTGGCCTTCGCGCACCCCGCCGACGGCCGTCGAGTCGAATTCACCAGCCCGTATCCGGCGGATCTGCAGCACGCGCTCGATGTGCTGCGACAGCACGAATTGTGAGGAAAGGGCTCCTTTTCGGCGCCGGCGCCTATCTGATGTGGGGTCTGTTCCCCGCATTCTTCCCCCTGCTCAAGCCCGCGGGCGCGCTGGAGATCCTCGCGCACCGCATCATCTGGAGCTTCGTGCTGATGGTCCTGGTGGTGGCCGCGGTGCGCCGGATGCGCGACGTCGCGGCGATCACCGGGCGGACCTGGCTGCTGCTGATCGCGGCGTCGGGACTGATCGCCGCGAACTGGCTGATCTACGTCTACGCCGTGAACAACGGCCATGTGGTCGACGCGGCGCTGGGGTACTTCATCAACCCACTGGTGTCGATCGCACTGGGGCTGGTGATCTTCCGGGAGAAGCTGAACCGCTGGCAGTTCAGTGCACTGGTGATTGCGGTGGCCGCCGTGGTGATCCTGACGGTGCAACTCGGCGAGCCACCCTTGGTCGGGATCGGGCTGGCACTGTCGTTCGGGCTCTATGGCGCGGTCAAGAAACTGGTGCCGACGGACCCGCGCGTCAGCGTCGGTGTCGAGGCCGCTATCGCGACGCCGTTCGCGATCGCGTATCTGGTGGTGCTGCAGGCCACCGGTGGCGGCACGGTGACCGGTCACGGCGGCGGACACGTCGCGTTGCTGGTGTTGTCCGGGGTACTCACGGCGTTGCCGCTGCTGCTGTTCGCCGGTGCGGCGCAACTGCTTCCGATGGTCACGCTGGGTCTGCTGTTCTACGTGACGCCGGCGATGCAACTGACCTGGGGCGTGGTGGTGGGCCGGGAACCGATGCCGCCGATGCGCTGGCTCGGCTTCGCGTTGATCTGGGTCGCACTGGCGGTGTTCACCGTCGACGCGGTGCGTCGCGCGCGGGCCGATCGGCACGCCGTAGAGGCATGATCTGCCTATTCTTTGCACACGGGATTGTTGACCCTGGAGTAGCTATGCCCTAGCGTTTGCCCGTGCACAACGAGACGCTCGCGGTCACCGGGGGGCGCAAACGCGGGCGTCCGGCGGGATCGGACTCCGAGCAGACGCGCCGGACCATCCTGGCCGCTGCTCGCGACACCATCGCCGAGCGCGGGTACCGGGCCGCGACGTTCCAGCTGATCGCGCAACGCGCCGGCGTCAGCAGGCCGACGCTGCATTACTACTTCGACACTCGTGAGGAGCTCTACGACACCCTGCTGGCCGACGTGTGCGGGCGGGTCCGTCAGTGTGCCGAGGTCGCCGCCGGGGAAGGGTCGCTGCGGCGGCAGTTGGCGGCGTTCACGTCGGAGTTGGGCCGGCTCGGCGCCGCCGAGCCGGCGATGATGAAGCTCGTGGTCACAGCCCGTATCGACCACCATCGCGCGCAGTATCGGCACGATGCGGCCGCGGAGATCGTGGCGACGGTGCACGGGTTCTACGACGCGGCGGTGGCCGATGCCGCGCGGCGCGGCGAGCTGCCGGCGGGCACCGATCCACGCGCGGTGTCCGACATGCTCTCGGCACTGTTCTGGGGGCTGGGTTTCCACGCCGGATTCCTGACCCCCGGGACACCTGCGCACAACGCTCCTGAGGTAGCCAGGCAATTGCTCGACCTGCTCGACGGGGGATTGCTGAACGGATCGGTCGGCGCGCCGTCGGCGACGTGATCCGACGAACCTGAGACACGCGCCGCGACACGCCGAGCGCTGTCGGTGCGCGGCCATAGACTGGCGACCCTATGAGCGGGTCATTCGTGCATCTCCACAATCACACCGAGTACTCGATGCTCGACGGCGCCGCCAAGGTCAAGCCGATGCTGGCCGAAGCGCAACGGCTGGAGATGCCTGCCATCGGCATGACCGACCACGGAAACATGTTCGGCGCCAGCGAGTTCTACAACGCCGCGACCGACGCCGGGATCAAGCCCATCATCGGCATCGAGGCCTACATCGCCCCCGCGTCGCGCTTCGACACCAAGCGGGTGCTGTGGGGCGATCCCAGCCAGAAGAGTGACGACGTCTCGGGTAGCGGTTCCTACACCCACATGACGATGGTCGCCGAGAACGCGACCGGGTTGCGCAACCTGTTCAAGCTGTCGTCGCTCGCGTCGTTCGAGGGGCAGCTGGGCAAGTGGTCCCGGATGGACGCCGAGATCATCGCCGAGCACGCCGAGGGCATCATCGCCACCACCGGGTGCCCGTCCGGTGAGGTGCAGACCCGGCTGCGGCTGGGCCATCGGCAGGAGGCCCTCGAGGCGGCCGCGAAATGGCGCGAGATCTTCGGCCCGGACAACTTCTTCCTCGAGCTCATGGATCACGGCCTCGACATCGAGCGCCGGGTGCGTGAGGGCCTGCTGGAGATCGGTCAGAAGCTCGGCATCCCGCCGCTGGCCACCAACGACTGCCACTACGTCACCCGCGACGCGTCCCAGAACCACGAGGCGCTGCTGTGCATCCAGACCGGCAAGACACTGTCGGACCCCAACCGGTTCAAGTTCGACGGTGACGGCTACTACCTGAAGTCCGCGGCGGAGATGCGCGCGCTGTGGGACGGCCAGGTGCCGGGAGCGTGCGATTCGACCCTGCTGATCGCCGAGCGGGTGCAGTCCTACGCCGACGTGTGGACCCCGAAGGACCGGATGCCGGTCTTCCCGGTGCCCGAGGGGCACGACCAGGGCTCCTGGCTCACCCATGAGGTCACCGCGGGCCTGCAGCGGCGGTTCTCTGGCGGCCCGGTGCCCCAGGAGTACACCGATCGCGCCGCCTACGAGATCAAGGTCATCTGCGACAAGGGCTTCCCGGCCTACTTCCTGATCGTCGCCGACCTGATCAACTACGCGAAATCCGTCGGTATCCGGGTCGGGCCGGGCCGTGGGTCGGCGGCCGGCTCGCTGGTCGCGTACGCGCTGGGCATCACCAACATCGACCCCATCCCGCACGGCCTGCTGTTCGAGCGCTTCTTGAACCCGGAACGGCCGTCGGCCCCCGATATCGACATCGACTTCGACGACCGCCGCCGCGGCGAGATGCTGCGCTATGCGGCCAACAAGTGGGGCAGCGACCGGGTCGCCCAGGTCATCACCTTCGGCACCATCAAAACCAAGGCGGCGCTGAAGGATTCGGCCCGCGTGCACTACGGGCAGCCGGGCTTCGCGATCGCCGACCGCATCACCAAGGCGCTGCCGCCGCCGATCATGGCCAAGGACATCCCGGTGTCCGGCATCACCGATCCCACGCACGAGCGGTACAAAGAGGCCGCAGAGGTCCGCGCGCTGATCGACACCGATCCCGACGTGCGGACCATCTACGAGACCGCGCGCGGCCTCGAAGGCCTGGTGCGTAACGCCGGCGTGCACGCGTGCGCGGTGATCATGAGCTCCGAGCCGCTGATCGACGCGATCCCGCTGTGGAAGCGTCCGCAGGACGGCGCGGTGATCACCGGATGGGACTATCCGTCGTGTGAGGCCATCGGCCTGCTGAAGATGGACTTCCTCGGGCTGCGGAACCTGACGATCATCGGCGACTGCATCGAGAACATCAAGGCCAACCGCGGCATCGACGTGGATCTCGAATCGCTGTCGCTCGACGATCCGAAGGCCTACGAACTGCTGGGCCGTGGCGACACCCTTGGGGTGTTCCAGCTCGACGGCGGCCCGATGCGCGACCTGCTGCGCCGCATGCAGCCCACCGAGTTCAACGACATCGTCGCGGTGCTGGCGCTGTACCGGCCGGGCCCGATGGGCATGAACGCCCACAACGACTACGCCGACCGCAAGAACGGCCGCCAGCCGATCAAACCGATCCACCCGGAGCTCGAGGAACCGCTCAAGGAGATCCTGTCCGAGACCTACGGCCTGATCGTCTACCAAGAGCAGATCATGTTCATCGCGCAGAAGGTCGCCGGCTACTCGATGGGTAAAGCCGATGCGCTGCGCAAGGCCATGGGCAAGAAGAAGCTCGAGGTCCTCGAGGCCGAGTACAAGGGCTTCCTGGAGGGCATGACCGAGAACGGCTTCTCCGCGGCTGCGGTGAAAGCGTTGTGGGACACCATCCTTCCGTTTGCCGGGTACGCGTTCAACAAGTCGCACGCCGCCGGCTACGGGCTCGTGTCGTACTGGACGGCGTACCTGAAGGCGAACTTCCCGGCGGAGTACATGGCGGGTCTGCTGACCTCCGTCGGTGACGACAAGGACAAGGCCGCGGTGTACCTGGCCGACTGCCGAAGGCTGGGCATCACCGTGCTGCCGCCCGACGTCAACGAATCGGTGCAGAACTTCGCCTCGGTCGGCGACGACATCCGCTTCGGCCTCGGCGCGGTGCGCAACGTCGGCGCGAATGTGGTTGCCTCGCTGGTGAGTACGCGCGAGGAGAAAGGTAAGTACACCGACTTCTCCGACTACCTGAACAAGATCGACATCACCGCGTGCAACAAGAAGGTCACCGAATCGCTGATCAAGGCGGGCGCGTTCGATTCACTCGGCCATCCCCGCAAGGGTTTGTTCCTCGTGCACACCGATGCGGTCGACTCGGTGCTGGGCACCAAGAAGGCCGAGGCGATGGGGCAGTTCGACCTGTTCGGCGGCGGAGACGGGTCGGCTTCCGACCTGGGGGATTCTGCGTTCACCATCAAGGTGCCCGACGAGGAGTGGGAGGACAAGCACAAGCTCGCCCTGGAGCGGGAGATGCTGGGCCTCTACGTGTCCGGCCATCCTCTCAACGGTGTGGCCCATCTGCTGGCCGCCCAGGTCGACACCCAGATCCCGGCCATCCTGGAGGGCGATATCGCCAACGACACCCAGGTCCGGGTCGGCGGCATCCTGGCATCGGTGAACCGGCGGGTGAACAAGAACGGTCTGCCATGGGCGTCGGCACAGATCGAGGACCTCTCCGGCGGTATCGAGGTGCTGTTCTTCCCGCAGACCTACTCGATGTTCGGCGCCGAAATCGCCGACGACGTGGTCGTGCTGGTCGGCGCGAAGGTCGCCAAGCGCGATGACCGGATCTCGTTGATCGCCAACGAACTGATCGTGCCGGACTTCACCAGCGCGCAGGCCAACCGCCCCGTCGCGGTCAGCTTGCCGACCCGGCAGTGCACGGTGGACAAGGTGACCGCGCTCAAGCAGGTGCTGGCACGCCATCCCGGAACCGCGCAGGTTCACCTGCGGCTGATCAGCGGAGAACGCATCACCACGCTGGAACTGGATCAGTCGCTGCGGGTGACCCCGTCGTCGGCGTTGATGGGCGACCTGAAGGAGCTTCTGGGCCCGGGCTGCCTCGGCGGCTGACCGGGCGGGATTCAGCGGCGAAGCGAGTGCAGCAGGCCGCCGCCGGCCCAGATCAGCGTGGCCATCGCGGCGGCGCTCAACACCGCCGGGGTCATGTGCGCGGTCACCAGCACGACGACGGCGAACGTCAGAAAACCGACGATCAGGGCCACCACCTTGTAGGTAGGCCAGTCCACTCCGGCGATGGAGAGCGTCGACGCCGGCCGCGGTGCTGCTGCCTGGAACTGTTCGGCGGTCGTCATGGGTTTCACGATAGCTCGCATCGAAGTTTTCGGCCACCCGAAACACCGGATCAGGCGCTCCGATTCATATAGGTGTGCTACGGACCATTTTTGCCGCTGCGGCCTGCGGTGGCACCATTGATCGAGTGTCCACCGAGCTGAGCCCGAGTCCCCGTAGGGAGCCCGTCGACGAGCGCCTGCGCGAGGAGCAGATGGCCCTGGCGCCGCTGCGTGCCGCAGACATCGACGAGGCCGCTCAGCGAATTTCCGGCGTGGTGTCGCGGACACCGCTGCAGCTCAGCGACCGGCTGTCCGCGCTCACCGGCGCGAACGTCTACCTCAAGCGCGAGGACCTGCAGGCGGTGCGGTCCTACAAGCTCCGCGGCGCGTACAACCTGCTGATGCAGCTGAGCCCGGAGGAGAAGGCCGCCGGGGTGGTCTGCTCGTCGGCGGGCAACCACGCCCAAGGGTTCGCGCTCGCATGCCGGTCGATGGGGGTGCACGGCCGCGTCTACGTTCCGGCCAAGACTCCCAAGCAAAAACGCAACCGGATCCTGTACCACGGCGGCGACTTCATCGAGCTGATCGTCGGCGGCAAGACCTACGACATGGCCGCCGAGGCCGCTCTGCAGGATGTCGCCCGGACCGGGGCCACGCTGGTACCTCCGTACGACGACCTGCGCACGATGGCCGGGCAGGGCACGATCGCCGTCGAGATCCTCGACGAACTCGGCACCGAGCCCGATCTGGTGATCGTGCCGGTCGGCGGCGGAGGCTGCATCAGTGGCATCACCACGTACCTGGCCGAGCGCACCGCGACCACATCGGTGCTCGGGGTCGAGCCCGCCGGTGCGGCGGCGCTGGTCGCGGCGCTGGCCAACGGCAGGCCCGTGACCCTCGACGAGGTCGACCAGTTCGTCGACGGTGCTGCGGTCGCGCGGGTCGGCGAGAAGCCGTTCGCCGCGTTGTCGGCGGCCGGGGACATGGTGTCGATCACCACTGTCGACGAGGGCGCGGTGTGCACCGCGATGCTCGATCTGTACCAGAACGAGGGCATCATCGCCGAGCCCGCCGGCGCCCTGTCGGTGGCCGCGTTGCTCGACGCCGACATCGAGCCCGGCGCGACGGTGGTGTGCCTGATCTCCGGCGGCAACAACGACGTCTCCCGCTACGGCGAGGTACTGGAACGGTCGCTCGTGCACCTCGGGCTCAAGCACTACTTCCTGGTCGATTTCCCGCAGGAGCCCGGTGCGCTGCGCAAGTTCCTCGACGAGGTGCTCGGCCCGAACGACGACATCACGTTGTTCGAGTACGTCAAGCGCAACAACCGGGAAACGGGGGAGGCGCTGGTCGGGATCGAGATGGGGGCGGCCTCAGACCTCGAGGGTCTGCTCGAGCGGATGCACTCCTCGGAGTGTCATATCCAGTTGCTGGAGCCGGGCTCGCCGACCTACCGCTATCTGACCTGACCCGCTACCTGACCTGACGCAGTACGGCCACGCAGTGGCCGGGCAGGCTCGTCGCCTGCTCGCCGACCGACGGGGTGTCCCATGCCAGCACCACATCGCCGGTGACGGGTACCTCGGCCGGTTCGGCGTGAAGGTTGCAGGCGATCGCCAGGGCACCCCGGTGCATGACCAACCAGCCTGCATCCTCGTCGAATTCGACCCGCAGGTGGTCCAGCCACGGGTCGGCCATATCGGGTTCGTCGCGCCGCAGCGCGATCAGATCCCGGTAGAACGTTCGCAGCCGGGCGTGCTCGCCCACTGTGCTCTCGGCCCAGTCCAGCTTGGAGCGCTCGAACGTCGCCGGGTCCTGCGGATCGGGGATCTCGTCGGCGTCCCACCCGTGTTCGGCGAACTCGCGCTTGCGCCCCTCGGCGGTGGCGCGCGCCAGCTCGGGTTCGGGATGGGAGCTGAAGAACTGGAACGGCGACGACGACGCCCACTCCTCACCCATGAAAAGCATTGCGGTGTAGGGAGAGCCGAGCGCCAGTGCGGCCTTGACCGCCAGCTGGCCGGTGGTCAGGTTCTGCGACGGACGGTCTCCGATGGCCCGGTTGCCGACCTGGTCGTGGGTCAGCGTGTACGCCAGCAGGCGGGTCGCCGGGATCGTCGCGGTGTCCAGCGGCCGGCCGTGTCGGCGGCCGCGGAACGACGAGTAGGTGCCGGCGTGGAAGTAGCCGTGCCGAAGTGTCTCGGCCAGGGTGGCCAGCGTGCCGAAATCGCCGTAATACCCCTGCCGTTCGCCGGAGACGGCCGAATGGATCGCGTGGTGGATGTCGTCGTCCCACTGTGCGGTCATGCCGAGGCCGCCCTGCTCCCGCGGGGTGATCAGTCGCGGATCGTTCATGTCGCTCTCGGCGACCAGCGACAGCGGCCGTCCGAGTTCGGTTGACAGCGCGTCCGTCTCGGCGGAGAGCTCCTCGAGGATATGCACCGCGGTGGTGTCGACCAACGCGTGCACGGCGTCCAGGCGCAGCCCGTCGGCGTGGAAGTCACGCATCCAGCGCAGCGCGCAGTCGAGGATGTAGCGGCGGACCTGGTCGGCGCCGGCGTCGGCGATGTTGATCGACTCGCCCCACGGGTTGGAGCCGCTGGACAGATAAGGCCCGTACTTCGGCAGGTAGTTGCCGGACGGCCCGAGGTGGTTGAACACCGCATCGATCAGCACACCGAGCCCGCGGGCGTGGCACGCATCGACGAAGCGCACCAGGCCGTCTGGGCCGCCGTACGGCTCGTGCACGGCGTACCAGAGCACACCGTCGTAGCCCCAGCCGTGCGTCCCGCTGAACGCGTTGACCGGCATCACCTCGACGAAGTCGACGCCGAGCTCCACGAGCTGGTCGAGCTTGACGATGGCCGAATCGAACGTGCCCTCGGTGGTGAAGGTCCCGATGTGCAGTTCGTAGATCACCGCACCCTCGATCGAGCGGCCCTGCCATCGGTCGTCGGTCCACGCGTCCGTGCGTGGGGACCACAGCTGGGAACGCTCGTGCACGCCACCGGGCTGCCGGGGTGAGCGCGGGTCGGGCAGCACGGTGGGGTCGTCGTCGAGCACGAAGCCGTACCGTGCGTCGGGCGCGGCGTCGACGGACGCATTCCACCAGCCGTCGTCACCACGGGTCATCGGATACAGCGTGCCGTCGACGTCGAGGCGCACCTGCTCGGGAAGCGGTGCCCAAACCGAGAACTCGTGCTCAGCCATCAGGTCCTCACCAGCAGTGCGACGGGTAGTTCGGTGAACAGTTCCGCGGCGTGCACCGGCCCGCTGACGGTGCGGCCGGTCAGCCGGTCGGTCCACGTCCCGTCGGGGACCGGCAGCGACGTGTCGCCCCATCCGCTCTCGGTGAGACGGGCGGTCCACCGCGACGCAGCGACCAGGACATCGTCGCCGCGCAGGAACGACACCAGATGTTCGGCGTGCTCACCGGCGGCGAGCGCCGCACGGTGTCCGCCGCGCAAGAACGTGTCGGGTTTCTCCTTGCGCAGCTGCAGTGCCGCGCGCACCACCCGCAGCTTCGGGTGCTCGCCGGTTTCCAGCGCGCGCCGGCGGGCCGGATAGTCGACGGCCCTGCGGTTGTCCGGGTCGACGAGGCTGTCCTCCCACAACTCGGTGCCCTGGTAGACGTCCGGGATGCCGGGAGCGGTCAGCGCGATGAGCTTCTGTCCGAGGGAGTCGTTGCGCGCGTGCGGGTCGAGCCGGCCCACCAGCGCGGTCATCTCCACCCCGACCGGGCCGTCGAAGATCGCATCGAGCCAGCTGTGCACCGCGGACTCGAATTGCTCGTCAGGCTCGTTCCACGTCGTGTGCAGCGCGGCCTCGCGGATGGCCTTCTCCGCGTAGCCATGCAGCCGCCCGCGCAGTTCCTCGGTCACCGTGCCGTCGGTAGGCCACACCCCGAAGATGTTCTGCCACAGGAACAGTCCGGTGCCCGGGTCCGGCGGTGGTGTGCTCAGTTGCCAGCCCTGCACCATCTCCGACCACAGCGACGGCACCTGGGACAGCACCCCGATGCGCGCTCGCACGTCTTCGCCGCGTTTGGTGTCGTGGGTGGTCAGCGTGGTCATCGCCTGCGGCCAAAGCGCGGCCCGCACGGCGGCGCGTTGATGGAACTCCGCGGCGCTGACACCGAACCGTTCCGGTTCGCCGCCGACCTCGTTGAGCGAAACCAACCGGGCGTCGCGGTAGAACAGGCAGTCCTCCATGGACTTCGCGGTCGCGGCACCGCACAGCTGCTGCAAACGCACGGCCACCTCGTCGCTGGAATCCAGCGCCGCGGCCAGGATCGCGAGCGGTTCGGCGAGTTCGGGATGCGCGGCCACGGTGTCCGATATCGCGACCGGCAGCACCGCGGACAGCGCCTGATAATCGGAGCGATACACCCCGACGTGGCCGAGCAGTTCGGCGATCGCGATGCCGAGCGCGTCATGGCCGGTGCCGGTGGCCGCGACGACCGCTCGGCCGATGCGGGCGAGTTCGCTGGACAGCGTGGTCATCGCTGCGTCCACCTTCAGGCGGCGCGCCTCGTCGGCGAAGTCGCCGGCCAGGGTTCCCGCGGATTCGACCATCGCGGTGAGGGATTCGGCACCGGTCGGGTCGATGAACAGCCCGCCCGCCTCGCGCAGAGCGTCGTAGCCTGTCGTGCCCTCCACGGGCAGGCTGGTGTCGAGCGCCTCGTCGACGGCGAGGATCTTCTCGATGACGATCCACGCGTCCGGGCCGGTCAGCTCGCGCAGCCGGACCAGGTAGCCCGCGGGGTCGGACAGGCCATCCGGATGGTCGATGCGGATACCGTCGACCAGGCCCTCGTCGAACCAGCGTTTGACCTCGGCATGCGAGGCGTCGAACACCGCCGGGTCCTCCTGCCGGATTCCGGCCAGCGAGGTGATGGAGAAGAAGCGCCGGTAGCCGCAGATGTTGTTCCGCCAGCCGATCAGCTTGTAATGCTGCCTGTCGTGTACCTGTGGGCCCGTGCCGTCGCCGGTGCCGGGGGCGATCGGCCAGGTCCGGTCGCCGAGTCGGAGTACGTCACCGTCGACGGTCAGATCGGCGACGTCGTCGTCAGATCCCAGGACCGGTAACACGATCCGCCCGTCGGGGTCGAGGTTCCAGTCGATGTCGAAATAGGAGGCGTAGCGCGAATCCCGGCCATGCGTGAGCAGATCCCACCACCACCGGTTCTGTGTCGGGTCATCGACGCCGACGTGGTTGGGCACGATGTCTACGACCAGCCCGAGGCCGGCGGCGCGGGCCTTTTCGGCAAGACGCCGAAATCCTTCCGGCCCACCGAGTTCGGCCGAGATCGTGGTGGGGTCGGTGACGTCGTATCCGTGGGTGGATCCCTCGCCGGCGGTCAGGATGGGGGACAGGTAGAGATGCGTGACACCGAGATCGGCGAGATAGTCGACCAGATTCTCGGCGTCGGCGAAGGTGAAGGACTCGCCGCTGGCGGGGCCACGCATCTGCAGCCGGTACGTGGACAGGATCGGCATCGGTCAGCCGACCTTGCGGAGCACGAGTACCGACCGGGGCTGCAACGAAATCGCCTCTCCCGCAGAAACTTCGAGTGAGGTCTCACCGCGGGGGTGGGAGGTGTCGATCGCGCCGGTCCACGCCGCCGCGTAGTCGGGCGCGGGGGTGGTGAAATCCACCGCGGTGTCGTGGGCGTTGAAGCAGAGCAGGAACGTGTCGTCGACGACGCGCTCGCCGCGCACGTCGGGGGACGGAATGGCCTCGCCATTGAGGAACACCGACACGCATTTGAAGCCGGAACCCCAGTCGTCCTGGGTCATCTCGGTGCCCGCCTGCGTCAACCACTCGATGTCGCGGATCTGGTCTCCGAGGCCGGCGACGTTGCCGTCGAAGAACCGGCGCCGGCGGAATGCGGGATGGTCCTTGCGGAACTTGACCATCGTGCGGGTGAACTCGAGAAGGTCGGCGTTGGTCTCGCACAATGACCAGTCCATCCAGGACAATTCGGAGTCCTGGCAGTAGACGTTGTTGTTGCCGCGCTGGGTGCGGCCGACCTCGTCGCCGTGCGCGATCATCGGCGTGCCCTGCGAGAGCATCAGGGTGGCCAGGATGTTGCGCATCTGCTTGCCGCGCAGCGCAAGGATGTCCGGGTCGTCGGTGGGCCCCTCGACGCCGCAGTTCCAGGACCGGTTGTGGCTCTCGCCGTCGCGGTTGTCCTCGCCGTTGGCCTCGTTGTGTTTCTCGTTGTAGGAGACCAGGTCGGCGAGCGTGAAGCCGTCGTGGCACGTGACGAAGTTGATGCTGGCGCTCGGCCGCCGACCGGTCGCCTCGTACAGGTCCGACGACCCCGTCAGACGGGACGCGAACTCACCCAGGGTTGCGGGCTCGCCCCGCCAGTAATCACGCACAGTGTCGCGATACTTCCCATTCCATTCGGTCCACAAACCTGGGAAGTTCCCGACCTGATAACCGCCTTCGCCGATGTCCCACGGTTCGGCGATCAGCTTCACCTGACTGATCACCGGGTCCTGCTGGATGATGTCGAAGAACGCGGACAGGCGGTCCACGTCGTAGAACTCGCGGGCCAGCGTCGAGGCCAGATCGAACCGGAAGCCGTCGACGTGCATGTCGAGCACCCAGTACCGCAGCGAGTCCATGACCAGCTGCAGTGTGTGCGGGTGGCGGGCGTTGAGGCTGTTGCCGGTGCCGGTGAAATCCTTGTAGTAGCGCAGGTCTCCGTCGAGCAGTCGGTAGTACGCGGCGTTGTCGATGCCCCGGAAGTTGACCGTCGGCCCGAGGTGGTTGCCCTCGGCGGTGTGGTTGTAGACAACATCGAGGATCACCTCGATACCCGCTTCGTGGAATGCGCGAACCATCGTCTTGAACTCCGCCACCGCGCCACCGGCGTTGCGGGTCGCCGCGTACTGCTGATGCGGGGCGAAGAATCCGAACGTGTTGTATCCCCAGTAATTCCGCAGGCCCAGATCGAGCAGCCGGTGGTCGTGCAGGAATTGGTGCACCGGCATCAGCTCGATCGCGGTGACGTTCAGGGACTTCAGGTGGTCGATGATCGCCGGGTGCCCGAGCCCGGCGTAGGTGCCGCGCAGTTCCTCGGGCACGCCGGGATGGCGCTGGGTCATACCCTTGACGTGCGCCTCGTAGATCACCGTCTCGTGGTAGGGCGTGCGCGGTGGGCGGTCGGAACCCCACTGGAAGAACGGGTTGATCACGACACTGGTCATGGTGTGCCCGAGCGAGTCGATCCGCGGCGGCACACCGCCGCTTGCCAGATCGTCGGCGTCCAGGTCGTAGGAGTACAGGGCCTGGCAGAAGGTGAAGTCGCCGTGGAACGATTTGCCGTACGGATCGAGGAGCAGCTTGCTGGGGTCGCAGCGGTGGCCCGCGGCCGGATCCCACGGGCCGTACACCCGGAAGCCGTACCGCTGACCCGGGGTGATCGTCGGCAGATAGCAGTGCCACACATAGCCGTCGACCTCGTCGAGGTTGATCCGCTCTTCGTGACCGTCCTTGCCGATCAGGCACAGTTCGACGCGGTCGGCGATCTCGGAGAACAGCGAGAAATTGGTGCCCGCACCGTCATACGTCGCGCCGAGCGGGTACGGATCGCCCGGCCAGATCATCGGGACGGATCCCGCCTCGGCTGAGGCCATCAGCTCGTCCACCAGCCGGTCGCCAGACCGAGCTGGCGGCCGAGCTCATTGGTCATCGTGCGCATGTACGTCGACGAGATGTGATGTGCGTCGTGGTACATCAGCACGTTTCCCTCCACGGCCCGGCAATAGTCCTTCCGACACACGGCATCACTCATGTCGAGGGGTTTGAGCAGTGGGAATCTGGCGAGGTAATTCAGTGTCGGGTTGCGGTCGGACAGTACTTTGGATCGTTCGATCCCGCAGGACACCGCGTCGCCGCCGCCGGCCAGGCAGTCCGACGGGAAGAACGGCTCGCCGTCGCGCACCATCCACGGCGTGTCGCGCATCGCCAGCACGGGGATCCCGGCGTCGGAGAACTGCTTCCAGATGCCGAGGTACTGGGACGGCATCACGTCGCCGTCCTTGATGTTCCACGGTCGCGTCGAGGTGGTGAACACGAAATCGGGCTTGTCCGCCAGGATCATCGGCATCACCCGCTCGTTCCATTCCCGGCATTTGGGGTATGGCCGATTGTCGCCCATCACCAGCGGGTTCTTCTCGGTGGTCAGCGGGCAACCCATCTTCAGATAGGTGACGACCTTGAAGTGGTGCATGCGCCCGAGCAGGTCCAGGGCGGTGATCCAGTGCTCGGCGTGGGATCCGCCGGCGAGTGCGATGGTGCGCTCGGCCGTCTTGTCGCCGTAGGTGCAGTTGATGATCCCGATGTTGTCGAAATCGCTGATGCATCCGTCGACGGTGGACTCGGGGATGTCGTCCTTGGCCTCCAGCACGGTCGGGCGCATCGGCACGTTCGGCACCTTCGCGTTGTTCACCAGTGCCAGTGCCCCCGGATAGTCCCGCAGCGACAGCGTGGACAGTTCCTTGCCGTTGGCGCGCAGGTCGTTCACGTGCTCGCGCCACGAGAACGACGTCGCCGTCAGCGCGACCCCCAGCAGCGCGACCGTGGACCCCAGCACGATGGTGGGCCTGCGCACCCGGCGCCACAGCGACCCGTGGGCTTTCGGGGCGGTGCCGGCCTGGGCGCGGCGGACGCGTAGCGGTTCCTCGACATACCGGGTGGTCAGCCACGCGAGAAGGCCGGACAGCAGCAGGATCACCGCGCCTTCGACGAAATTCACCCGCGACTTGCTGGTGTACGCGAGATAGAAGATCAGCAGCGGCCAGTGCCACAGATACAGCGAGTAGGCCATCGCGCCGAGCGCGACGAACGGCTTGGTCGCCAGCAGCCGGTTGGGCGCCGGGATGCGGCCACCGGTGTGCGGGTCGGCGTACCGGTTGGCCGCCGACAGCACGAACAGCAGCGCGGCGCCGACGGGCACCAGCGCCCAGGGGCCGGGGAACTCGTGGACACCGTCGATCAGCGCGCCGCAGGACAGGATGGCGGCCAGCGCGATCACCGCGGTCAGCGTGCGCAGCCACATCGGCCAGCGCACGTACGGCACGACGGCGCCGACCAGCGCGCCGAGCAGCAGCTCCCAGGCGCGGGCGAAACTGTTGTAGTACGCGGTCGCCTGGTCGGCATTGTGGGCGATGATCGCGTACACGAACGACGCGATGGTCAGCGCGCTGAGAAGCACGACGTAGGCCGCCCGCGCGTGCCTGCCGAACATCCGCCGGAACACCGCGCCGGTCAGCACGATCAGCGCCAGGAACGCGATGTAGAACTGCCCCTGCACCGACATCGACCAGATGTGCTGCAGCGGGCTGACGGTCTCACCCGCGCGCAGATAGTCGGCGGCCGAATTGGCCAGTTCCCAGTTCTGGTAGTAGCCGAGGCTCGCCAGGCTCTGGTCGGCGAAGGTCTCCCACCGGGTCTCCGGCTGGATCAGGATGGTCAGCACCGCGGACGCGGCGAGAACGACCACCAGTGCGGGCAGCAGCCGCCGGATCAGCCGGCTGATCTCGCTGACCGGGTGCAGCACCGTGCCGGGGTCGATCGCATTGCGCAGCAGGCGTCCGCCGAAGAAGAAGCCGGACAGCACCAGGAACACGTCGACGCCGCCCGACACCCGGCCGAACCACACGTGGAACACCGCCACCAATGCGATCGCGACGCCGCGCAGCCCGTCGAGGTCGTGCCGATAGAAGCCTGACGTGCGCGTTCCCATGCCGGACGCCGGGGGTGCAGAGGCAGGCGGGGTCGGGCCCGGGGAGGCGGGGCGTGCCGGCCGGGCAGGGGCGAGGGTCATCATGGTCGACGGTTAATCTACCGAAGGTGTCTGCGTTGAGGCCTGCCGAGATCAGCGCGCTCGACGCTGCTCACATCTGGCATCCCTACAGTCCGATCGGCGCCGACGCGCTCGCGCCCGTCGTCGCGGTCGGCGCGCGGGGCGCATGGCTCACCCTGGTTCACGATGACCGCGAGGTCGAGGTGCTCGACGCGATGGCGTCGTGGTGGACCGCGGTACACGGCCACGGCCACCCGGTGTTGGACGCGGCGATCACCCGCCAGCTGGCCACGATGAACCACGTGATGTTCGGCGGGCTGACCCACGAGCCGGCCGCACGGCTGGCGCAATTGCTCGTCGAGATCACCCCGGCCGGGCTGGAAACGGTGTTCTTCAGCGACTCGGGTTCGGTGTCGGTGGAGGTCGCCGTCAAGATGGCGCTGCAGTTCTGGCGCAGCAGTGGCCACCCGGCCAAGAGCCGCCTGATGACCTGGCGGGGCGGCTACCACGGCGACACCTTCACCCCGATGAGTGTGTGCGATCCGCAGGGCGGTATGCACGAACTGTGGACGGGGGAGCACTCGTTGCTGGCCGATCAGGTGTTCGCGCCGCCGGTGCCCGCGCAGTACGACCCGGCCTACAGCGCCGCCTTCGCCGAGCAGCTCGGCAGGCACGCCCACGAGCTCGCCGCGGTGATCGTCGAGCCGGTGGTGCAGGGGGCGGGCGGCATGCGGTTCCACGACCCGCGTTACCTGTCGGATCTGCGCCGGATCTGTGACGAGCACGATGTGCTGCTGATCTTCGACGAGATCGCGACCGGGTTCGGCCGCACCGGCGCGCTGTTCGCCGCCGACCACGCCGGGGTGTGCCCGGACATCATGTGCGTCGGCAAGGCACTGACCGGGGGGTACCTGACGCTGGCGGCGACGCTGTGCACGCGACGGGTCGCCGACACGATCAGTGCCAACCCACCCGGCGCGCTGATGCACGGTCCGACGTTCATGGCCAACGCGCTGGCCTGTGCGGTCAGCGTGGCCTCGGTGGAACTGCTGCTCGCATCGGACTGGCAGGCGCAGGTACGGGGCATCGAAGCCGGTCTGCAGGCCGGGCTCGTCGCGGCCGCCGACCTGCCGAATGTCGCCGACGCGCGCGTGCTCGGCGCGATCGGGGTGCTGGAGTTGGACAGCCCGGTCGACCTGCGGGTGGCGACGCCGGTGGCGATCGAGCACGGCGTGTGGCTGCGGCCGTTCCGGAACCTGGTCTATGTGATGCCTCCTTATATCTGCACCGCAGACGAGATCGCCCAGATCACCTCCGCGATGACCGAGGTCGCCCGTGCACTAACCTGAACGGTGTTCAATCGTCGGCTCGCCGACATGTTCAATCGTCGGCTCGCCGACATGTTCAATCGTCGGCTCGCAAGCCCTAGGAGCACCGTGACGCGCGTCGGTATTTCCCCGCTGGCCTGGCTCGACGAGGTCGAGGCGCAGCGGCGCGCCGCCGGTCTGCGCCGGTCGCTGAGGCCCCGCCGGCCGGTCGGTACGGAGCTGGATCTGGCCTCCAACGACTATCTGGGCCTGTCACAGCACCCCAGGGTGATCGACGGCGGCATCGCCGCGCTGCGCACCTGGGGCGCGGGCTCGACCGGGTCACGGCTGGTCACCGGCAACACCGAACTGCATGAGGAGTTCGAGGACGCGCTCGCCGGATTCGTCGGCGCCGAGTCCGCGCTCGTGTTCTCGTCGGGCTACACCGCCAACCTCGGAGCCGTCGTCGCGCTCTCCGGTCCCGGATCGCTACTGATCTCCGATGCCTACACGCACGCCTCGCTGGTCGACGCGTGCCGGCTGTCGCGCGCGCGGGTCGCGGTGACCCCGCACAACGATGTCGCCGCGGTCGAGCGGGCACTGGCCGGCCGCGACGAGGAGCGCGCCGTCTTCGTCACGGATTCGGTGTTCTCCGCCGACGGAGACCTGGCGCCGCTACGGGACCTGCACGCGGTCTGCCGCAGGCACGGCGCACTGTTGCTCGTCGACGAGGCCCACGGGCTCGGTGTGCGCGGTGACCGGGGACGCGGACTGCTCGACGAGGCGGGGCTCGCCGGCGCTCCCGACGTGGTGATGACGACGACGCTGTCGAAGGCGCTCGGCAGCCAGGGCGGTGCGGTGCTGGGCCCGGCGGCGGTGCGCGCGCATCTGATCGACGCGGCCCGCACCTTCATCTTCGACACCGGGCTGGCGCCGGCCGCGGTCGGTGCCGCGCACGCCGCGCTGCAGGTGCTCGTCGACGAGCCGTGGCGTGCCCAGCGTGTTCTCGACCACGCCGCCGCCCTTGCCGAGATCTGTGGTGTCGGCGACGTGCCGTCGTCGGCGGTGGTCTCGGTGATCCTCGGGGATCCCGAGGTCGCGGTCGCTGCGGCCGCCGCATGCCTCGACCGCGGTGTCCGGGTCGGCTGCTTCCGTCCGCCGACGGTTCCCGCGGGCACGTCGCGGTTGCGGCTGACGGCGCGCGCGTCGCTGACCGACGACGAGATGGCGCTGGCCCGGCAGGTGCTGACCGAGGTGTTGGCGGCCGCGTGAGCGTCCTGTTCGTGACCGGGACCGGCACCGGTGTCGGCAAGACCGTCGCGACCGCGGCGTTGGCGTGTTGCGCCAGGCTTGCCGGAATCGACGTCGCGGTGTGCAAGCCCGTGCAGACCGGCACGCAGGACGGCGACGACGACCTCGCCGAGATCGCCCGGCTGGCCGGCATCGGCGAACTGTATTCGCTGGCCCGGTTTCCTGAGCCGCTCGCGCCGCTGGCCGCCGCGCAGCGGGTCGGCGCCGACCTGCCGGCGCGCGGTGCGCTGCTCGACCTGATCGCCGCCGCCGACCGGCCCGGACGGCTGACGCTCGTCGAAGGAGCCGGTGGCCTGCTGGTCCAACTCGGCGCCGACGGCGTCACCCTGCGCGATCTCGCTGTCGACCTCGCGGCGCCGGTGATGACCGTGGTGGCGCCCGGACTCGGTACCCTCAATCACACGATGTTGACTCTGGAGGCGTTGTCCCACAGGGGACTTCGCAGCGCCGGTCTTGTGATCGGTGCGTGGCCGGCGCAGCCGGGGGTCGCCGAGAGTGACAACCGGGAGGCGCTGGCCCGGCTCGCGCCCGTGCGCGCCGCGCTGCCCGCGGGCGCCGGAACCCTCGGTGCCGCGGACTTCGAGCGGATCAGTGCACGCGCCTTCGATGCGGCGTGGGTTGCGGGTCTGACCGGCTGATGGTCCATTCCGTCGAGTTGCTGTTCGACGAGGTGTCCGAGGCGGCTCTCCGGGAGGCTTGGGATGAGTTGGCGCGCAACGGTATCCGCAGTCTGTCCAGCCACCGTTCGGAGAGTAACCGGCCGCATGTCACCGTGACCGTCGCCGCCGAGCTCGACGACGCGGTCGACGCGTCGCTGCGGCGCGCGCTGGACCGACTGCCGCTGCGGTGTGTGATAGGCGCTCCGATGCTGTTCGGCGGCGGACGGGCCACCACGCTGGTCCGCCTCGTGGTGCCGTCGGCCGAGCTGCTGGCGCTGCACGAGCAGGTGCACCGGATCTGTGTGCCGCACATGCCGGATGGGCCGCTGCCGCACGCCGCACCTGGTCAGTGGACACCGCACGTCACGCTCGCGCGGCGGGTGCCGGCCGCGGCGCTGCCGGTCGCGGTGACGCTGCCCGCGGTGACCCGCGATCTCGACGCGGCCGTGGTCGGGCTGCGGCACTGGGACGGCAACGCCAAAGTCGTGCACCCGATCGGCTGAGGATCAGGCTTCGGCGTGGCTGTGCGCGGCGATCCCGTCGATCAGCAGTTGCACCCCGAAGGTGAAACGGGTGTCCGGCTCTTCGGCCCACACCGTCTGCGCGACATCGGCGCCCGCGGCGTCCCACTGCAGCCGGGACTGCTCGTCGGCGGTGAACCCGAGCACGTAGTAGATCACCGATCGAGCGGCCAACTCGGCCTGCCCGGCTGCGACACCCGCGTCTCCGGCGGCATCGGCGAGGCGGGTCAGCACATCCGTCATCGCCTCGGACTGACCCGCGGCGAAGCTCGCCGAGACCAGCTCGGCACCGTCGGTGTGCGACAGCAGCGCGTCGCGCAATTGCGCGCACGACCGGCGAATCCGGTCCCGCCACGGTCCGGTGACCTCGCCGACCGGGCTCAGGATGCGGTCGGCGACCGCCCCGAGCAACTGCTGCTTGTTCTCGAAATGCCAGTACAGCGCGCCGGGGGACACGTTCAGCTCCCGGGCCAGCCTGCGCATCGACAGGTCCGCGATCCCGTAGTTGTCCAGCACGGACGTCGCCACGTCGACCACGTCGTGTTTGGAGAGCTGCACCCCGTTACCCTAACCTGAACGGTGTTCAATTGTCGGCTCGGCCGACGTGTTCAATCGTCGGCTCGCCGACGTGTTCAATCGTCGGCTCGGCCGACGTGTTCAACAGGGGCAAGGGAGACGATCTGGTGACCGACATTCTGGCAGTGGCTCGCGAGCAGGTATTGGAACGTGGCGTCGGTCTCGACCAGGCCCAGACCCTGCAGGTGCTGCAGCTGCCGGACGACCGTCTCGACGACCTGCTGGCCCTGGCCCACGAGGTCCGGATGGCGCACTGCGGTCCCGACGTCGAGGTCGAGGGCATCATCAGCCTCAAGACCGGCGGCTGCCCCGAGGACTGCCACTTCTGTTCCCAGTCAGGGCTTTTCGCGTCTCCGGTACGCAGCGCGTGGCTGGACATCCCGAGCCTGGTGGAGGCGGCCAAGCAGACCGCGAAGACCGGTGCCACCGAGTTCTGCATCGTCGCCGCGGTTCGCGGGCCCGACGAGCGGCTGCTCGCGCAGGTCGCCGCGGGCATCGAGGCGATCCGCAACGAGGTCGACATCCAGATCGCGTGCTCGCTGGGCATGCTGACCCAGGACCAGGTCGAGCAGCTCTCGGCGATGGGTGTGCACCGCTACAACCACAACCTGGAGACCGCCCGCTCCTTCTTCACCAACGTGGTCACCACCCACAGCTGGGAAGAGCGTTGGGACACCCTGCAGATGGTGCGCGAAGCCGGTATGGAGGTGTGCTGCGGTGGCATTCTCGGCATGGGTGAGACGCTCGAGCAGCGCGCCGAGTTCGCCGCGAACCTCGCCGAGCTCGACCCGCACGAGGTGCCGTTGAACTTCCTCAACCCGCGTCCGGGTACGCCGTTCGGCGACCTTGAGGTGCTGCCCGCGACCGAGGCGCTCAAGGCGGTCGCCGCGTTCCGGTTGGCGCTGCCGCGCACGATGCTGCGGTTCGCCGGCGGCCGTGAGATCACCCTCGGTGACCTCGGCGCCAAGCAGGGCATCCTCGGCGGTATCAACGCCGTCATCGTCGGCAACTATCTGACCACTCTGGGCCGGCCCGCCGAGGCGGACCTGCAGCTTCTCGACGATCTGCAAATGCCGATCAAGGCCCTCAACGCGACGCTGTAGTCGGCACGGGTAGAACCGATCACGTGATGGTCACCGAAGGCACAGAACTGCCAGCGCCCGTCGGCGCAGGCCTCTACAACGTCTATACCGGCGTCTCGACCGGCTCCGAAGCGGGTGGCGCCGTTCCCACCGCGGCCCAGCTCGGTCTGGAACCGCCGCGGTTCTGCGCGTCCTGTGGCCGCCGGATGATCGTGCAGGTCCGGCCCGACGGCTGGTGGGCCAAGTGCTCACGGCACGGCACGGTCGATTCCACCGATCTGGACATCTACCGGTGACCGCCGCCGTGCACCCGCCCCGCACATCGGCGACGCGAGCGGCGCTTACCATCGTGGCCGGACTCGCGCTCGCCGGTGCGCTCGTCGGCGTGCTGTGGGCCTGGCTGGCCCCGCCCGTCAAGGGCGTCGTCGCATTGACGCGCGCCGGCGACAAGATCAAGGCGCACATCGGCATGGAGGCCGATAACTGGTTCACCGCGGCGTTCCTGATGGTCGGCCTGCTGTCGGTGTTGGCGGTGATCGCCGCGGTTGCGGTGTGGCAGTGGCAGACTCACCGCGGACCGGTGCTCGCCGGCGCGCTGGCCGCCGGATCGCTGCTGGCCGCGGCGAGTGCCGCGGGAACTGGGGCGCTGGTCGCCCACCTGCGCTACGGAGCCGTCGACATCGCGGGTGCTCCGGTGTCCGAGCAGCAGCGCGTGCACTACATCACCGAGGCGCCGTCGGTGTTCTTCGGTCATTCGCCACTGCAGATCGCGCTGAGCCTGCTGTTCCCGGCGGCAGTGGCCGCGATGGTGTACCTGCTGGCCGCGGTGGCGTGCCCACGCGACGACCTCGGAGCGTGGCCGCCCGTGGAGTATCCGGCCGCGCCTACAGATCGAATCGGGACAGGGGTGAACGTTCCAGCCGCCGCCCCAGCACCACCTTCGCCGTGATCTTGCCGAGGGTCAGCATCCCGCGGTAGGTGGACGGGTTCAGAAGCGTCGGCCACTTGGTGCGGGCGATGTGTGTCGCGAGCGGGCGGCCGGCGAAGCGGTCCCGCAGCCAGCGCAACGTCATCGGCGCCGACATCGGGTGTAGCAGCAGATGCTCGCTGAACATGTCGCGGTGGTAGGTGACGCTGGCGCCGCCGTTGGTGTAGATCTCGGTCAGCTCGTCGATGTCGTTGACCGAGATGATCCGGTCGTGTACGGCCTGCACGATCAGCACCGGGACCTTCGGCGCCATCGCCCCCAGTTTGATGCTGTCGAAGACGTGCTGGACCTCGGGCGTCAGCAGGATCTCTTCCAGCGGGCGGTCCACCCAGTGCGCCATGTCCTTGCCGACCAGCGCGAGCATCGCGTGCGCGGTGGTCATCTTCTCGATCCGCGCCAGCATCGCCTTGCCCTCGGGGGTGGCGTGCTCCTGGATGATCCGGTCGAGGTCGGGATAGATGTGGGTGAGCGCGGCGACGACCATCGCGGGCAGCCCCGAGTAGACGCTGCCGTTGAGCCTGCGGAACGCGTGTCCGAGATCGCCCACCGGTGAGCCCAGCACGGCGCCGACGACGTTCAGCTCGGGCGCGTAACTGTCCTGCACTTCGGCGGCCCAGGCAGAGGCCAGGCCGCCTCCGGAGTAGCCCCACAGCCCGACCGGGGCGTCTGCGGCCAGCTGCAGCGGCGCATGGTTGACCGCGGCGCGGATGCCGTCGAGCACGTGGTAGCCCGGCTCGTACGGGGCGCCCCACATTCCGGTGGTGCCTTCGTGATCGGGCACCGAGACCGCCCAGCCCTCGGCCAATGCGGCGGCGACGAGCAGGAATTCGAACTGGGCCACCGCGCCGACGGCCTTGGCGCCGCGTCGCAGCGCATAGGACGGGAAACACCGCCCCGCGACCGCGTCGATGGCGCACTGGTAGGACACGATCGGTGTCGGGCCCTCCGGGGTCCGTTCCGCGGGCGCCAGGACGGTCGTGACGGCGGCCTGCGGATCGCCGTGCAGGTCGGCGGTGCGGTACAGCAGCTGGGTGGCCTGGAACTTCTGCGGGATCAGCCCGAGAAACGCCAGCTCGACGTCGCGGGAGCGCAGCACCGTGCCGGGTCGCGCATGCTCGTAGCCCGCGGGCGGCTCGTAGAACGGATCGTCGGCCGGCAGCACCGGCCGCGCCTTGCGCTGCAGGGGTTCGTGGACGGGCTGGCCGATCCATTCGGCGCCGGTCGACCGTGCAACATTGCCCAAGTCCATCCGGCCATTCTTACTTAAGAAGGTATTAAGAAGCTAGCCGACTCACCCGGGCGGGCGTAACGCCGCGAACTCGTCGGTCACGCGGTACCGGGCGTCGGTGAAGCGGTACAGCGCGGCCGGACGGCCGCCGCTGCGGCCCGACCGTGCGGTGGTGCCGGTGCGCGTGATCACGTGCCTGCGTTCCAGGACGCGTTGCAGGTTGGTCGCGTCGACCGGGTGTCCGAGCGCGGCGCTGTAGATGTCGCGCAACGCTGACAGTGCGAATTCCGCTGGCGCCAAGGCGAATCCGATATTGGTATAGGAGAGCTTCGCGACCAGGCGGGTGCGTGCGTGTTCGACCATGGGTCCGTGGTCGAACGCCATCGGCGGCAGGTCGCTGACGGGGTGCCAGCGGGTGTCCGACGGCAGTTCCGGGGTGGCGGGGGAGGGCACCAGACCGAGGAAGGTCGAGGCGATGGTGCGCGGCCCCGGCACGCGGTGCGGGTCGGAGAAGATGGCCAACTGCTCCAGGTGGGCCAATTCGCGAAGGTCGACCTTCTCGGCCAGTTGCCGCCGCACCGAGCTGGTCAGATCCTCGTCGGAGCCCAGCTGGCCGCCCGGCAGCGACCATTTCTCCTTCTCGGGCTCCAGGGCGCGCTGCCACAACAGCACGTGAAGTGCGGGTTTGGCCGACGGGGGCGATTTCTCGACGCGGCGCACCTGGAACACGACGGCGAGCACCTCGTGCGCAGTGCTAGTATGTGGCATGTTTTCGATTGTAAGTCGAAAACCTCGATGACGTGAAGGAGACGGCGATGACGGTTCTCGCTGGGACGTATGACACCGCGATGGCGGACCGTGTCGTGGACGGCCCGGGTGGATACTCCGGCATCGACGGTGACGAAGCGTGGGCCGCCGAGGTGCGCCGGCTGCTGAAGCTGCGCGGCGCGACGCTGCTGGCACACAACTATCAGCTCCCGGCGATCCAGGACGTGGCCGACCACGTCGGCGACTCGCTGGCACTGTCGCGGATCGCCGCCGAGGTTCCCGAGGACACCATCGTGTTCGCCGGCGTGCACTTCATGGCCGAGACCGCCAAGATCCTGTCGCCGGAGAAGACGGTGCTGATCCCGGACCAGCGGGCCGGCTGCTCGCTGGCCGACTCGATCACCGCCGACGAACTGCGCGCGTGGAAGGCCGAACACCCCGGTGCCGTCGTGGTGTCCTACGTCAACACCACCGCCGCGGTGAAGGCCGAGACCGACATCTGCTGCACCTCGTCGAACGCCGTCGAGGTCGTCGCGTCCATCCCCGAGGATCGCGAGGTGCTGTTCTGCCCTGACCAGTTCCTCGGCGCCCACGTGCGCCGGATGACGGGTCGGAAGAACCTGCATGTGTGGGCCGGTGAATGCCACGTCCACGCCGGCATCAACGGCGACGAATTGGCCGATCAGGCCCGGGCGCATCCCGAGGCCGAACTGTTCGTCCACCCCGAGTGCGGGTGTGCGACCTCGGCGCTCTACCTCGCCGGCGAGGGCGCGTTCCCCGAGGATCGGGTCAAGATCCTGTCCACCGGGGGGATGCTCGACGCAGCCCGCGAGACCGGCGCCAAGCAGGTGCTGGTGGCCACCGAGATCGGCATGCTGCATCAGTTGCGCCGTGCCGCACCGGACGTCGACTTCCAGGCGGTCAACGATCGCGCGTCGTGCCGGTACATGAAGATGATCACCCCGGCGGCGATGCTGCGTTGCCTGGTCGAGGGCGCCGACGAGGTGCACGTCGACCTGGACATGGCGGCCAAGGCGCGGTTGAGCGTCACGCGGATGATCGAGATCGGGCAGCCCGGCGGCGGGGAATGACCGCCTGCGGCGGCAGCACCGGGTGGCGACAACGCGCTGACGTCGTCGTCATCGGCACCGGCGTCGCAGGACTCGCCGCCGCCCTGGCCGCGCACCGCCGCGGTGGCAAGGTGGTGCTGCTGAGCAAGGCCGCCGAGACCGCCACGTTCTACGCCCAGGGCGGTATCGCGGTGGTGCTGCCCCGCACCGAGGACTCCGTGGACGCCCACGTATCGGACACCCTCGCCGCGGGCGGCGGGCTGTGCGATGCCGACGCGGTCCGCTCGATCGTCACCGGCGGCTATCAGGCGGTCACCGAATTGGTCGCCGCCGGAGCACGTTTCGATGAATCGGCCCCCGGCCGATGGGCGCTGACCCGCGAGGGCGGCCACACCCGGCGGCGGATCATCCACTCCGGCGGGGACGCGACGGGCGCCGAGGTGCAGCGCGCACTCGACGTCGCCGCGTCGTCGCTCGACATCCGGCGCAACCACGTCGCGCTGGACCTGATCCTCGACGACGGCGCGGTCGCCGGCGTGCACGTGCTCAGCGACGACGGTTTCGGCGCCGTGTACGCGCCGTCGGTCATCCTCGCGACCGGTGGCCTCGGACATCTGTATTCAGCCACCACCAACCCGGACGGATCCACCGGTGACGGTGTCGCACTGGCCATGTGGGCCGGGCTCTGTGTGGCCGATCTTGAGTTCATCCAGTTCCACCCGACGATGCTGTACTCCGGTTCCGGTGGTGGACGGCGTCCGCTGATCACCGAGGCGCTGCGCGGCGAGGGGGCGAAACTCATCGACGCACAGGGCCGTTCGGTCACCGCCGGTGTGCACCCGATGGGTGATCTCGCGCCGCGTGACGTGGTGGCCGCCGCGGTCGAGGCGCGGTTGTCCGAGACCGGCGACGAGTGCGTGTATCTCGACGCCCGCCACATCACCGATTTCGCGCGGCGGTTCCCGACGGTCAACGCGTCCTGTCTGGATGCGGGTGTCGACCCGGTGCGCCGGCCCATCCCGGTGGTCCCCGGCGCGCACTACAGCTGCGGTGGCGTGGTCACCGATGTGTACGGCCGCACGGCCGTCTCGGGGCTGTTCGCCGCCGGTGAGGTGGCGCGCACCGGGATGCACGGTGCCAACCGGTTGGCGTCCAACAGCCTGCTCGAGGGTCTGGTGGTCGGTGGCCGCTCCGGTGCGGCGGCGGCGGAGTTCGCCGCGACCAGTGGCCCGGTGCGGCTGGTCGAACCCGCGCCTGCGGTCCGCCCGACGCTGCCGCGCGCCGAACTGCAGGCCGCGATGACCCGGCACGCCTCCGTCGTGCGTGACGGCGACGGCCTGGCCCGGCTCGCCGAGCTTATCGAGACCGCCCCGCCGCGAACCTTGAAGTCACGCAAGGACTTCGAGGACGCCGCGCTGACCGCCGTCGCCTCGGTGGTGGCGAGTGCGGCAGCCGCGCGCACCGAGAGCAGGGGCTGTCACCACCGCTCCGACCATCCATTGACCGATCCCGCGCAGGCCGTCAGCGTCGCTGCCGGCCTCGCGCCCGCCACCGTGGGGTGCTGATGAGACTCACCGACACTGAACGCGCCGAAGCGCGGGCCGTCATCGCCCGCGCCCTCGAAGAGGACCTCCAGTACGGACCGGACGTGACCACCATGGCCACCGTCGGCGCCGACGCGACGACAACCGGCTCGATGGTCGCCCGCGAGGCCGGTGTGTTGGCCGGCGCGGAGCTGGCGGTGATGGTGCTCGATGAGGTGATCGGTGCCGGCAACTACAGCATCGAGCAGCAGTCGCCGGACGGTACCCGAATGGAGCCGGGCGCGGTGGCGCTGTCGGTCAAGGCGCCGACCCGGGGCCTGCTCACCGCCGAACGCACGATGCTGAACCTGGTGTGTCACCTGTCCGGGATCGCGACCGCGACCGCGGCATGGGTCGACGCCGTGTCGGGCACCAAGGCCGAGATCCGCGACACCCGTAAAACGTTGCCCGGGTTGCGGGCTCTGCAGAAGTACGCGGTCCGGGTCGGCGGCGGGGTCAACCACCGGATGGGTCTCGGCGACGCCGCGCTGATCAAGGACAACCACGTCGCCGCGGCCGGATCCGTGGTCGCCGCGCTGCGTGAAGTACGTTCGGCTGCACCGGATCTGCCATGTGAGGTCGAGGTCGACTCACTGGAGCAACTCGACGAGGTGCTCGCCGAGGGGGTCGAACTGGTGCTGTTGGACAATTTCCCGGTGTGGCAGACCCAGATCGCCGTGCAGCGACGCGACTCGCGGTCGCCGCAGACGAAACTGGAATCCTCCGGCGGTCTCGCCCTGGAGAACGCCGCCGAATACGCGGGTACCGGGGTCGACTACCTCGCGGTGGGCGCATTGACGCATTCGGTGCGCGTGCTCGACCTCGGCCTGGATCTCTAGTCGATGAAGATCTCTGACCGATGAAGGCAACGGCACTCGTGGCCGCGGTGTTGGCGCTCGGCGTGGCCGTCGTCGCGTTGATGCGCACGTTCGGGGGTGATCCCGGCTACACCGACGCCCAGCGCGCAGACGCGAAGAACTCCGTCTGCGCGGCTTTCGAGACCGTGCGGTCCGGCGTCGCGACCAACACCAACGCGACTCCGCCGGGTGACATCGCCGGTGCGCTCGCCGTCGCGGCCAATGCCCGCATCGCGCTGTTCGACGGCGGTCAGTACCTGCTCGCGAAGCTCGATCCGGCGACCCCGCCCGAGCTGGCCGAGGACGTCCGCACGTTCGCCAACGAGTTGATGGACATCGGCGCCGCCGCGACCGCGGGCGTACCCAACGACGATCCCGAGCAGGCCGGCAGGCTGCGGGATGCCGAAGCGGCGAGTGCGGCGGTCCACGGCCACTGCGGATAGTTACACAGGCGCCGGGCCGCGGCGGACGAACGCCAGCACCACGGCGGCGGTCGCGAACAGGCCCGAGAACACGCGGTTGAGCAGCGTCTGTTGCCGCGGGGTGCGCAGCCACGCCAGCAGTCGCACCGACAGCGCGGTGTAGAAGCCCATCACGACCATGTCGACGGCCACCATCGTCACGCCGATGGCCAGGTACTGCGGCAGCAGCGGGGCGCCCGGGTTCACGAACTGCGGCATCACGGCCAGAAAGAACAGCAGGCCCTTCGGGTTGGTCGCGTTGACGAGGAAGCCACGCACCAGCAGCGCGAGGCGTCCGCCGTCCATCGCCCGGTCGATCTGGGCGTCGAGGTTGATCGCGGCGCTGCGCCATTGCCGGTATGCCAGGTAGGCCAGATACGCCACGCCGAGCCACTTGATGATCGTGAACGCGAGGATCGAGTTCGCGACCGCGGCACCGAGACCGACGGCCACCAGGGTCAGCTGCAGCATCAACCCGACCTCCAGGCCGACGATGCTCCAGTACCCACGCTTGACGCCGTGGGTCAGGCCGGTCGCCATCGACTGCACGGCACCCGCACCCGGCGAGACCGCGATCGCGATCGCGGCGCCGAAGAATGCCAGCCACATCTGCCAGGTCATGGCGTCAGTCTGGCAGGTCGGGTCAAGCGATATCCGCGACGAACACCCCGGACTGCTTCCCGACGATCCGGGCCATCCGGGGCAGCGATTCGTCGACGGTCCCGGCCGGCAACACCCGCGGCCGCACCAGGTGAAAGGTCTTCTTACCGATCTGGATATCGGCCTCACCGGCGGCGAGGACGTTCTTGACCCAGTTGGTCTTGCCGTGTGCCAGCCCGATCGCGAGCACGTCGCCTTTGCGGTACGGAGTGACGATCGTCTCGTACGGTTTGCCCGACGTGCGTCCGCGATGCTTGATCACCCCGAGACCGGGCATCCGCTTCGAGAACGGCCTGATCAGCCGGTTGATGTATTTGACCTGCAGGTTCTCCAGCCACGGCGGAAAGATCATCGGTACGCCCGGAGCGTTGTTGGGGTGCTCGCTGGCTCGCATGACGCCTCCATAACCGATTTGGTCTGCTCTGGGAGAATGGTCGACGTGAATGTAACGCCAAGGCTCCTGCGGCGCATCGATCTGCGCGGAACGACGCTGTCGGCGGCCCGCCTGCGCGGCGCGCTGCCGCGTGGTGGGGTCGACGTCGACGCCGTGGTGCCGAAGGTCCGCCCGATCGTCGATGCCGTCGCCCAACGAGGCGCCGAGGCTGCACTCGACTACGGCGCGTCGTTCGACGGTATCCGGCCCGACACGGTCCGGGTGCCCGCCGCGAAGCTCGCCGAAG
Organism: Mycolicibacterium parafortuitum; assembly: GCF_010725485.1. Classification (NCBI taxonomy): domain Bacteria; kingdom Bacillati; phylum Actinomycetota; class Actinomycetes; order Mycobacteriales; family Mycobacteriaceae; genus Mycobacterium; species Mycolicibacterium parafortuitum. The sequence continues at coordinate 4,652,243 of NZ_AP022598.1, read as the reverse complement.
CCCTCGCCACACTTGACGACGACGTGCGCACCGCGCTCGAGGTCGCGATCGAGCGCACCCGCACCGTGCACGCCGATCAGCGCCGCACCGACACCACCACCACCCTCGCGCCGGGCGCGACCGTAACGGAGCGGTGGGTGCCCGTCGAACGGGTCGGGCTGTACGTGCCCGGCGGCAACGCCGTCTACCCGTCGAGCGTCGTGATGAACGTCGTGCCGGCACAGACCGCCGGGGTGGACTCGCTGGTGATCGCGAGCCCGCCGCAGAAGACCAACCCGGAGCAGTTCCAGGGGCTGCCGCACCCGACGATCCTCGCCGCCGCCGCGCTGCTCGGCGTCGACGAGGTGTGGGCCGTCGGCGGTGCACAGGCCGTCGCACTGCTCGCCTATGGCGGCGTCGACACCGACGGCACCGAACTGGCGCCGGTGGACATGATCACCGGGCCCGGCAACATCTACGTCACCGCCGCCAAGCGGATCTGCCGCTCGCAGGTCGGCATCGACGCCGAGGCGGGCCCGACCGAGATCGCGATCCTGGCCGACCACACCGCCGACCCGGTGCACGTGGCCGCCGACCTGATCAGTCAGGCCGAGCACGACGAGATGGCGGCCAGCGTGCTCGTCACCGACAGCACCGATCTGGCCGATGCGACCGACCGCGAGCTGGCAGTGCAGCTGGAGACCACCGTGCACCGCGAACGCGTGACCGCCGCGCTGAGTGGGCAGCAGTCGGCGATCGTGCTCGTCGACGACGTCGAGGCCGGGGTACGGACCGTCAACGCGTACGCGGCCGAACACCTGGAGATCCAGACCGCCGACGCATCAGCGGTCGCGAACCGGATCCGTTCGGCCGGGGCGATTTTCGTGGGCCCGTGGTCGCCGGTGAGCCTCGGCGACTACTGCGCGGGCTCGAATCATGTGCTGCCCACCGCCGGATGCGCACGGCATTCCAGTGGTCTGTCGGTGCAGACGTTCTTGCGCGGCATCCACGTCGTCGACTACAGCGAGGCCGCGCTCAAAGACGTGTCCGGCTACGTGATCACGCTGGCCAACGCCGAGAACCTGCCCAGCCACGGCGAAGCAGTGCGCCGGAGGTTTGAGCGGTGACGATGAGCGCTTGCGCGAAGAGCGGACTGCTATGAGTCTCGGTGACAAGGTGACGTTGGACGACTTGCCGCTGCGGGACGACCTGCGCGGAAAATCGCCCTACGGCGCACCACAACTCGTAGTTCCGGTACGGCTGAACACCAACGAGAACCCGCACCCGCCGACCCAGGCGCTGATCGACGACGTCACCGCCTCGGTGCGCGAGGTGGCGGGGGAGCTGCACCGCTACCCCGACCGCGACGCGGTCGCGCTGCGCACCGACCTGGCCCGTTACCTGACTGCCAAGACCGGCAACCCGGTCGGCGTCGAGAACGTCTGGGCCGCCAACGGTTCCAACGAGATCCTGCAACAGCTGCTGCAGGCCTTCGGTGGTCCCGGCCGCAGCGCGATGGGCTTCGTGCCGTCGTACTCGATGCACCCGGTCATCGCCGACGGCACCCAGACCCAGTGGTTGGTGGCCCACCGTGCCGAGGATTTCAGCCTCGACGCGGCGGTCGCCGCGACGGGGATCAAGGAACACAACCCCGACATCGTGTTCGTCACCAGCCCCAACAACCCGACGGGGCAATCGGTTTCGCTCGACGATCTGCGGCTGCTGCTGGACGCGATGACGGGCGGGGTGATGATCGTCGACGAGGCCTACGGCGAGTTCTCGTCGCAGCCGAGCGCGATTGCGCTGCTCGACGCATACCCGGCCAAGCTCATCGTCAGCCGCACGATGAGCAAGGCGTTCGCGTTCGCCGGCGGTCGGCTGGGCTACCTGGTCGCCGCGCCGGCCGTCATCGACGCGATGCTGCTGGTGCGGCTGCCGTATCACCTGTCGTCGGTCACGCAGGCCGCCGCACGCGCGGCGTTGCGGCACGCCGACGAGACGCTGGGCAGCGTGGCCACCCTGATCGCCGAGCGGGAACGGGTCTGCGCAGGCCTGGCCGACCTCGGTTTCCGGGTGATTCCCAGCGACTCGAACTTCGTGCTGTTCGGCGAGTTCGCCGACTCGGCCGCGACGTGGCAGCGCTACCTCGACGAGGGTGTGCTGATCCGTGACGTCGGCATCCCCGGATATCTGCGGACCACCATCGGCCTGGCCGACGAGAACGACGCGCTGCTGGCTGCCAGCGCCCGAATAGGAGCAAAATGACCCTCCCGAACCGCCGAGCCCGAGTCGAGCGCAAGACCAAGGAATCCGACATCGTCGTCGATCTCGACCTCGACGGCACCGGTCAGGTCAGCATCGACACCGGTGTGCCGTTCTTCGATCACATGCTGACGTCGCTGGGCAGCCACGCCAGCTTCGACCTCACCATCAAGGCCGTCGGCGACATCGAGATCGAGGGCCACCACACCATCGAGGACACCTCGATCGTGCTCGGGCAGGCACTCGCCCATGCACTCGGCGACAAGAAGGGCATCCGCCGCTTCGGTGATGCGTTCATCCCGATGGACGAATGCCTCGCGCACGCCGCCGTCGACGTGTCCGGGCGGCCGTACTTCGTGCACACCGGCGAGCCGGACTACATGGTGCAGTTCACCATCGCCGGCTCCGCCGCGCCGTACCACACTGTCGTCAACCGGCACGTCTTCGAATCGCTGGCCTACAACGCCCGCATCGCCCTGCATGTGCGCACCCTGTACGGCCGCGACCCGCACCACATCACCGAGGCCGAGTACAAGGCCGTCGCTCGCGCGCTGCGCCAGGCCGTCGAGTACGACCCGCGTGTGACCGGCATCCCGTCCACCAAAGGCTCATTGTGACAACGAAACTGGTCGTACTCGACTACGGGTCCGGCAACCTGCGTTCGGCCCAGCGGGCACTGGAGCGGGTCGGGGCCGAGGTCGAGGTCACCGCCGATCCGGGCGCGGCGGCCAATGCCGATGGGCTGGTCGTCCCCGGGGTCGGTGCGTTCGAGGCGTGCATGAACGGATTGCGCGCCATCGGTGGCGACAAGATCATCGCCGAGCGCGTCGCCGCGGGCAGACCGGTGCTCGGCGTATGCGTCGGCATGCAGATCCTGTTCTCCCGTGGCGTCGAGTTCGGTGTCGAATCCACCGGCTGCGGACAGTGGCCTGGTTCGGTGGTCCGGCTCGACGCACCGGTGATTCCGCACATGGGCTGGAACGTCGTCGACGCCCCGGCCGGCAGCGTGCTGTTCAAGGGTATGAGCGCCGACACCCGCTTTTACTTCGTGCACTCCTACGCCGCCCAGCAGTGGGAGGGTGACCCGGCGGCGCTGCTGACCTGGGCCACCCACCACGTGCCGTTCCTGGCCGCGGTCGAGGACGGACCGCTGTCGGCGACCCAGTTCCACCCGGAGAAGAGCGGGGACGCGGGCGCCGAATTACTGTCGAACTGGGTTGGGGCGCTAAGTTGACCAGCGTGAATCCGGTGAATGCCTCGTCGAAACTGATCCTGCTGCCCGCCGTCGACGTCGTCGAGGGCCGCGCGGTGCGCCTGGTGCAGGGGCAGGCCGGCAGCGAGACCGAGTACGGCTCGGCGCTGGAAGCGGCGATGACGTGGCAGCGCGACGGTGCCGAGTGGATCCATCTGGTCGACCTCGATGCGGCGTTCGGCCGCGGGTCCAACCGGGAACTGCTCGCCGAGGTCGTCGGCAAGCTCGACGTCGCCGTCGAACTGTCCGGCGGCATTCGTGACGACGAGTCGCTGGCCGCCGCGCTGGCGACCGGCTGCGCGCGGGTGAACCTCGGCACCGCGGCGCTGGAGAACCCGCAGTGGTGCGCCAAGGTGGTCGCCGAGCATGGTGAGCAGGTGGCCGTCGGGCTCGACGTCAAGATCGAGGACGGTCAGTACCGGCTGCGTGGTCGCGGCTGGGAGACCGACGGCGGTGACCTGTGGACCGTGCTGGAACGCCTTGACGGCGAGGGATGTTCGCGGTTCGTCGTCACGGACGTCACCAAGGACGGCACCCTCAACGGACCGAACCTGGACCTGCTCGCCCAGGTCTGCGAGCGCACCGACGCGCCGGTCATCGCGTCCGGCGGGGTGTCCAGCCTCGACGACCTGCGCGCGATCGCCACGCTGACCGACCGCGGCGTCGAGGGTGCCATCGTCGGAAAGGCGCTCTACGCGGGACGTTTCACGTTGCCGCAGGCTCTCGACGCGGTCCGAACGTGACGCTCGACCAACAGCAGCTGACGGATCTGCTCGACACGGCGGTAGGTGTCCTCGACGGCGCGTCGGCGCAGTTCGTCGCCGGGCACCGTGCCGACTCCGCGGTGGCGAAGAAAGGCAACGACTTCGCCACCGAGGTCGACCTCGCGATCGAGCGGCGCGTGGTCGCCGAGTTGACCAGGCTGACCGGTATCGGTGTGCACGGCGAGGAGTTCGGCGGCGAATCGCTGGACGCCGAACAGGTGTGGGTGCTCGACCCGATCGACGGCACGTTCAACTACGCGGCGGGTCTGCCGACGGCCGCGATCCTGCTCGGTCTGCTCGTGGACGGTGAACCGGTGCTCGGGCTGACGTGGCTGCCGTTCACCGGCCAGCGGTACACGTCGATGCAGGGTTCGCCCGTGCGCTGCAACGACGAGGAACTCCCCGCGCTGGCACCGGTGACTCTCGCCGAATCCATCGTCGGGACGGGCACCTTCAACATCGACTCTCGGGGCCGCTACCCGGGCCGGTACCGGGTCAAGGTGCTGGAGAACCTGAGCCGGGAATGCTCACGGATGCGCATGCACGGCGCGACCGGCGTGGACTTCGCCTACGTCGCTGCCGGAATCCTGGGCGGGGCAATCAGTTTCGGACACCACGTGTGGGACCATGCTGCCGGTGTGGCGCTGGTGCGAGCTGCCGGGGGCATCGTCACCGATCTGGCCGGTGAGCCGTGGACGGCGTCGTCACCGTCGGCGTTGGCCGCTGCACCCGGGGTGCACGAGGAGCTCCTGGAGATCGTGCGCGCCGCCGGTGACCCGAAGGACTACCTGTGAAGGCTGCGAGCGACGTCGCGACCCGGGTGATCCCTTGCCTGGACGTCGATGACGGCAGGGTCGTCAAGGGCGTGAACTTTGCGAACCTGCGTGACGCCGGCGACCCGGTGGAGCTCGCGGCCGCCTACGACGCCGAGGGCGCCGACGAGCTGACCTTCCTGGACGTGACCGCGTCGTCGTCCGGCCGCAGCACGATGCTCGACGTGGTGCGCCGTACCGCCGAGCAGGTTTTCATCCCGCTGACCGTCGGCGGCGGTGTCCGCTCGATCGCCGACGTCGACGTGCTGCTGCGTGCGGGCGCGGACAAGGTGTCGGTGAACACCGCCGCGATCGCACGCCCCGAACTGCTCGCCGAGCTGTCTCGGCAGTTCGGTTCGCAGTGCATCGTGCTGTCGGTCGACGCGCGCACCGTGCCCGAGGGTTCGCAGCCCACACCGTCGGGATGGGAGGTCACCACCCACGGTGGCCGCCGCGGCACGGGCATCGACGCGGTCGAATGGGCCACGCAGGGCGCTGAACTCGGGGTCGGGGAGATCCTGCTGAACTCGATGGACGCCGACGGCACCAAGGCCGGCTTCGACCTGAAGATGCTGCGCGCGGTGCGCGGTGCGGTGACCGTGCCGGTGATCGCCAGCGGCGGCGCGGGCGCGGTGGAGCACTTCGCGCCGGCGGTGTTCGCCGGCGCCGACGCAGTACTGGCCGCCAGCGTGTTCCACTTCCGCGATCTGACGATCGGTGAGGTGAAGGCGGCGATGAAGGCCGAAGGGATCACGGTCCGATGAGCGGTCTCGACCCCGCGATCGCGGCCAGGCTCAAGCGCAACGCCGAAGGCCTGTTCACCGCTGTCGTGCAGGAACGCGGCAGCGGGGACGTGCTGATGGTGGCCTGGATGGACGACGACGCGCTGGCTCGCACGCTGGAAACCCGTGAGGCGACGTACTTTTCCCGCTCCCGCAACGAGCAGTGGGTGAAGGGCCTGACATCGGGCCACACCCAGCATGTGCACTCGGTGCGACTGGACTGCGACGGGGACACCGTGCTGCTGGAGGTCGATCAGGTCGGCGGCGCCTGCCATACCGGCGACCACAGCTGTTTCGACGCCGACCTGCTGCTCGGCCCGGAGGCGTAGCCCCCGGCGCTCACGTCGAATCTGCCTCAGATTCGGCAGGGCTAGATAATCCGCGACGCTTTCGCCCGCGCCGTCCAGCGCCCGTCGTCGTACCCCACCACCACAGGATGGGCGAAGGCCTCCGACACCGTCTCGGTGGTGATCGTCTCGCGAGCCGGGCCGCTGGCGACGGCGCGGCCCTCGGCGATCAGCAGCGCGTGCGTCGTCGTGGTCGGCAGTTCCTCCAGATGGTGCGTGACGAGGATCGACGCCACTTCGGGGTGGGTCTGGTCGAGCGAGTCGATGGTCTCCAGAAGCTGTTCGCGGGCAGCCACATCCAGCCCGGTGGACGGTTCGTCGAGCAGTAGCAGCCGCGGTTCGGCGATCAACGCCCTGGCGATCAGTGTGCGGCCGCGTTCGCCCTGCGACAGCGTCGGCCACACGTCGCCGGCCTTGTGGGACAACCCGACCGCGTCGATCATCGCGTCGGCGCGGGCGGACTCCTCGCCCGAGGCCGTCCACCGCATCGGCGTGTCGATGGTCGCGGTGATCCCGGTCATCACGACGTCGCGCACGGTCAGCGAGTACTGCAACTGGTGACGCGGGTTGACGTGCCCGATCGAGTGCCGCAGCGACGCTAGATCCACCCGGCCCATCTGCTGCCCGAGGATCCGCACCGTGCCCGAGGACGGGAACGTCACTGCCGCACAGAAACCCAGCAGTGTGCTCTTGCCCGCGCCGTTCGGGCCGAGCAGCGCCCAGTGCTCGCCTTCGCGCACGGTCAGCGAGATGCCGTCGATGATCTGCTTACCGTTGCGGCGGAACGTCACATCGGTGAGCTCAAGAACCGGTGTCACCGGGACCTCAGCACCTCCAGTGCCTTGTCGGCGTGGGTGTCCATGCTGAACTCGCTGGCGATGGCCGCCAGCACGGTGCGGTCGGTGTCGATGACGAACGTGGTGCGCTTGACCGGCATGAACTTGCCGAGCAGCCCGCGCTTGACGCCGAACTGCTCGGCGACCACACCCTCGGTGTCCGACAGCAGCGGATAGTCGAAGTTCTGCTTGTCGGCGAACTGGGCCTGCTTGTCGACGCTGTCGGCGCTGATGCCGACCCGGGTAGCCCCGGCCGCGGCGAACTCCGAGGCCAGGTCTCGGAAGTGACAGGCTTCCTTGGTGCAGCCGGGCGTCATCGCGGCCGGATAGAAGAACAGCACGATCGGTCCGTCGGCCAGCAGCTCGGTGAGCGTGCGCGTCGTGCCCGTCTGGTCCGGCAGTTCGAACTCGGCGACCCGATCACCCGGTTTGAGGGGATTCATGCTTATCACGGTACGTCTGGGAGAATCGCGGCGTGCAGACGACCGCCGACCTGACCGTGACGACCTCGCGGGAGGACTTCCGGACGCTGGCCGCCGAGCATCGCGTGGTCCCGGTGACCCGCAAGGTGCTCGCCGACAGCGAGACGCCGTTGTCGGCGTATCGCAAGCTGGCCGCCAACCGGCCCGGAACGTTCCTGCTGGAGTCCGCGGAGAACGGGCGGTCGTGGTCGCGCTGGTCGTTCATCGGCGCGGGGGCACCGTCGGCTCTGACGGTGCGCGACGGCGAGGCGGTATGGCTCGGCGTCATCCCGCAGGACGCCCCCGCGGGCGGTGACCCGCTGGAGGCGCTGAGGTCGACGCTGTCGCTGCTGGAGACCGCCCCGTTGTCCGGTCTGCCGCCGTTGTCGTCGGGCCTGGTCGGGTTCTTCGCCTACGACATGGTGCGCCGGCTGGAGCGGCTGCCGGAGCTGACGGTCGACGACCTCGGGCTGCCGGACATGATGCTGTTGCTGGCCACCGACATCGCCGCCGTCGACCACCACGAGGGCACGATCACGCTGATCGCGAACGCGGTGAACTGGAACGGCACCGACGAGCGCGTCGACGAGGCCTATGACGACGCCGTCGCGCGGCTGGATGTGATGACCGCGGCGCTGGCCGAGCCGCTGGCCTCGACCGTGGCGACGTTCAGCCGGCCCGCCCCGCAGCATCGCGCGCAGCTGACCGTGCAGGAGTACACGAAGGTCGTCGACAAGCTGGTCGGCGACATCGAGGCCGGTGAGGCCTTCCAGGTGGTGCCGTCCCAGCGCTTCGAGATGGACACCGACGCGGACCCGCTGGATGTCTACCGGATGCTGCGGGTGACCAACCCCAGCCCGTACATGTACCTGCTCAACGTCCCGAACAGCGATGGGGGACTGGACTTCTCGATCGTGGGATCCAGCCCCGAGGCGCTCGTCACCGTCAAGGACGGGCGCGCCACCACGCACCCGATCGCCGGCACCCGGTGGCGCGGTGACACCGAGGAGGAAGACCTTCTCCTGGAGAAGGAACTGCTGTCCGACGAGAAGGAACTCGCCGAGCACCTGATGCTCGTCGATCTCGGCCGCAACGACCTGGGCCGCGTGTGCCGGCCGGGCACGGTGAAGGTCGAGGATTACAGCCACATCGAGCGCTACAGCCACGTGATGCACCTGGTGTCGACGGTGACCGGACTGCTCGCCGACGGCAGGACCGCGCTGGACGCCGTGACGGCCTGCTTCCCGGCCGGGACGCTGTCGGGTGCGCCGAAGGTGCGGGCGATGGAGCTCATCGAGGAGGTCGAGAAGACCCGCCGCGGCCTCTACGGCGGCGTGCTCGGCTATCTCGATTTTGCGGGCAACGCCGACTTCGCGATCGCGATCCGGACCGCGTTGATGCGCGACGGCACCGCCTACGTGCAGGCCGGTGGTGGCGTTGTCGCGGATTCCAACGGTCCGTACGAGTACAACGAGTCCGCGAACAAGGCGCGAGCGGTGCTCGCCGCGATCGCCGCCGCCGAGACGCTGAGAGAGCCGTGACCCGGGTCGCGCAACTCCTGCTTCTGCTCGCCGCGGTGGGCCTGTGGGGCGCCTCGCGCCTGACATGGGTTCAGATCAGTTCGTTCGACGGCCTCGGGCAACCGAAGACGACCGATCTGGCGGGCTCCACGTGGTCCACGGCGCTGGTGCCGCTCGCGCTGTTGCTGGCCGCGGCCGCGGTCGCGGCGCTGGCGGTGCGCGGATGGCCGCTGCGGATCCTGGCGGTGCTCGTCGCCGCCGCGAGTGCGGGCATGGGCTACCTCGCGATCAGCTTGTGGGTGGTCACCGACGTGGCTGTCCGCGCCGCCCGGCTCGCGGAGGTGCCGGTGGCCGATCTGACCGGGACCGAGCGCTACTACACCGGCGCAACGGTGACTCTCGTCACAGCGGTGCTGGCGTTGGCCGGTGCTGTTCTGCTGATGCGGTCGGCGGCCGGTGGACGCGCCGATGCCGCCCGGTTCACCCGTCGCCCGGCTGGTGACGTCGATGCGGGCACGCCCGCGCAGGGGTCGATGTCGGAGCGGATGATGTGGGACGCGCTCGACGAGGGCCGTGACCCGACCAACCCTGACAACAGGGGCGGTGACAACTGATGGCTCGTCGGCGACTACCCTTCGGTATGCATCGAACGGCCGTCAGGGGAAGGGAAGCGACGCCTATGGGTTCGGCGACCGTCCTCGATTCCATCCTCGAGGGAGTACGTGCTGACGTTGCCGCTCGCGAAGCCGCCGTCAGCCTGGCTGAGGTCAAGGCACAGGCCGAGCGCGCGCCTGCGCCGCTCGACGTGATGGCTGCCCTGCGGGAGCCGGGGATCGCGGTGATCGCCGAGGTGAAGCGGGCCAGCCCGTCCCGCGGCGAGCTGGCCCCGATCGCCGATCCGGCCGAACTCGCGTCCGCCTACGAGAGCGGCGGAGCCCGCGCGATCAGCGTGCTGACCGAACAGCGACGTTTCAACGGCTCGCTCGCCGACCTGGACGCGGTGCGCGCGTCGGTGTCGATCCCGGTGCTGCGCAAGGACTTTATCGTCAAGCCGTACCAGATCCACGAGGCGCGGGCGCACGGCGCCGATTTGCTGCTGCTGATCGTCGCCGCCCTGGAACAGCCCGCGCTGGAATCGCTGCTGGAACGCACCGAATCGCTCGGGATGACCGCCCTGGTCGAGGTGCACACCGAGGAAGAGGCCGACCGTGCGCTGCAGGCCGGCGCCACCGTGATCGGCGTGAACGCCCGTAACCTCAAGACCCTCGAGGTCGACAGGGACTGCTTCGCGCGCATCGCGCCGGGGTTGCCCAGCAACGTCATCAAGATCGCCGAGTCCGGGGTGCGCGGCACCGCGGATCTGCTCGCCTACGCGGGTGCGGGCGCCGACGGCGTCCTCGTCGGCGAGGGCCTGGTCACCAGTGGTGATCCGCGCAGCGCCGTCGCCGATCTGGTCACGGCCGGCACGCATCCCTCCTGCCCGAAACCTGCGCGCTAAGTGTCCGAGCACTCTGGTCCGGAACTGCCGCGCGCCAGCGCCGCAGTCGCCGAACCCACCCCGCATGATCCCGATGCCCGAGGACACTTCGGCGCCTACGGCGGCAGGCTCGTCCCCGAGGCGCTGATGGCCGTCATCGAAGAGGTCACCGCCGCCTACGAGAAGGCACGCAGCGACCAGACCTTCCTCGACGAACTCGACAGGCTGCAGAAGCACTACACCGGCCGGCCGTCGCCGCTCTACGAGGCAGAGCGGCTCAGCGAACATGCCGGCGGGGCGCGGATCTTCTTGAAGCGAGAAGACCTCAACCACACCGGATCTCACAAGATCAACAACGTCCTGGGTCAGGCCCTGCTCGCCAAGAAGATGGGCAAGACCCGGGTGATCGCCGAGACCGGCGCAGGTCAGCACGGTGTCGCGACGGCGACCGCATGCGCCCTGCTCGGCCTCGAATGCGTGATCTACATGGGTGCGGTCGACACCGCACGGCAGGCGCTGAACGTGGCCAGGATGCGGCTGCTCGGCGCGTCGGTGGTCGCCGTCGAATCCGGCTCCAAGACGCTCAAGGATGCGATCAACGAGACGTTCCGCGACTGGGTCTCCAACGCCGACGACACCTACTACTGCTTCGGCACCGCGGCGGGCCCGCACCCGTTCCCGGTGATGGTGCGCGACTTCCAGCGCGTGATCGGTCTGGAGGCGCGCGCGCAGATGCTCGATCAGGCCGGCCGGCTGCCCGACGCGGTGGTCGCGTGTGTCGGCGGCGGGTCGAACGCGATCGGCATCTTCCACGCGTTCATCGACGATCCCGGCGTTCGGCTGATCGGTTACGAGGCTGCCGGTGACGGCGTCGAAACCGGCCGTCACGCAGCGACTTTCACCGGTGGTACCCCAGGCGCGTTCCAGGGCTCGTTCTCGTATCTGCTGCAGGACGAGGACGGCCAGACGATCGAATCCCACTCCATCTCAGCGGGATTGGATTATCCGGGCGTCGGTCCCGAGCACGCGTTGCTCAAGGACATCGGCCGTGCTGAGTACCTGCCGATCACCGACTCCGAGGCGATGGACGCGTTGTCGCTGCTGAGCCGCACCGAGGGCATCATCCCGGCGATCGAGTCGGCGCACGCCGTCGCGGGCGCGCTCAAGCTCGGTCCGCAACTGGATGCGGGTTCGATCATCCTGGTCAACGTCTCCGGGCGAGGGGACAAGGACGTCGAGACGGCGGCCAAGTGGTTCGGGTTGCTGGAGGACGGGACGCCATGAGCCGGCTCGCCGGATTGTTCGAATCCTGCCGCGCCGAGAACCGTTCGGCGCTGATCGGATATCTGCCCACGGGTTTCCCCGATGTCGAGGGCTCCATCGAGGCGATGGTCGCGCTGGTCGAGTCCGGTTGCGACATCATCGAGGTCGGCATCGCCTACTCGGATCCCGGTATGGACGGCCCGACGATCGCCGCGGCCACGGAGGTGGCGTTGCGCGGCGGTGTCCGCGTCAGCGACGCGTTCCGGGCCGTCGAGGCGATCAGCAACGCCGGCGGCCGCGCGGTCGTCATGACGTACTGGAACCCGGTGCTGCGCCGGGGGGTCGACGCCTTCGCGCGTGACCTGGCATCGGCCGGCGGGCTCGGACTGATCACCCCGGATCTGATCCCGGATGAGGCCGACGACTGGTTCGCCGCCTCCGAGGCCCACGATCTGGATCGCATCTTCCTTGTCGCGCCGTCCTCGACGGAGGAGCGGCTCGCGAAGACGGTGGAGGCGTCGCGCGGCTTCGTCTACGCCGCGTCGACCATGGGTGTCACCGGAGCGCGCGATGCGGTGTCCAACGCAGCCCCCGAACTCGTGGCTCGGGTCAAAGCCGTGTCGGACATCCCGGTCGGCGTGGGTCTGGGTGTGCGGTCGCGCGAGCAGGCCGCCGAGATCGGCGCGTATGCCGACGGCGTCATCGTCGGATCCGCGCTGGTGTCCGCGCTGAAGGAGGGCATCCCCGCGGTGCGCTCGCTGACAGAAGAACTTGCAGACGGAGTAAGGCAGAGGATCACTGCGTGACGACGACGGTTCTGGCCTACATCCCGAGCCCGCCTCAGGGGGTTTGGCACCTCGGCCCGTTCCCGCTCCGCGCCTATGCCCTGTGCATCATCGGCGGCATCATCGCCGCGCTCGTCATCGGTGACCGCCGTTGGGTGAACCGCGGCGGCGAACCCGGCGTGATCTACGACATCGCGTTGTGGGCGGTGCCGTTCGGTCTGATCGGTGGTCGCGTCTATCACGTCATGACCGACTGGCGGACGTACTTCGGACCGGACGGCGTCGGGCCGGCTGCTGCGTTTCGCATCTGGGACGGCGGCCTGGGGATTTGGGGTGCGGTCGCGTTCGGTGCGCTGGGAGCGTGGATCGCCTGTCGTCGGCGGGGGATACCGCTGCCGGCGTTCGGCGATGCGATTGCACCGGGAATCGTTCTGGCACAGGCGATCGGCCGGCTGGGAAACTATTTCAATCAGGAGTTGTACGGGCGCGAGACCACGCTGCCGTGGGGTCTGGAGATCTACGAGCGTCGTAACAGCGTCGGGGCGCTCGACTCGCTCAACGGGGTGTCCACCGGTGAGCTGATCCAGGTCGTGCACCCGACGTTCCTGTACGAACTTCTGTGGAACCTGCTGGTTTTCGCGGTGCTGATAGTCGTCGACAAGCGATTCAAGATCGGTCATGGTCGGTTGTTCGCGCTGTATGTCGCGGGCTATTGCGTGGGCCGGTTCTGGATCGAGCTGATGCGCAGCGACACGGCGACGCTGCTGGCCGGCATCCGGATCAACACCTTCACGGCGACGTTCGTGTTCATCGGGGCGGCGGTCTACATCATGGTGGCGCCGAAGGGCCGGGAGGCGCCGGAGACGCTGCGCGGTAACCAGGATGCCGAGTCCGATGTCGAGGAGCTGGCCAAGGACGTCGCGATGGCGTCGGCGGTCGGGGTGGTCGCTGCGGCGACCGTCGCCGGTGACGACGAGAAGAAGGAGCGCGGGGAACGCGAGGTGGGCGGTCTCGGCTCTGTCGAAGGCGACGAGGCCGTCGCGGCCACCGAGGCGGCGTCCGAGGTCCACGATGCCGCGGTCGAAGGTGCGGCCGAGACCGAGGCGCTGATCGCCCAGCTCGACGTCCCCATCGACGACGAGGAGCCGTCCGAACCCGCCGCAGCGATCGAGCCGCATCCTGTGCCCGAAGACGCCGGAGGCCTGGGCGCCGTGGAAGGCGACGAGGCCGTCGAAGCCGCCGAGGGTGCCGCGGCCGCCGCCGTGGCTGTGGCGGGCGATGGTGAGACCGACGAACCGGCCGCCGAGGTTGCCGCGGAGGTTGATGCCGACGCTGTGGTGGAGAGCGATGCCGACGTCGAGGCTGTGGAGCCTGCCGCCGAGGACGCGGCAGTTGAGGTGGTCGAGTCTGACGACGCCGAGCCCGTGGCCGACGAGCCGGCCACAGAGGTCGCCGAAGTCGACACTGAAGCGCTGACCGACGGCGACGCCGACGCGGATCTGGACGGTGAACCCGAGGGACCCGCCGTCGACCCGGCACACTCGTACACAGTCGTCACCGAGCCCTCGCCGGAGAGTGGTCAACCAGGGCCCGGCGGCATCGTCCGGCAATTCCTCCGCCGACGCCGGAATCGCTGAGCACCTGGTCGTCCGGACCGTGTGTTGTCGGACGCCACTGGCATAATCGAACATGTGTTCGACCAGATGGCAGCCGCGGAGCTCGTCGACGCGATGGGTGTCGCGTGGCGGGCAGAGTCGCGCGCGGTGGCGCAGCGGCTCGCAGCGGTGGCCCGGCTGTACGCCATCCGCAAGCGCCAATACGTCGAGGCGGAGTTCTGGCACACGGATGTGTACGAGGCAGTCGCAGCCGAGGTGTCCGCAGCGCAGAATCTCAGCCGCTGGCGGGCCGGTAGCCAGGTCAACACAGCCGTTTCGCTGTTCGAGCGGCTCCCGGCGGTGGCTGCGGTGTTCGCCCGCGGCGACATCGACTACCGGATGGTGCGGTTCGCGCTACGGCGAACCGCCAACGTGGACGACGGAATCATCGGCGAACTGGACGCGGCGCTGGCCCGGCACATCACCCGGTGGATGCGGTTCTCGGACAAGAAGCTGACCGACCGGCTCGACATGTGGGTCGCCAAGTTCGACCCGGCCGGGGTGCGGGTGCCTCCGGCCGCGAAAGACAACCGCTATCTCGACGTGGCCCCGGACGCGCTGGGGATGGCGTTCGTCGGTGGCGTCATGAACGCCGACGACGCCGCAGCACTGGATCAACGCCTGGAAGCGCTCGCTGCCACGGTGTGCGCCAATGATCCGCGCAGCCACAACCAGCTTCGCGCCGACGCGGGCGGCGCGCTGGGGCGCGGAGAAGCGACCCTGGCCTGCCAGTGCGGATCGGAGGACTGCCCGGCGGCGGTGGTGCGCGAGTCCGCAGCCCAGGTGGTCATCCACATCCTGGCCGAACAGGGCACCGTCGACGGAACCAGTGACAATCCCGGCTATCTCTCCGGCTTCGGTGTGCTGCCCGCCGAGGAGGTTCGCGCCGCCGCGGCGAAGAAGACGGCCAAGCTCAAGCCCGTGCGGACGCCCGCGGCCGAGCCGGAGAAGGGGTACCGGCCGTCGGCACCGCTGAAGGACTATCTGCGGTGGCGCGACCTGACGTGCCGTTTCCCGGGCTGTGACGCCCCAGTCGAGAGCTGCGACGTGGACCACACGACGCCGTGGCCGTTCGGCATCACCCATGCCTCCGGACTCAAGCATTACTGCCGGGCGCATCACTTGATCAAGACGTTCTACAGCGGCCCGGGCGGGTGGCGCGACGAGCAGCGCCCCGATGGAACCATCGTGCTCACCGCTCCGACCGGGCACGTGTACACGACGGAACCGCATGGCGGGGAACTCTTTCCGGCGCTGGCCGTTCCGACCGCGCCGATACCGGACGCCGAGGCGCCTCGCGACCCCTCGGAGAAGACGGAGAAGATGCCGCGCCGGGCACGCAGCCGCGACGAGGACCGACGGGCACGTATCGAGCGTGAACGCCGGCAACGCGTCGAACTCAACGCCGAGACGAAGCGTCAGCGCGAAGCGTGGCTTGCCGCGACCTATGAGCCTCCGCCCTTCTGAGGCGTCTCGATCTGATGCGTGGGGATGGTCTGGCATCCTGGTGGCATGACCGAGCCCCCGTTCAGTGGCAACGAAGGTGGAAATCAGTACACCCCTCCGCCGCAGCAACCGGGTTATGTCCCGCCCGGCGGGTACCCGCCGCCTCCTCCGTCGGGCGGATATCCGCCGCCGATGGGCCAGTATCCGGGCGTCTACACCGATCCCGCCGCGCCGTTCGGCCGGCATCCCGTCACCGGCGAACCGCTGTCCGAGAAATCGAAGGTCGTCGCCGGACTGCTTCAGCTTCTCGGTCTGTTCGGGCTCGTCGGCATCGGCCGGATCTACCTCGGCTACACGACCCTGGGCGTGATCCAGCTCGTTGTGGGACTCCTCACGTGCGGCATCGGCGCACTGATCTGGGGGATCATCGACGCGATCCTGATCCTCACCGACAAGGTCCGTGATCCGGCGGGCTTCCCGCTGCGCGATGGCACATAGCCCCGCAATCGACCGTCGCACACGCCGTTTCGTCGGGTGGGGTACCGGTGCCGTCCTCGGCAACGCCCTCCTCTACATCGGCCTCAACGATCCGCACCGTCCGGGACTTCTGTTCCCGCCCTGCCCATTTCACGAACTCACCGGCTGGTTGTGTCCCGGCTGCGGCGGCCTGCGCATGACTCACCACCTGTTGCACGGCGACCTCGCCGCAGCGTTCGTCGACAACGCGTTCGTGCTCATCGGTCTGCCGCTGTTGCTGGCGTGGGTGCTCACCCGGCGCGGGCAGCACAAGCCCGTGGCCACCGTGGCGCTCTACGTGGTGACCGCAATCACGGTCGTGGCATGGACTCTGGTCCGCAATCTGCCCGGATTCCCGCTGGTCCCGACCGTTCTCGCCGGGTGAGCCGCGACCTGCGCTGATACACTGGATCAACGGGCCGACGCAGTCCCTGATGACGAATTCAGGATGGCGGAGGCCAAATCCATGCTCTACTCGGCGTTGCCCGAACCCCAAGGTCTGTACGACCCCGACAACGAGTCGGACTCCTGCGGTGTAGCCATGGTGGTCGACATCCAGGGCAGGCGCTCCCACAGCATCGTCACCGACGGTCTCATCGCCCTGGAACACCTCGAACACCGCGGTGCCGCGGGTGCCGAACCCAACAGCGGTGACGGCGCGGGCATCCTCATCCAGCTTCCCGTGGTGCTGCTGCGCGACGTCGTCGACTTCGCCCTGCCCGACGCCACCGCCGAGGGCAACACCTTCGCCGCCGGAATCTGCTTCCTGCCCCAGGACCCCGCACAGCGCGAGGCGGCCTGTAGCACCATCGAGACCATCGCGGCCGAAGAGAATCTCGAAGTCCTCGGCTGGCGTGAGGTCCCCGTCGATCCGATAGGCGCAGAGATCGGCAAGACCGCGCTCGACTGCATGCCCCATATGGCCCAGCTCTTCGTCGCCGCACCCGCGATCGACGGGAACCGGCCCGGCGGAATCGAACTCGATCGCCGCGTCTACCCGATGCGTAAACGCGCCGAACGCAACGGCGTCTACTTCCCGTCGCTGTCCAGCCGCACGATGGTCTACAAGGGCATGCTCACCACGATGCAGCTTCCGCTGTACTTCCCGGACCTCCGGGACGAGCGTTGCATCAGCGCCATCGCGATCGTGCACAGCCGCTTCTCCACCAACACATTCCCGTCGTGGCCGCTGGCCCACCCGTTCCGCTTCGTCGCGCACAACGGCGAGATCAACACCGTGCGCGGCAACCGCAACCGGATGCACGCGCGCGAGGCCATGCTGGCCAGCGACCACATCCCCGGCGACCTGAGCCGGCTCTCACCGATCTGCACCCCGGACGCGTCCGACTCGGCGTCCTTCGACGAGGTTCTCGAACTCCTGCACCTCGGCGGCCGCAGCCTGCCCCACGCTGTGCTGATGATGATCCCCGAAGCGTGGGAGAACAGCACCACCATGGATCCGGAGGAAAGGGCCTTCTGGCAGTTCCACGCCTCGCTGATGGAACCGTGGGACGGTCCCGCCTGCGTCACCTTCACCGACGGCACCCTCGTCGGAGCGGTATTGGACCGCAACGGGTTACGGCCGGGCCGCTGGTGGCGCACCCTCGACGACCGACTGATCCTCGCCAGCGAGGCCGGTGTCCTCGACGTACCGTCGGCGCAGATCGTCGCCAAGGGTCGCCTGCAGCCCGGCAAGATGCTGCTGGTCGACACCGATGCCGGCCGCATCGTCTCCGACGACGAGATCAAGGAACGGCTGTCGCGCGCCCAGCCCTACGGCGAGTGGCTGCACGCCGGACTGCTCGAGCTCAAGACGCTCCCTGATCGTGCCCCAGCCCAGCCCAACCACGAATCGGTGGTGCGCAGGCAGGTGAGCTTCGGCTACACCGAGGAAGAGCTACGCATCCTGCTAGCCCCGATGGCCGCCTCCGGCGCCGAACCGCTGGGTTCCATGGGCACGGACACCCCGGCCGCGGTGCTGTCGCAGCGCTCCAAGCTGCTCTACGACTATTTCGTCGAACTCTTCGCCCAGGTCACCAATCCGCCGCTGGACGCGATCCGCGAAGAGATCGTCACCTCCATGTCGCGTGTGATGGGCCCTGAACAGAATCTGCTCGAACCCGGCGCCGCATCCTGCCGCCAGATCAAGCTCACCTGGCCGGTCCTCGACAACGAGGAACTCGGCAAGATCGTCCACATCAACGACGACGGGGAGCAGCCCGGACTGCGCACCGTCGTGCTGCGCGCGCTCTACGACGTCGAACGCGGGGGAGAGGGCCTGGCCGAGGCGCTGGAGGACCTGCGTCTGCGCGCGTCCGCCGCGATCACCAAAGGCGCACGGACACTGGTCATCTCCGACCGCGACTCCGACCACACCAAGGCGCCGATCCCGTCGCTGCTGGCAGTCTCTGCCGTGCACCACCATCTGGTGCTCACCAAGCAGCGCACCAAAGTCGCGCTCGTCGTCGAGAGTGGCGACGCCCGCGAGGTGCACCACATCGCGATGCTGATCGGTTTCGGCGCCGCCGCGGTCAACCCGTATCTGGCCTTCGAATCCATCGAGGACCTGATCCGCGAGGGTGAACTGACCGGCATCGAGCCGTCGGCCGCGGTGCGCAACTACCTCAAGGCGCTCGGCAAGGGCGTGATGAAGGTGATGAGCAAGATGGGCATCTCCACGGTGGCTTCCTACACCGCAGCCCAGGCGTTCGAGGCGATCGGCATCAACAAAGACGTCATCGACGAGTACTTCACCGGCACGCCGACCCAACTCGGCGGCGTCGGCCTCGACGTGATCGCCGAGGAGGTCAAGCTGCGTCACCGCCGCGCGTACCCGGAAAACCCGACCGAGCGGGTGCACCGGCGCCTGGAGGTCGGCGGCGAGTACGCGTTCCGCCGCGAAGGCGAACTGCACCTGTTCACCCCGGAGGTGGTCTTCCTGCTGCAGCATGCGACCCGCACCGGTCGCCATGACGTGTTCCAGCAGTACTCCGACGAGGTCGACCGGCTCAGCCGCGAAGGCGGCGCGCTGCGCGGACTGTTCGAGTTCAAATTGGGTGTGCGCCCGCCGGTGCCCCTCGACGAGGTTGAACCCGCGAGCGAGATCGTCAAACGGTTCAACACCGGCGCGATGAGCTACGGCTCCATCTCCGCCGAGGCCCACGAGACGATGGCCATCGCGATGAACAACCTCGGCGGACGCTCCAACAGCGGCGAGGGCGGCGAAGACGTCGACCGGCTCTACGACCCGAAGCGGCGCAGCGCCGTCAAGCAGGTCGCCTCCGGGCGGTTCGGCGTCACCAGCGACTACCTGGTGAACGCCTCCGACATCCAGATCAAGATGGCACAGGGTGCCAAACCCGGTGAGGGCGGCCAACTTCCGGGCTACAAGGTGTATCCCAACATCGCCAAGACCCGGCACTCGACGCCGGGCGTCGGGCTGATCTCGCCCCCGCCGCACCACGACATCTACTCGATCGAGGACCTCGCGCAGCTGATCCACGATCTGAAGAACGCCAACGCCGACGCGCGCATCCACGTCAAGCTCGTCAGCTCGGTCGGGGTCGGCACGGTCGCCGCTGGGGTGTCGAAGGCGCACGCCGACGTCGTGCTGATCTCCGGATACGACGGCGGCACCGGTGCCGCTCCGCTGACCAGCCTCAAACACGCCGGCGCCCCATGGGAGATCGGGCTGGCCGACACCCAGCAGACCCTGGTGCTCAACGGCCTGCGCGACCGCATCACCGTGCAGTGCGACGGCGGGATGCGCACCGCCCGCGACGTGGTGGTGGCGATGCTGCTCGGCGCCGAGGAGTACGGGTTCGCCACCGCGCCGCTGGTCGTGTCCGGCTGCATCATGATGCGGGTGTGTCACCTCGACACCTGCCCGGTCGGGGTCGCCACCCAGAACCCCGAGCTGCGCGCCCGGTTCAACGGCAAGCCGGAGTTCGTCGAGAACTTCTTCCAGTTCATCGCCGAGGACATCCGGAAGTACCTGGCGGAGCTCGGTTTCCGCAGTATAGACGAGGCCGTCGGGCACGCCGAGATGCTGGACACCGCCGACGGCGTCGCGCACTGGAAGAGCCGGGGGCTCGACCTGAGCCCGGTCTTCGCCGTGCCGCAGTCGACCGCCGCGCGGCGCCGGGTGCGCGATCAGGACCACGGCCTCGACGAAGCGCTCGACCGGACACTGATCCAGCTCGCCGAAGGCGCGCTGGAGGATGCCCACCCGGTTCGGCTGGAACTTCCGGTGCGCAACGTCAACCGCACCGTCGGCACCCTGCTCGGCAGCGAGGTGACCCGGCGCTACGGTGCGCAGGGGCTGCCCGAGGACACCATCCACGTCACGCTGACCGGTTCGGCCGGCCAGTCGCTCGGCGCGTTCCTGCCGCCCGGGGTCACCCTGGAGCTCATCGGCGACGCGAACGACTATGTCGGGAAGGGACTCTCGGGCGGCAGAATCGTCGTCAAACCGCAGGATGACGTGCTGTTCCTGCCCGAGGACAACGTGATCGCCGGCAACACGCTGCTTTTCGGCGCCACCTCGGGTGAGCTGTACCTGCGTGGCCGCGTCGGCGAGCGGTTCGCCGCCCGCAACTCCGGTGCGCTGACGGTCGTCGAAGGCGTCGGCGACCACGCCTGCGAGTACATGACCGGCGGCCGGGTGGTGGTGCTCGGCAAGGTCGGCCGCAACATGGCTGCGGGCATGTCCGGCGGCATCGCGTTCGTGCTGGGACTCGACCCCAGCCGGGTCAACACCGACATGGTGGAACTGCAGCGCCTCGATCCCGAGGACCTGGCCTGGCTGCGCAACGTGGTCGCGCTGCACGCGCGCTACACCGGCAGCACCGTCGCGACCTCGATGCTCTCCGACTGGCCCAGGCGCAGCGCACAATTCACCAAAGTCATGCCGCGCGATTACCAGCGCGTGCTCGAGGCGACCCGGATGGCCAAGGCCGAGGGCCGGGACGTCGACTCGGCGATCATGGAGGCGACCCGTGGCTGATCCGCGCGGATTCCTGGAAGTGGCCAAGGTCGAGGCCACCAAGCGGCCCGTCGACGAACGGGTCGGGGACTGGCGCGAGGTCTACGAGCGGCAGGATCCGCACCAGCGGGCCGGCGAGGTTTCCCAGCAGGCCCGCCGCTGTATGGACTGCGGAATCCCGTTCTGCCACTCGGGAACCGCGGGCTGCCCGCTGGGCAACCTGATCCCGGAGTGGAACGATCTGGTGCGCCGCGGCCGCTGGGACGCGGCCAGCGACCGGCTGCACGCGACGAACAACTTCCCGGAGTTCACCGGCCGACTGTGCCCGGCGCCATGTGAGGCGGCGTGCGTGCTGTCGATCGCCGAGGAGCAGACCGGCGGCAGCGTCACGATCAAGCGCATCGAGCAGACCATCGCCGACCAGGCCTGGATGGACGGTCTCGTCGAGCCCCAGCCGCCCGCCATCTCGACCGGTAAGAGGGTCGCCGTCGTCGGCTCCGGTCCGGCCGGGCTGGCCGCCGCCCAGCAGCTGACCCGCGCGGGCCACGACGTCACGGTTTACGAACGCGACGACCGGATCGGCGGGCTGATGCGCTACGGCATCCCCGAGTACAAGCTGGAGAAGGCCACGCTCAACCAGCGGCTGGCCCAGATGCGCGCAGAGGGAACACGTTTTGTCACCGAATGCGAGGTGGGTGTGGATCTGCCCATCGAGCAGCTGCGGGCCCAGCACGACGCCGTCGTGCTGGCCGTCGGGGCGCTGCGCTCCCGTGACAACGACGTCGAGGGCCGCCACCTCAACGGCGTGCATCTCGCGATGGAACATCTGGTGCCGGCCAACAAGGAATGCGAGGGCGACGGTCCCAGCCAGATCAGCGCGGCGGGTAAGCACGTCGTGATCATCGGCGGCGGTGACACCGGAGCCGACTGCCTGGGCACCGCGCATCGCCAGGGCGCCGCGTCGGTGACGCAGCTGGACTACAACCCCGAACCGCCGGAACAGCGCGACGACTCCCGCACCCCGTGGCCGACGTGGCCGCTGGTGCTGCGCACCAGGCTCTCGCCGGCCCACGCCGAGGGCGGACACCGCCGTTACGAGGTCGCCGTGCAGCGCTTCCTCGGCGACGAGCGGGGCAATCTGCGGGCGATGGAGATCGCCGAGGTGAAGGTCGAGCGCGACGAGAACGGCCGCCGCCACATCGTGCCGGTCGGCCAGACGCTGGAAATCCCGTGCGATCTGGCGCTGCTGGCCATCGGCTTCGAGGGGGTGGAGCACATGCCGTTGCTCGACAGGCTCGGCGTGACGCTCAACCGGCGCGGCACCGTGCCCTGCGGCTCGGACTGGCAGACCGACGCACCCGGCGTCTTCGTGTGCGGGGACGCGCATCGCGGTGCATCGTTGATCGTGTGGGCGATCGCCGAAGGCCGCAGCGCCGCGCACGCCGTCGACGCGTACCTGATGGGTGACTCGGATCTGCCCGCCCCGGTGCGGCCCGGGGCGCTGCCGCTGGCCGTCATCTGAATCGATTAACGACTATGCTCGTGAGTCGTGACTCGACGCGGAAAGATCGTCTGTACGCTCGGCCCGGCCACCGCCTCTGATGGGGCGGTCAAGCAGCTGGTCGAGTCCGGAATGGATGTCGCGAGGCTCAACTTCAGCCACGGCGACTACCCCGACCACGAGGCCAACTACAAACGCGTTCGCGCCGCATCGGATGCGACCGGACGCGCCGTCGGCATCCTCGCCGACCTGCAGGGCCCGAAGATCCGGCTGGGCCGGTTCGCCGACGGGCCGACGGTGTGGAAGAACGGCGAGACGATCCGGATCACCGTCGACGACTTCGAGGGCACCCACGACCGGGTGTCGACCACCTACAAGCGGCTCGCGCAGGACGCCAAGCCCGGTGACCGGGTGCTCGTCGACGACGGCAACGTGGGTCTGGTGGTCGAGCACATCGACGGCAACGACGTGGTCTGCACGGTCACCGAGGGCGGCAAGGTCAGCAACAACAAGGGCATGTCCCTGCCCGGGATGAACGTGTCGGCGCCGCCGCTGTCGGAGAAGGACATCGACGACCTGGAGTTCGCGCTGCGCCTGGGCGTCGACCTCGTCGCGTTGTCGTTCGTGCGCTCACCCGCCGACGTCGAGCTGGTCCACGAGGTGATGGACCGGGTCGGGCGCCGGGTCCCGGTGATCGCCAAGCTGGAGAAGCCGGAGGCGATCGACAACCTCGAGGCGATCGTGCTGGCGTTCGACGCGATCATGGTCGCGCGCGGTGACCTCGGCGTCGAGCTCCCGCTCGAGGAGGTGCCGCTGGTTCAGAAGCGGGCCATCCAGATGGCAAGGGAGAACGCCAAACCCGTCATCGTCGCGACCCAGATGCTGGAGTCGATGATCGAGAACTCCCGCCCGACGCGCGCGGAGGCCTCCGACGTCGCCAACGCGGTGCTCGACGGCGCGGACGCGGTGATGCTGTCCGGGGAGACCTCGGTCGGCAAGTTCCCGTTCGAGACGGTCCGCACAATGGCGCGGATCGTCAGCGCGGTCGAGGACAACTCGGTGGCCGTCCCGGCGCTGACCCACACGCCTCGCACCAAGCGCGGTGTCATCTCCTACGCCGCTCGTGACATCGGTGAGCGGCTCGACGCGAAGGCGCTGGTCGCGTTCACCCAGTCCGGGGACACCGTGCGCCGGCTGGCCCGTCTGCACACCCCGCTGCCGGTGCTGGCGTTCACCTCGCTGCCCGAGATCCGTAGCCAGCTGGCGCTGACCTGGGGCACCGAGACGTTCATCGTCCCGCACATCGAGACCACCGACGGCATGATCCGCCAGGTCGACCAGTCGATGCTGGCGCTCGGCCGGTACAAGCGCGGCGACCTGGTGGTCATCGTCGCGGGCGCTCCTCCGGGCACAGTAGGCTCCACAAATCTGATCCACGTCCACCGCATCGGTGAGGACGACGTCTAACTGAGGAGATCATCGAGTGTCGCGTCACGCGGACTTCCAGGAGCTGCTCGCGATCCTCGACCTCGACGTCGTCGACGAGAACACGTTCGTCGGCAGGCACCCGAGCAAGAACCCGGTGCGCACCTTCGGCGGGCAGATGATGGCGCAGGCCTTCGTCGCGGCCAGCCGGAGCTTGAAGTACCCGACCCCGCCGAGCGCGTTGTCGGTGCACTTCATCGCCGGCGGAGACCCGGAACAGGACCTGGAGTTTCACGTCGTCCGGTTGCGTGACGAGCGCCGGTTCGCCAACCGCCGCGTCGACGTGATGCAGAACGGCCAGCTGCTGACCACCGCGCTGGTGTCCTACCTGGCCGGCGGCAAGGGGCTCGAGCACGGGATCGAACCGCCTCAGATCGACGATCCGGAGGCGGTGCTGCCGATCGACGAGCTGCTGCGCGGGTACGAGGAGGTGGTCCCGCACTTCGTCAACGCGCTGCGGCCCATCGAGTGGCGCTACACCAACGACCCGGCATGGGTCATGCGGGACAAAGGCGGCAGGCTCGGGCACAACCGGGTGTGGATGACCGCCCAGGGCGCGATGCCCGCCGACCCGGTGCTGCATGCCGCCGCGCTGGTGTACTCGTCGGACACCACCGTGCTGGACTCGATCATCACCACGCACGGTCTGTCGTGGGGGCATGACCGGATCTTCGCGGTCACCACCAACCACACCGTGTGGTTCCACCGGCCGATCCGCTTCGACGACTGGGTGCTGTACTCGACGACCTCACCTGTCGCCGCGGACTCCCGCGGTCTGGGCTCCGGGCATTTCTTCGACCGTTCGGGTCAGCCGCTGGCCACGGTCGTCCAGGAAGGCATCGTCAAGCACTTCCCGTGACCCGTCTAGGGCCGCGGGGAGACGGTGACGGAGAACTCGTCCTCGACGCGCTGGGTGAACTCGTCGGCGCACCGCTCGACCGCGGTCTGGTCGGATCCGGCCCGGTTGAGGCAGTCGATGTAGTCGGTACCGCCGACGTCCTTGAACACCGACCAGCCGACCACCGCCATGATCACGATCGCGACGATCGACACGACGATGCTGACCGCGCCGAGCACGATGCCGGCTACCGCGATTCCGCCGTTGTTCGCCTCGCCGCGCTGCACCCGGCCGCGGCCGAGGAAGCCGAGGATCACCGCGACGACGCCGAGCACCACCCCGCCGAACACCGTGAACAGCGAGATGATCGCGACGACCAGCGACGCGGTGCCCAGCCCGTTCTTCGCGGGTGGGGGGTACGGCGGTGGATAGCCGCCGTACGGTCCGTAGGGCTGCGGCGAGTAGCCGCCGGGATAGGTACCGGGCGGGGGAGGCGGCGGTTCGCTCATGTCGGGGAGATTACCTTCACCGGCAGGTGGTCCGGCAGGTGATGAGTGGCGACGACGACGGTGCGTTCCGGCCCGAACAGCTCACCCGGGGTCAGGATCGCGGCCATGATCGCATCGGCGTCGGAGGCGTCGAGGTGCTCGGTCGGCTCGTCGAGCAGCACGGTCGGCGCCGTCGAGACCAGCGCGCGGGCCAGCAACAGCCGTCGGCGCTGCCCTGCCGACACCGCCGACGCCCCGCCGACCAGCACCGTCGACAGGCCGTCGGGCAGTTCGGCGACCCAACGGCCGAGCCCGCACCGGCGCAGTGCGTCCAAGAGTTCGTCGTCGCGGGCGTCGCCACGGGCGACCAGCAGGTTGTCGCGCACGGTGGTCGAGAACAGGTGCGCGTCCTCGGCGAAGAACACCCCGGGTGTCTGCATCAACAAGGTGGTCTTGCCGGACCCGCTCGGCCCGACCACCGCGACGCGGTCTCCCGGCTTCAGTTCGGGCGGTGTGACCACCGGGCGGCGGTCGTCCACGGTGTCGGGTTCGGTCAGCGCGAGCAGTCGCCGTGCCGCGATCCGCGCGCGGGTCAGCGCGACGGCGGCGCCGGGCAGCGCGGCGGTGGCCTCGAACGACGCCAGCGGCACCAGCATCAGGATCGCGACGGTCGTCGGGGCGGCGCTGGAGGCCAGCGTGATTCCGGCGAGCACGGCGCCCAGCACGCTGACCCCGGTCGCGGCCGTCGGTGCGGCCGCCGCCACCGCCGCGGGTGCCGACGCCCGGTCGACGGCGCGCCCCCACCGTCGTTGTTCGCCGGCCGCGGTGGCCAGCACACCGGCGAGCCTGCCGCTGACCCGAAGTTCCGGGGCGTGCTCCAGCGCCAGCATGGCCGCGGTGTCACGCCCGGAATGGTGTTCGGCGGCAACGGTTTCAGAGGCGCTCGTGGCGCGGGCGGCCGCCACCGGGGCGAGGATGCCTGCGACCGCCATGCTCACCGCGAGCACCGCCGCGGCAGGCGGTGAGATCACGGCGACAGTGGTGATCGCCGCGACGGCCAGCAGCGCCGCGACACAGATCGGCACCAGCGCGCGGACGATGACCTCGGCGAGATCGTCGACGCCGCGCCCGATCCGCGCCACCAGATCACCACTGCTGCGCCGCAGCACCGCATCCGTCGGCGCGCTCGCCAACCGACGGAAGATGCCGACCCGGGCATTGCTCGCGGCGCGCAGTGCGGTGTCGTGGGAGGCCAGTCGCTCGCAGTACCCGAGCAGCCCGCGTGAGATCCCGAGCGCCCGCACGGTGACGGCCGCGACGGTCAGATGCAGCACCGGTGGCATCTGCCAGGCCCGGGTGATCAGCCACGCGGACACCGCCGTGAGCGCGAACGCGCTGCCCAGCGACGCGGCGCCGAAAAGCACTGCGGCGGCCAGACGCGGGATGCGGGGCCGCAGCAACGGCCACACCTGCAGGAGCGGGTCAGGACGGGACACGGGCACCGCCCATGCCGACGACCGTGTCCATCTCAACGACGCTGTCGCCGATCGCCAGTACCGGATCGCGGTGTCCCACCACGATCACCGTCGCGCCCGCGGCGGCCCGCGTGATCGCCTCGAGCACTCGCGCCTCGGTCGGTCCGTCGAGATGCGCGGTCGGCTCGTCGAACAGCAGCAGCGGTGCGCCGGACCCGAGAACCCGGGCCAGCCCGAGACGCTGCCGCTGACCCAGCGACAGCCCGACTCCGCCGCGGCCGATCGGCGTCTGCAGGCCGTCGGGCAGCGTGGCCAGGACCTCGTCGAAACACGCTGACCGGCAGGCTTCCTCGAGGTCGTCGAGCGGTCCGAACAGCTCGAGGTTCTCGCCCACCGTGCCCGGGATCAGCACCGGCCGCTGCGCCAGCCAGCCCACCCGCGCCCACCAGCGCTGTCGGTCGAGTTCGGTGACGTCGACGTCGTTGACGGTGATCCGTCCGCAAGGTGAAGGGCCCAGGCCGAGGATCGCCTGCAGCAGTGTGGATTTGCCGACGCCGTTGGGTCCGGTGAGGACGGTGACCCGCCCGGGGGGCGCGGACATGTCCAGGTCGAGCACGCGGACGGTGACGGTGTCCCCGGGGACGGTCGCCGAGCCGGCCGGTGTCGGGGCGGCGCTGTCGATGAATCGGAACGCGGCCTGCACCGCGGTCTTGCCGTCCTGCGCAGAGTGGAACGCCGCCCCGACCCGGCGCAGCGGCCAGAACGCCTCAGGGGCCAGTAGCAGCGCAGTGAGCCCGGCTACCAACGTCATATCGCCGAAGACCAGCCGCATCCCGACGCCGACGGCGACCAGCGCCACCCCGAGGGTGGCGAGCAGCTCGAGCACGAACGCCGACAGGAACGCGATCCGCATCGTGGCCATCGCCGAACGTCGATGAGCGGCGCCCAGTTCGGCGATCCGGTCGGCAGCGCCCGCGGTGCGCCCCAACGCGCGCAACGTCGGCAACCCGGCGACCAGATCCAGCAGGCGGGACTGCAGCGTGGTCATCGCCGCCAGCGCCGCCTCGGAGCGGTCGGTCGTGGCCAGCCCGATCAGGATCATGAAGATCGGGATCAACGGCAGCGCGATCACCACGATCAGCGCGGATCGCCAGTCATACCAGGCGATCACCGCGACGGTGGCGGGCGTCAGGATCACCGCGAGGAACAGCGACGGCAGATACGCGGTGAAATAGACCCGCAGCCCGTCGAGGCCGTGCGTGACGACCACGGCGGCGTCGTCGCGCCGGGCGGCCAGCTCGCGCGGCGGCAGCGAGGTGGCGGCGCCGAGCACCTGATCGGAGAGATCGGCGATGACCGCGCTGGCCCCGTGCTGGGCGAGACGTCCCTGTTGCCACTGGGCAAGCACGCGGACGGTCCACAGCGCGACCAGGGCGCTCAGGGCAGGGGCGAGGATGCCTGGGCTGCGTGACGCAGGGTCGGTGATGACCCGGGCCACGATCGACGCCAGGACCACCGCCGACCCGATGGTGCACGCCGCGATCAGCACGCCGAATAGCGTTGTGGCGGCCAGGAACCGGCGCATCGCCGCAGAAGCCCGCCACAGGCGCGGGTCGATCGGGGCGCGGCTGGGATCGGTCAGGACGCTCGCCTCGCCAGTCCGATCGACTCCGGGATCGCCTCCGCGGTAACGCGTTTGCGGAACACCCAGTACGACCAGGCCTGGTAGCAGAGCACCAACGGCAGCAGCGCCAGCGACGCCCAGGTCATGATGCGCAACGTGTAGGGCGTCGACGAACCGTTGTAGATCGTCACGCCCCACTCCGGGTTCAGCGTCGAGGGCAGCAGCGTCGGATACATCGAACCGAAGATCAACACCGCGACCGCGGCGATCACGACGACCATCGCGACGAACGCGATGCCCTCCCGGGTCTTCTGCCACATCAGCGCCACCGAGAGCAGCAGCGCCACGACGGCGGTCGCGAGCGCAGCCCAGGTCCACGCCCGCCCGTAGGCAAGCTGGGTCCACAGGCCGAAGCCGCCGGCCAGCACGATCACCGGCAGCGACAGCGTCCGCGCGACCCGGAACGCGTCGTCACGCAACGCGCCGGACGTCTTCAGCGCCAGATACACCGAACCGTAGAACAGGAACAGCGACCCGGTCGCCAGCCCGCCCAGCAGGGTGTACGGGCTCAGGATGTCGCCGAACGACACGTCGGTCCTGCCGTCGGCGTCGATCGGCAACCCACGCAACAGGATCGCGAACGCGACACCCCACAGCACCGCGGGCAACCAGGAACCCAGCGCGATGCCGATGTCGGCCCAGCGGCGCCACTGCGGATCGTTGATCTTGCCGCGCCATTCGATGCCGACGATGCGCAGGATCATGCCGAACAAGATGGCCAGCAGCGGCAGGTACAACGCTGAGAACAGCGTGGCGTACCAACCCGGGTACGCCGCGAACATCGCCGCTCCGGCGGTGATCAACCACACCTCGTTGGCGTCCCAAACCGGTCCGATCGTGTTGAGCACCGCGCGTCTGCGGTTGTCCGGATCGCCCGGGCCCATGGTGCCCATCGGGGCCATCAGCATCCCGACGCCGAAGTCGAACCCCTCCAGGACGAGAAAGCCGAGGAACAGCACGGCGATCAGGAGGAACCACAATTCCTGCAATGCCATGGCGGTCTCCTAGTACGCGAACGAGAGGGGGGCGACGTCGTCGCTGTCGGGCGGGGTCGGGGGAGCAGGCTCGGCGTCATGCTCCTGCGGGCCTTCGGCGACGTAGCGCCTCATCAGGTAGAACCAGACCACCGCGAGCGCTCCGTAGAGCAACGTGAACACGGCTAGCGACAGCCACACGGTGCCCGCGGCGTGGTTGGACACGCCTTCCTGCACCGTCATCCGCACCATCTGGTCGCCGGTGGGGTTGGGCACCACCACCCACGGTTGCCGCCCCATCTCGGTGAAGATCCAGCCTGCGGAGTTCGCCAGGAACGGTGTCGGGATCGTCAGGATGCCGAATGTGCCGAGCCACCGTTGGTCCGGTATCCGGCCGCGCCGGGTCAGCCACAAGGTCACCAACGCGAACGCGACCGGAACCAGGAGCAGGCCGATCATCGCGCGGAATGACCAGTAGGTGACGAACAGGTTGGGCCGGTAGTCGCCCGGGCCGAACTTCTCCTCGTACTGCGCCTGCAGATCCTGCACACCCTGCAGCGTGACGCCGCTGAACCTGCTCTCGGCCAGGAACGGCAGCACGTACGGAACCTCGATGAGGTGGGTGACGCTGTCGCAGTTGTTATGGGTTCCGACGGTCAGGATGGAGAAATCCGGGTCGGTTTCGGTGTGGCACAACGACTCTGCCGATGCCATCTTCATCGGCTGCTGGACGAACATCAGCTTGCCCTGGATGTCGCCGGTGAAGAACAATCCCGCGGCGGCGACCAGCGCGACGAAGCTGCCCATGATCGCGGCCGGGCGGAACATCGCCTGCGAGTCCAGCGGTGCGGGGTCACCCGGGTTGCGCCGGCGGTCGCGCACCATGAGCCACGCCGAGATACCCGCGACGAATGCGCCCGCGGTGAGCAGGGAGCCTGCGACGGCATGCAGGAAAGCCCATATCGCGGTGTTGTTGGTCAGCAGCGCACCGAAATCGACGAGCTCGGCGCGGCCGGACTCCGGATTGAACTTCGCTCCGACCGGGTGCTGCATGAAGGAGTTGGCGGCGATGATGAAGTACGCCGAGGCGTTGACGCCGAACGCGACGATCCAGATGCATGCCAGGTGGACTGCGCGGGGAAGACGGCTCCAGCCGAAGATCCACAAACCGATGAAGGTGGATTCGAAGAAGAACGCGACCAGTCCCTCGAAAGCCAGCGGGGCGCCGAAGATGTCGCCGACGAACTTCGAGTACTCACTCCAGTTCATACCGAACTGGAACTCCTGCACAATGCCGGTGGCGACGCCGATCGCGAAGTTGATCAGGAAGAGCTTGCCGAAGAACTTGGTGAGCCGGTACCAGGCGGTGTTTCCGGTGACATGCCAGATCGTCTGCATCACAGCGAGCAGCGGGGCCAGCCCGATGGTCAACGGGACGAAGATGAAGTGGTAGACGGTCGTGATACCGAACTGCCAGCGAGAAACATCCAGAGCGTCCATGCGCACTCCCAAGCTCTAAAGAAGCAATCTACTCCTTCTACGACACAATGTAGTAGTCATGGGGGTGGTGGTGGCAAGGGACTTTTGCCCTTATTCGACTCGACTCGGTGTGAGGTTCGACTCGATGGTTTTCAGGTCTTTGCTTGCCGAACGAATTCCGAATGCCGAGATCACCTCGAACACGCCGAGCACCACCAGCCAGATGCCGACGACCACGGTCAGGGTCTCGAGGGATTCGAACGGCGCGGCCAACAGGATCACGCCGGCGATCAGGCTGATGACACCGATGAAGATCTCCCAGCCCCGGCCGGGGAGGTCCGGATCGCTGATCGCCGACACCGCGGTGGCCACACCGCGGAAGATGAAGCCGATGCCGATCCAAATGGCCAGCAGAAGAACGGCATTACCGAAATTGCGGAAGCACATCACGGCCAGGATCAGGGCGGCCGCACCGCTGATGAACAGCAGCACCCGCCCGCTCGCCGACACCTTGAGGGCAAACGCGAAGACCACCTGCGAAACGCCGGTGACCAGCAAATAGGCCGCGAAGAAGATGGCCGCAACGAACACGCTGATGGTGGGCCAGAACCACACCATCGCTCCGAGAATGATCGTGAGCACCCCAGACAGCAACGCCGTCTTCCAGAGATGCTGCAACATGCTTGGGGGAGCAGCGGTTTCCATCAGGAAAGTGTGTCACACGTGCGACACGCCGGTTCCGATTTCGCGGTACCGCTGTGATGTCCTAACCGTGTCGTTAATGTTCCGTTACTGGCGCTGCGCGCCGGGTCATCGGTCGTTAACGTTCCTGCCTGGTCGCCCCGGTAGGCAGACTCAGACGGACGCGACGACCCGAGAAGAAAGTTGAGGCAAACCAGTGTTGGGTGGAATCCAAGACCGCCGGACCAAGCTCTGGCGCATCGCAGCGGTATTCGCCGCGACGGGCGCCATGGCGCTGTCCGGTTGTTCGAGCAGCTCGGAAGCCCCGAGCGAGGAGGGATCCCCGACCGCCGCCGCGCCCGCGGAGAAGGTCGACGAAATCGCGAACACCGTGCCCGAGGCCATCAAGTCGACCGGCACCCTGGTCATCGGCGTGAACATCCCCTATGCGCCGAACGAGTTCAAGGATGAGAGCGGCCAGATCGTCGGCTTCGACGTCGACCTGATGAACGCGGTCGCGGGCACCCTGGGCCTGACCCCCGACTACCGCGAGGCCGATTTCGCCAAGATCATCCCGTCGGTCCAGGGCGGCACGTTCAACGTCGGGATGTCGTCGTTTACCGACAGCAAGGAGCGTGAGGAGCAGGTCGACTTCGTCACCTACTTCTCGGCAGGCACCCTGTGGGCCAAGCCTGCGGGCGCGGACATCGATCCGGAGAACGCGTGCGGCAAGAAGGTCGCGGTGCAGGCGACGACGGTCCAGGAGACCGACGAGCTGCCGGCGCGCAGCAAGAAGTGCACCGACGAGGGCAAGCCGGCCATCGACATCGTGGCCTTCGACAGCCAGGATGCCGCGACCAACGCCGTCGTGCTCGGCCAGGCCGACGCGATGTCGGCCGATTCGCCGGTCACGCTGTATGCGATCAAGCAGACCAACGGCAAGCTTGAGGAGGCCGGTGAGACATTCGACTCGGCGCCCTACGGTTGGCCTGTCGCCAAGGGGTCCCCATTGGCCCAGTCACTGCTGCAGGCGCTGCAGCATCTGATCGACACCGGTAAGTACAAGGAGATCGCCGCCAACTGGGGTCTCGAAGACGGGATGATCGACAAGCCGGTGATCAACGGCGCGATCTCCTGACCGACATGACCGACGCCGGCACGCCGCCTCCGTCCAGTGCGCCCCAGGCCATCGATGCCGTCCCGTTGCGGCATCCCTGGCGGTGGGTGGCGGCCGGCGTCATCATCGTCCTCGTCGGACTCTTTCTATGGGGTGCGGCGACCAACCCGGCCTACGGCTGGTCGACGTTCGGGGAGTACTTCTTCCACGAGCGCATCCTGTTGGGCGTCTTCAACACGCTGCAGCTGACCATCTACTCGATGGTCATCGGCATCCTGCTCGGCGTCGTGTTGACCGTCATGCGGTTGTCGGACAACCCGGTGCTCAGTTCGGTGGCGTGGGTGTTCCTGTGGATCTTCCGCGGCACCCCGATCTACGTGCAGTTGGCGTTCTGGGGTCTGTTCCCGACGATCTACCAGAACATCCAGCTCGGCGTGCCGTTCGGGCCGTCGTTCTTCGCCATCGAACTGCAGGACCTGTCCATACCGTTCGTGCTCGCGGTGATCGGCCTCGGCCTCAACGAGGCGGCCTACATGGCCGAGATCGTGCGTGCCGGCATCCTGTCGGTCCCCGAGGGGCAGCTGGAGGCCTCCACGGCGTTGGGGATGTCCTGGGGTAAGGCCATGCGGCGGACGGTGTTGCCGCAGGCCATGCGGGTGATCATCCCGCCGACGGGCAACGAGCTGATCAGCTTGTTGAAGACGACATCGCTGGTCACGGCCGTGCCGTACGCGTTCGATGTGTACAGCATCGCCACCCGTGAGATTGCGGCCCGGATCTTCGAGCCGGTGCCGCTGCTGCTGGTGGCCGCGGCCTGGTATCTGGTGATCACGAGCATCCTGATGGTCGGGCAGTATTACCTGGAGCGGTACTTCTCCCGGGGCGCTTCGCGCAAGCTGACCTCCAAGCAGCTCGAAGCGCTGGCGCTGGCACAACAGCCTCCGGCAGGCTGAGAAGGATGGGTATGACAGCAGAGGCAGTCAGCGCCACGCCGATGGTCAAGGCCGAGTTGGTGTGCAAGAACTTCGGTGCGCTGCAGGTGCTCAAGGGCATCACGCTGGAGGTCCAGAAGGGCCAGGTGCTGGTGATGGTCGGCCCGTCGGGCTCCGGCAAGTCGACCTTTCTGCGCTGTATCAACCACCTGGAGACCGTCAGCGCGGGAAGGCTCTATGTCGACGGTGCGCTGGTGGGCTACAACGAGCGCGGCGGCAAGCTGCACGAGATGAAG
The DNA here is from genome assembly GCF_010725485.1 of Mycolicibacterium parafortuitum. NCBI lineage: Bacteria > Bacillati > Actinomycetota > Actinomycetes > Mycobacteriales > Mycobacteriaceae > Mycobacterium > Mycolicibacterium parafortuitum. The sequence goes on along the minus strand of NZ_AP022598.1, from coordinate 4,618,152 downwards.
CCGCGCGATGTCGCCAAGCAGCGCCGTGAGGTCGGGATGGTGTTCCAGCACTTCAACCTGTTCCCGCACCGGACCGCGCTCGGCAACGTGATCGAGGCGCCCGTGCAGGTCGCCGGGGTCAAGAAGGCCGAGGCGGTCGAGCGCGGCAAGGAGTTGCTCGCGCAGGTCGGACTCGCCGACAAGGCCCAGGCGTATCCCGCGCAGCTCTCCGGCGGCCAGCAGCAGCGGGTCGCGATCGCCAGGGCGCTGGCGATGCAACCCAAGCTGATGCTGTTCGACGAGCCCACCTCGGCGCTCGACCCCGAACTGGTCGGCGAGGTGCTGGGTGTGATGAAAAAGCTTGCCGGACAGGGTATGACGATGGTCGTGGTGACCCACGAGATGGGTTTCGCCCGCGAGGTGGCCGACGAGTTGGTGTTCATGGACGGGGGTGTCGTCGTCGAGCGGGGCAACCCCCGCGAGGTGATGGCCAACCCACAGCACGAACGGACGCAGGCGTTTCTCTCCAAGGTGATGTAGCGACGGACCCGGCTACGCCGCTGTGGCGGGCCGCCCAGGTGTTCCGGCTGCTCAGCTGCGGGTACGCGCTCGGTTTCCAGCTGTCGGTGAACGACGATCTGCAGGCTTCCGGCGTCGCCTGGGTGCTGTTCGCGGTGTTGCTCGCATGGAGCGCGGCGTGCGCCGTCGCCTATCTGCAGGGGTTCGGCAGACGTCCGGCGTGGGTGCTCGCCGAGGTCGCGGTCGTGGTGGCGCTGATGCTCTCGACGGAGTTCGTCGCGTCCGACCAGTGGGCGCTGGACAACCAGTCGTGGCCGACCACGCTGTGGGCCACCAACGCGACGATCTCGGCGGCCATCCTGTCCGGTCCCGTTCCCGGCATGCTGGCCGGGCTGGTCGTGGTTGCGGCCAGCGCCGTGCTGAAGGGCTATGTGAGCATCGACCTCGGCCGCAACGCCACCATCGTGATCGAGCTCGCGGTCGGTCTGGCTGTCGGCATGGCAGCGCAGACGGCGCGGCGTGCGCACGCCGAGCTGCAGCGGGCGACCCGGCTGGCCGCGGCGCTGGAGGAGCGGGAACGGTTGTCCCGCCAGGTCCACGACGGCGCCATCCAGGTGCTCGCGCTGGTGGCCAGGAAGGGCCGGGAGATCGGCGGGGACACCGCGCGGCTGGCCGAGCTCGCCGGTGAGCAGGAGCGCGCGCTGCGCCGCCTGGTGAGCTCCGCAGAGGCGCCGTCCCAGGACGACACGGTTGCCGATCTGGGCGCCATGCTGCGCGCACGCGCGTCCGACCGCGTGTCGGTCAGCGTGCCCGCCGAGCCGGTGCTGCTCGAATCCTCGCTCGCCAGGGAGTTCTTCGCGGCGGTGACCAACGCGCTCGACAACGTCGAGGCCCACGCGGGCCTCGGCGCCCGGGCGTATGTTCTGCTCGAGGACCTGGGCGACTCGGTCACCGTGAGCGTCCGGGACGACGGGGTCGGCATCCCCGACGGGCGGCTGGAGGATGCAGTGGGTGAGGGACGGGTCGGAGTCGCGAAATCGATTGTCGGCCGGATGAACTGGCTGGGTGGCCGCGCGGAATTGACCACCGGCGCCGGATCCGGAACCGAATGGGAGTTGACGTTGCCGCGCGCACCGGGGATACCGCACCGATGACCGGCGCCGGAACGACCGTGATGGTCGTCGACGACCATCCGATCTGGCGGGAGGCGGTGGCCCGGGATCTGGCCGACGACGGCTTCGAGGTGGTCGCGACCGCTGACGGTGTCGCGTCGGCGAAACGCCGTGCGGCCGTGGTCCGGCCCGCTGTCGTGTTGATGGACATGCGCCTCGGCGACGGCGACGGCGCGCAGGCGACGGCGGAAGTTCTTGCGGTGTCGCCGTCTTCACGGATCCTGGTGCTGTCGGCCTCCGACGAACGCGACGACGTGCTGGAGGCCGTGAAGGCAGGCGCCACGGGCTATCTGGTCAAGAGCGCGTCCAAACAGGAACTCGCCGACGCGGTGCGCGCCACGGCGCAGGGCCGAGCCGTGTTCACCCCCGGTCTGGCAGGCCTGGTGTTGGGTGAGTTCCGCCGCATCGAGCGCACCACCACCGATGGATCGGACCGCCCCGCGCTGACCGACCGTGAGACCGAGATCCTGCGCTACGTCGCGAAAGGCCTGACCGCCAAGCAGATCGCGAATCGGCTGTCGCTGAGCCACCGCACCGTCGAGAACCATGTGCAGGCCACCTTCCGGAAACTGCAGGTCGGCAACCGAGTCGAACTGGCTCGCTACGCAATCGAACACGGGCTGGACGAGTAGTAGTACTCATCCCGCAGGCGATGGTTCTGCGCCACGATGGCGGACATGACTGAACCGCACTCTGCCGTCATCTCCCGGCTGTCCGCGGACTTCGCCGCGATCTCGCATCAGCTGACGCGGGTGTCCGGTGATCTGGCCGAGCTGGACCGGATCCTCACCGAGCGCCCCGGCGTGCCTGGGCCTGTCGCGATGCCCGTGCCACCCGCGTCGCCAACTCAGCCGGTGCCGCAGCCGTACTGGCCGCAGTATCCACCGCCGCGGCCGTCGCCGGTGTGGCAGCCGCCCGCGCCGGTGCCGCCGAAACCGCGCACCGAGCGGTCGGAGGGCTGGATCGGCAAGCTGCTGGCGGTGGCCGGGGTCGCCGTCACGCTGATCGGCGTCGTCCTGCTGCTGGTGCTGGCCGCGCAGGCGGGGATCCTGCGTCCGGAGTTCCGGGTGGCCGCCGGCGCAGTGCTGGCCGCCGCGCTGGTCGCGGTGGGGTGGTGGTTGAACAGCCGTCCCGGTGGCCGGGTCGGTGCGATCGCCGCGGTCGCCACCGGAATCGCCACGGCCTATATGGACGTCATCGCCGTCACGACGATCTACGAATGGGTGGCACCGCCGGTGGGGCTGGTCGTGGCCGCGGCGATCGGCGGTGCAGGGCTGACCATGGCGCGGCGGTGGGACTCCGAACATCTGGGCTTGTTGGTGCTGGTGCCGCTGATCGGACTCGCACCCGTTGTCACCGACGGCATCTCGCTGCTGTTGATCGGCTTCATGCTGGCGCTGGCGGCGGTGTCGCTGCCCGTACAGCTCGGCAGGGACTGGATCTGGCTGCACGCGGCGCGGATCGCCGCCGCGGTGCTCCCGCTGCTGGTGGCATTGCTGGCCCGGTTCGTCGACGGCCGCGACGATCTGCTGCTGGCCGCCGCATGCGGCATCGCGGCGGTGATCGCGGTGGTCGCGGGGCTGATCCTGTTGCCGCGCACCACGAATCGGGTCGCGATGGCGTTGCTGACCGCGGCAGGTGTACTCCCCGCGCTGTGTGTGGGTCTCGCGGTCGACCGGGTGGTGGCGGCCTTGATGGCCGCGGCGGTGGCTGCCACACTGCTGGCGGTCGTGCTGCTCGCCGACAGCTGGCCCGGCGTCGCGGGCGTCGTGCGGCACGTGCTCGCCGCGACGGCGGCGGTGGCCGTCCTGATCGCCGTGACCGCCGGCTTCGACGGCAGACTTGCCGGGCCGGTACTGCTCGCGATCGCCGTCGTGCTCGCCATCGCTGCCCGCAAGGACACCGTAGCCCGCTGGGCCTCAGCGGGATTCGCGGTCTTCGGCACACTTGCGCACCTGGCATACGCGCCGCCGGATGCGCTGTTCGACCCGATTCCGGTCAGCGCGGCCACCGGGGTGTCGACATTGGTGTCCAGCGTCCTGCTCGCTGTCGCGGCGGTGGCGCTCGTGCGGGCGTGGGATCCGACGGAGAGCGCGCTCTGGGTCGGTGCGGCCGCTGTCGTGGTCTACGCGGTGACCACCTGCACCGTGACTGCCGGCATGCTCGTCGCGGGTGGCCAGGGCGGCTTCTATGCGGGTCACATGGCCGCGACCATCCTGTGGATCGTGATGGCGGCGGCGCTGTTCGGCTACGCGGCCCGGATTCCGCGTGAGGATCGTTCGGTCCCGATCGGCGGGGGACTGGGCCTGGTGGCCGCGGCGATGGCGAAGCTCTTCCTGTTCGACCTGGGCACGCTCGACGGGATCTTCCGGGTGGTGGTGTTCATCGTGGCCGGCCTGATCCTTCTCGGCATGGGTGCCGGCTATGCGCGACTGCTGGAGAGGCAGGACCGCCAGGTTGTGGTGAAGAGCACAGAAAACATGGGCTAAACTGGACTCAATCCAGAAAGGGAGGCGTTGACATGATCATGAACACAGCATCGAAGACACGTCGTACCGAAGCCGAGGTCACCGGGTTCCAGGCATCGCCGGAACTGAGCGCCGCATTGCAGCGCGTCCTGGTCGACCTGATCGAACTGCAGTTGCAGGGCAAGCAGGCGCACTGGAACGTCGTCGGCACCAACTTCCGTGACCTGCACCTGCAGCTCGACGAGGTGGTCGACTTCGCCCGCACGGCCAGCGACACCGTCGCCGAACGGATGCGTGCGCTCGACGCCGTCCCGGACGGTCGCTCCGACACCGTCGCCGCGACCACGTCCCTTCCCGAGTTCCCGGCTTATGAGCACAGCACCGGGGACGTCGTCGACCTGATCACGACGCGAATCTACGCCGTGGTCGACACGCTGCGCACGGTCCACGATCCGGTGGATGCCGAGGATGCCAGCACCGCGGACATCCTGCACCAGCTCATCGACGGCCTGGAGAAGTTGGCGTGGCTGGTCAAGTCGGAGAACCGTAAGGTCTGACGCCATCCGCGGAGCGGTGACCGACGAGGTACCAGGTGTGCATCGTACCTTTGCCCTTGACGTCGACGACGCCGCGTTCTTCGAGGACGAAGTCGTCTCGAAGGCGGTGATAGACGTTGTCGGGCACCTGGATTCGGCCCGCCTCGTCGGTTGTCTCCATTCGCGACGCGACGTTGACGGCGTCGCCCCAGACGTCGTAGAAGAACTTCTTCGCGCCGACGACGCCGGCGACGACGGGTCCGCTCGCCATCCCGATGCGTAACGGAACATCGCGTCCCCGTGGATCTTTCAGGTCCGCCACCGCGACGGCCATATCGAGGGCGAAGCGCGCCAGCGCCTCGATGTGGTCGTTGCGGGGGACCGGGACACCGCTGACGACCATGTACGAGTCACCGCTGGTCTTCACCTTCTCCAGACCGTGGCGATCGACCAGGGCGTCCAGATCGGTGAACAACTCGTCGAGGAAGCGGACGAGTTCAGCGGGCGTGGTATCGCTCGCGCGAGTGGTGTAGCCGGCGATGTCGGCGAACAAGATCGAGGCGTCGTCGTACTTGTCGGCGATCACCGTGCGTGTCGGATCCTTGAGGCGTTCGGCGATCGGCTCGGGAAGAATGTTGGTGAGCAACCGTTCCGAGCGCTCGTACTCGGCGTCCATCGCCTCCTCTGCGCGGTAGATCTCGCGCATCGTGTACCAGATGGTCGCCACGATCATCACCCCCGAGGTGATCACCGCCGTCACGAATCCGGCAGTCAGGGTCCAGGCCGGAACCAGACCGCGATCGTGGGGCACCGCAAGCTCCAGTGCGACCGTCAGCACCGCGCCGATCGCGCCGATCGCGCACGCCATCCCTATCCGCTCGATACCGAGTACCAGCACCAGCAGCGATACCGCGACCAGGAAGTAGAACTGCATGCCCGACCCGGTGCCGACGGTGTAGCAGACGAATCCGACCGACACGTAGGCGAAGGTGACGAACGTCAGCGGCGCGAGGACCTCGCCGAACCGGCACAGCCGCGGAATGGTCAGGAACACCGCGGCACAGGCCAGTTGAGCCGCACCCAGCCACCACAGGGAGCCGCCGAAGGCGATCAGGAACGCCCCGAACCCGGCTGACGCGGCCGACGCGATCCAGCTCGCGATCACCAGCACCCGCCGTCGTCGTCCGGCCCGCTCGGCGCGGTGCCGTTCCGGTGACCAACGGGCTTCCTGCGCCACCTCAGGGATGCAGATCGGCCGAACGTTGACCACGGGCGAAACCCTACGCGCCCGCCCCCCGGATCGACTGCGCAATGAAACGACCCGGAGCAGCTTTTGTGGCGGGGCGGGTTGGGGGTAGGTGTGGCATCCACCATCGAGCAGTCGGCCGCAGACAGCGCCGACGCCGGCCATGAGGTCGCTCGCAAGCCCATGCGGCAACGGTCCGACTGGCAGTGGCAGGTGCAGCCCTCCTCGGTCACGCTGGAACTGATCATGGCCGTCGGCGGTGCGGTCTTCGCGCTCTTCGTACTGGTCCACATGATCGGAAACCTGAAGGCGTACACCGGCGCGACGCATTTCGACGATTACGCGCACTGGTTGCGCACACTGGGTGAACCGTTGCTGCCCTACGAGGGTGCCTTGTGGATCCTCCGTCGTCGGCGGCGTTGTGTTGTTGTTGTTCATCATCTTTCATGTTCTCGGCCTCACCACCGGGACCCGCCCGGCAGCCGGTGAGACGTTCCGTGCCGGGCATGCCTACGGCAACATGACCGCCAGCTTCGACCGGCCCGCGGTCGCGCTGTTCCATTTCCTTGCGATGGCGGTCCTGGGCTCGCATCTGGGCCATGGGCTGTCGACGGTGGTCGACGACTTCGGCGTCACCGGCTGGCGCACGCGGCCATTCCGGTTGCCGTGCAACTGGGACTGTTGTGAACGGGCCCCGAGCGGTTGCGCATCGTGGGCGGCGCCGTCGACGGTCGTGTCCCCGCGGGGGATCCGTCCGCTGCCTGGGCGCAACGCATGCTCGACTACCGCCTCGTCAGCCCGCTGAACCGGCGTACTACACCCGGGGCCAGACGGGACAGCAGCTGCAGACGCGGCCAGCCAGGCGCTGCTGGCCTAGGTCGACACCGGCGCGGTCACGCTGCACACCCGCTGCGAGGTGCTCGACCTGATCGTGGCCGACGGTGACCCCGGCGATGTTCCTGACCGCGATGGCGGGCAACCCGGTGGCCCAGCAATCCGCCCGCGATCTGGGCGTCGAGATCTCCTGGGTGGGATGGGCGTCGGCGGCCGTGGTGCCCGGGCTGGTCAGCCTGCCGGTGGTGCCGTGGGTGATGTCGAAGATCTACCGGCCGACGGTGGTCAAGACGCCGGAGGCAGGCGAGGCGGCACGCGCGCAGTTACGTGAGTCCGGTCCGATGTCGCGCCGGGAATGGATCATGGCCTCGACGTTCGTCCTGCTGCTGATCCTGTGGTGCCTGGGCGACGTGCTCAACATCGACGCGACGACCGCCGCGTTCGCCGGCGCCGCGATCGCCACCGGCGCACCGCCGCTGTTCGCCGCGCTGGTGTTCGGGTTCATCGGCAGCCTGTTCGGCGGCCTCGCGCACGACTCGTCGGGGCCGGCGGGCGTGATCTACGGGTCCGGTTACGTCAAGACCAGCGAGCTGTTCCGGATCGGGTTCGTGATGAGCATCGTCAACATCGCGATCTGGACGTCCGTCGGGGGACTGTGGATGAAGGTCATCGGCGTCTGGTGAGCAGGCCGGGACAACGCTGGCTTCTTGAGTGCCCTCGGTGAGATTCGAACTCACACTGTACGGGTTTTGAATCCGTTTCCTCTGCCAGTTGGGATACGAGGGCGTGCGGCCTATCACCATAGATGATGGCCCCGCGCTCGCCCATATCGCCTGCGGGCTTCACAATGTCTGCATGTCATCCGCTTCCGCGTCATCCCCCGACGCCGCCGCCACGCCGCACCGCGTCCTGATCGCCGAGGACGAGGCGCTGATCCGGCTCGACCTGGCAGAGATGCTGCGCGAGGAGGGCTACGAGATCGTGGGCGAGGCCGGTGACGGCCAGGAGGCCGTCGATCTGGCCGAGTCGCTGCGCCCTGACCTGGTCATCATGGACGTGAAGATGCCCCGCCGCGACGGCATCGACGCCGCGTCCGAGATCGCCAGCAAGCGCATCGCCCCGATCGTGATCCTCACCGCCTTCAGCCAGCGCGAACTGGTCGAGCGGGCCCGCGACGCCGGCGCGATGGCCTACCTGGTCAAGCCGTTCAGCATCACCGACCTGATCCCCGCGATCGAGGTCGCGGTCAGCCGGTTCAGCGAGATCTCCGAACTGGAGAAAGAAGTCGCGACGCTGTCGGACCGGCTGGAGACCCGCAAGCTCGTCGAACGCGCCAAGGGTTTGCTGCAATCGAAGCAGAACATGACAGAACCCGAGGCGTTCAAGTGGATCCAGCGCGCGGCGATGGACCGGCGCACCACGATGAAGCGCGTCGCCGAGGTCGTCCTGGAGACTCTGGACCCGCCCGCTGGCGCGCCCGAGGCGGACGAGAAGTAGCACCACTGGGCCCTCGGCCCCGTTAAGTCTGCGTTTCCGGAGCGGTCTTTTCTCTGGTGACCTGGTTTATCCACGCGACGCGTTTTCGAACGGCACGCGCTACCGCGGCGTGGCGGTTATGGTCGTCGGCGAAGCATCGCCGACGTGATCGTCAGTGGTTATCGGACGGACACCCGAAGATGTCGAGACAAACACTGAACCGGAGGTGGGACGTGCGCGGTCGCGTGGCACGCAAGGCATTTGCTCTCGGGGGCGCGGGGTTGATTGCGCTGGCTATGGCCGGCTGTAGTCAGGGCTCGCCCGAAGAGGAAGCAGCGCAGTCGAATCTGAAGATCGTCGAGAAGGTGCAGATCGACGAGACCGGCGCCGAGGTCGCCGCCAGCGAGGGCGCCGCCCCCGCCGATCCGGCAGGTGACGGGCAGGCGACCTGCCCGCCGGTGTCGATCGCGATGGCCGGTGCGCTCAACGGCCCCGACGCTGCGCTCGGCATCAACATCAAGAACGGCGTCCAGCTCGCGATCGACAAGCACAACGCGGCCAACCCGGGCTGCCAGGTGCAGCTCAAGCCGTTCGACACCGAGGGCGATCCGCAGAAGGCCAGCGCCATCGCCCCGCAGATCGTCGACGACCAGTACACGATCGGCCTGGTCGGGCCCGCCTTCTCGGGCGAGACCAAGGCCACCGGCGGCGTGTTCGACCAGGCAGGTCTGGTGTCCACCACGGCGTCGGCGACCAACGTGACGCTCTCGGAGAACGGCTGGAAGACGTTCTTCCGCGGCCTGGCCAACGACGGCGTGCAGGGCCCGTCGGTCGCGAACTACCTGAAGAACACCCTGGGCCACAAGAAGGTCTGCGTCGTCGACGACAGCACCGACTACGGCCTCGGCCTGGGACAGGCGGTGCGCGAGACCCTCGGCCCGGTGGCCGACTCCGCGTGCAACATCTCGGTGAAGAAGGGCGACAAGGACTTCTCCGCCGCGGTGACGCAGATCAAGGGCGCGGCCCCGGATTCGGTGTTCTTCAGCGGCTACTACGCCGAAGCCGCACCGCTGGTGCAGCAGCTGCGTGACGGCGGGTTCGAGGGCGTGTTCGCCAGCGCGGACGGCACCAAGGACCCGGAGTTCGTCAAGCAGGCGGGCGAATCCTCCAAGGGCGCCGTGCTGGCCTGCCCGTGCGGCCCGGCCACCGGCTCCTTCGCCGAGGAGTACCAGGAGAAGTTCGGCCAGGCGGCAGGCACGTACAGCGCCGAGGGTTATGACCTGGGCACCATCCTGCTCAAGGGCATCGATTCCGGTGCGATCACCCGCCCGGCCCTGCTGGACTTCGTCCGCAACTACAAGGGACAGGGCGTGGCCCGCGAATACCAGTGGACCCCTGAAGGTGAGCTCACCACCACATTGATCTGGATCTACGACGTCCAGTAACCGCTGAAGCGAAACGCGTCCGAGAGCTCTTGGCTCGGACGCGTTTTCGCTCAGCAGTCCTTTTCGACTCATCCCCCGCCGAGGAGCTCACCACCGGATGAATCTGGCCGCAAACATCAACTTCAATGTCGGTGCGCTGGTGGACAGCTTCTGGCAGTTGACGATCGACGGCCTGTCCTGGGGAGCGATCTACGCCCTGGTCGCGGTCGGCTACACCCTGGTCTTCGGGGTGCTGCGCCTGATCAACTTCGCGCATTCCGAGATCTTCATGCTCGGCATGTTCGGGGCGTACTTCGCGCTCGACGTGATCCTCGGCTTCACCCCGAGCGGCAACGCCTACAACAAGGGTGTCGGGTTGACGATCCTGTATCTGGGCGTCGCGATGCTGTTCGCGATGGCCGTGTCCGGAAGCGCGGCGATCGGTTTGGAGTTCATCGCCTACCGCCCGCTGCGCAAGCGCAACGCGCGGGCGCTGACATTCCTGATCACCGCGATCGGTATGTCTTTCGTGCTACAGCAGTTCGTGCTGTTCATCCTGCCGAAGCTGATACCGGGCTACGGCGGGCCCAACGCCCAGCAGCCGATCGTGCTGGTGCAGCCCAAGACCCAGTTCGAGCTGTTCGGGGTGTCGATCTCCAACGTCACCATCGTCATCATCTCGGCCGCGCTGGTGCTCGCGGTGCTGACCGACATCGCGATCAACCGCACCAAATTCGGCCGCGGCATCCGCGCCGTCGCGCAGGACCCGACGACAGCCACCCTGATGGGGGTGTCCAGGGAACGGATCATCATGACGACGTTCCTGATCGGCGGTCTGCTGGCCGGTGCGGCCGCGCTGCTGTACACGCTCAAGGTGCCCCAGGGCATCATCTATTCCGGCGGATTCCTGTTGGGTATCAAGGCGTTCTCGGCGGCGGTGCTCGGCGGCATCGGCAACCTGCGTGGCGCGCTGCTCGGCGGGCTGTTGCTCGGGGTGATGGAGAACTACGGCCAGGCGGTGTTCGGCACCCAGTGGCGTGACGTGGTCGCGTTCGTGCTGCTGGTTCTGGTGCTGCTGGTCCGTCCCACCGGAATCCTCGGTGAGAGCCTCGGGAAGGCACGCGTATGACACGGGTGATGGATTGGTGGGACGGCCTGACCCGGGCCCAGAAATGGGTGTTCGGCATCGTCCTGTTCGCCGGGATCGCGTTGTCCCCGTTGTTCAAGCCGGGATTCATCAACACACCGGGAATCAGCTTCGGCGGCACCATGGCCCAGTTCGCGATGGTCGCGATCATCGCGATCGGGCTGAACGTCGTCGTCGGGCAGGCGGGTCTGCTCGATCTCGGCTATGTCGGGTTCTATGCCGTCGGCGCTTACACCGTGGCACTGTTGACCAGCCCTGAGAGCCCGTGGAACCAGATGAGCCCCAAGGGTTTCCTGACCACTCCCTGGGCCTGGCTCGCCTGTGTGCCGCTGGCGATGGCGGTGACCGCGCTCAGCGGGCTGATACTCGGCACCCCGACGCTGCGGCTGCGCGGGGACTACCTCGCGATCGTCACCCTCGGTTTCGGCGAGATCATCCGGCTGTTGGCCGACAATCTGGCCGACATCACCAACGGTCCCCGCGGTCTCAACGAGGTCGCCTTCCCGCACTTCCTGGAGAATGAACAACATCCCCAAGGCGTGTTCTCCGTATCCAATTCGGGGGGTGATGCGAACTACGGCACCTGGTGGTTCTGGCTCGGCCTGATCCTGATCGTCGTCATCCTGCTGCTGGTCGGAAACCTCGAACGCAGCCGGGTCGGACGCGCTTGGATCGCCGTCCGCGAAGACGAGGACGCCGCGGAGGTGATGGGCGTCAACGCGTTCAAGTTCAAGCTGTGGGCGTTCACGATCGGCGCGGCCATCGGAGGGTTGTCCGGTGCGCTCTACGCGGGGCAGGTGCAGTACGTCGCGCCGCCGACGTTCAACATCATCAACTCGATGCTGTTCCTGTGCGCCGTGGTGCTCGGCGGGCAGGGCAACAAGCTCGGCGTGATCCTGGGCGCGTTCATCATCGTGTACCTGCCGAACCGGCTTCTGGGAGTGCATTTCCTCGGCATCGACATGGGCAACCTGAAGTACCTGTTCTTCGGGCTGGCGCTGGTGGTGCTGATGATCTTCCGCCCGCAGGGCCTGTTCCCGGCCCGCCAGCATCTGCTCACCTACGCCAGAGCCGCCCGCAAGTTGTTGCGGGCCCAGCCGACGGACACGGAGCCGGTGAAATGACCGAGCCGGAGACCTTCGAGGACGCTGTCGCCGACATCGCCGGCGTGCACCGCGACATCCACGCCGGCGAAGGCGAGGTGCTGCTGCAGACCACCGATCTGACCGTGAAGTTCGGCGGCCTGACGGCGCTCGACGCGGTGACGTTCAACATCCGTCGCGGCGAGATCCTCGGCCTCATCGGACCCAACGGCGCGGGCAAGACGACGTGCTTCAACGCGATCACCGGTGTCTACCGGCCGACCTCGGGCACGGTGACGTTCGACGGTTCCCCGATCGGCAGGATCAAACGCCACCAGATCACCCGGCTAGGCATCGCCCGCACCTTCCAGAACATCCGGCTCTTCGGTGAGATGACCGCGCTGGAGAACGTGATGGTCGGAACCGACGCCCGCCACCACACCTCGGTGCCCGGGGCGTTGATCCGCTCGCCGCGGCATCGCCGTGAGGAGAAGTCGGCGATCGAGCGGTCGGCGGCGCTGATGCATTTCGTGGGCATCGCGCACCGGGGTGAGGAGAAGGCCAAGAACCTGTCCTACGGCGACCAGCGCCGGCTGGAGATCGCCCGGGCGCTGGCCACCGAACCGAAGCTGCTGTGCCTCGACGAACCCGCGGCCGGGTTCAACCCCAGCGAGAAGTCGGCGTTGATCGACCTGATCCGCAAGATCCGCGACGACGGCTACACCGTGCTGCTGATCGAACACGACATGCGGCTGGTGATGGGGGTGACCGACCGCATCGTGGTGCTCGAGTTCGGTCGCAAGATCGCCGACGGCCTGCCCGCGCAGATCCGCGAGGACCCGAAGGTCATCGCCGCTTACCTGGGGGTGCCCGATGACGAAATCAGCTGACGACTCCCGCCCCGTGCTGCTGGACGTGCGCGACGTCGTCGTGCACTACGGCCGGATCAAGGCGTTGCACTCGGTGTCGCTGACCGTTCACGAAGGCGAGCTGGTCACGCTGCTCGGCTCCAACGGTGCCGGCAAGACGACGATGATGCGCGCGATCTCGGGCCTGTTGCCGCTGACGTCGGGTTCGGTGTGGTTCGACGGCAAGGACATCAGCCGCGTCCCCGCGCACAAGCGGGTGACCGACGGGTTGATCCAGGCTCCGGAGGGCCGCGGAGTGTTCCCCGGCATGACGATCATCGAGAACCTCGAAATGGGTTGCTACAGCCGCAAATTCCCGTCGAAGGCCGAGCACGACGAGCGCCTCGACTGGGTGTTGCAGACCTTCCCGCGGCTCGCCGAGCGGCGCAGCCAGGTCGGCGGCACACTGTCCGGCGGTGAGCAGCAGATGCTCGCGATCGGACGGGCGCTGATGGCCCGGCCCAAGGTGCTGCTGCTCGACGAGCCGTCGATGGGTCTTGCCCCGATGGTCATCTCGCAGATCTTCAAGATCATCGCGGAGATCAACGCAGGCGGGACCACGGTGCTGCTCGTCGAGCAGAACGCCCAACAGGCGTTGAGCCGATCCGACCGGGCGTACATCCTGGAGACCGGCGAGGTCACCCGCACGGGCGTCGCGCGGGAGCTGTTGGCCGACGACAGCATCCGCGCCGCGTACCTCGGTGTCGCATAGGCAAGGGTAGACCCGTGATCGTCAAGTCTGTGCTGCTGTTCGTCCTCGCCGCGATCCTGGAGATCGGCGGAGCGTGGCTGGTCTGGCAGGGATTTCGGGAGCATCGCGGCTGGCTGTGGATCGGTGCGGGCATCATCGCGCTCGGCGCCTACGGGTTCGTCGCGGCGTTTCAGCCGGACGCCAACTTCGGCCGTGTCCTTGCCGCGTACGGCGGGGTGTTCGTCGCGGGTTCGCTGCTGTGGGGGATGGTCGCCGACGGCTTCCGACCGGACCGGTGGGATGTCGTCGGCGCAGCGGTCTGCCTCGCCGGCGTGGGCCTGATCATGTACGCCCCGCGCTGACGCGTCCTGTCAGTCCAGGCGTGCGCTGCCGTCGTCGAGGTCGTCACGGCTGAGCCCCATCGGTGTCCCTGCGGGGACGTCGCCCGCGGCGACCACCTTGCGGGTGATCGGGGTGAGCGCTTGGAACAGGGCTTCTACGTCGCTGTCGTCGAGCCCGGCGAGCACGGGCAGCGCGATCGCATCGGTGCGGTCCTCGATGTGGCGCTTGAACATCCGGCCCTGCTCGGTCAATGTGCCGTCACCGTCGAGCAGACCGCGGCCGCGCAGCGCCTCCTGGTGCAACGCCCACTGGTCGTCGTCGTAGTCACGCGCTCGTTTGATCATCTCCGCGGGCACGGCCCCGGCAGCGGCGTGCAGCACGTTGCACTCGCGCCCGGACAGCCCCTCGGCGGTCAGCACGGCCACGTGACCGTCTCCGCGGTGCTCGCGCAGCAGCGTGGTCGCATGCCAGAGCCGCGCCTGCGGATCCGACGGCCACGGCAACGCGCGGTTGGCGCCGTAGAGCACGCGGCCGTCGGTATCGGCCGATGCGACCGCCCGCTGCACCAGGTCGGCAACGGTCGCGGCCTCCTCGTCGCCCACGCCGCACCGCCGCAAGGCCGCCGCCGCCGAACTCTCCCGGGCGGCCAGCGCCGCGGCGGGCGAGGCGACATCCCACGCCGCGGGCAGCGCCTTGGCCACCCGTTCGGCCGTGAAGTTGTAGAACGCGGCGGTGACCACGTCGGCGGGAACCGGGCCCAGCGGAGCCGAGCGGGCGGCGAAGTAGCCCGACCAGAACCCCCGATATCCCAGACCGTCGAGTGCGGCACGGCTTTCCGGCGAGAAGTAGGTGACGGCGTGGACGGGTTCGGCGCGGTCGTGCAGGCGTCGCGCGGTCAGGGTGGTTCTGGGCATGTGAGCAGTAAAACATCGAAGCCGGCCGGCCCCGAAGCTCTCTGCTAGGGTGCCTGCAAACTTCCTACCTGCGACGGGATACCACGTGAGGAAGGCCTTCGTTCCCCTCGCCGCGATGGCCCTCATCACCTCGGCGGCCGGATGCGGCGTCCAGACCCCCGACGACGGGCTCCCGGCCGTGGCGACCACGGATCTGCAGTCCGACATCACCGCGCGGCTGAGCGAAGCAGGCGCGACCCCGGAATCGGTCTCGTGCAGGGATCCGCTTCCCGGCGAGGTCGGGCAGACGGCCCGGTGCGAGGTCGTGCTCGGACCGACCAACAGGTTCGAACCCATCGTGACCGTCACCGCCGTCGACGGCGACAGGATCGAGTACGAATTGACTCCCGCGCTGTCGCCGGAGCAGTTGGAGCGTGCAGTCACCCGATTGGTGGACGAGGCTGGCGGCCCGCCGACGTCGCACGTCGAATGCCAGACGGGCCTGCTCGGGGTGTTGGGGGAGACGGCCCAGTGCGAGGTCACCGCCGACGGGGTCACGTTGCGGCGTACCGCCGAGGTCACCAGCCTCGACGGGCTGCTGATGAACTTCGACCTGGTGCCGATCCTGACCAAGACGGAGGTCGAGCAGTCGTTGCTGGCCGAGTTGGCGCGCCACGTGGCACAGCCCCCGGACTCCGCCACCTGCTCGGGCGACCTCGAGGGCAGGCCCGGCAACACGGTGGACTGCGCCGTCGTCGCCGGACCGGAAACCGCAACGTTCGTCCTGACCGTGACCGCCGTCGACGGCACCAACATCGACTACAGCTACGCGCCGCGGGACTGAGCGATCTCGGTCGGCGCGAAGAGAGTCAGCGCAGGCGGTGTTGCTGCTTCTTGGCCTGCTTCTTCGCCTGCTTGCCGGCCTTCTTGGCCTCTTTGCTCGCGGCATCGGCCAGCACGGCGGCGCGTTCACGCGCCAATTCGGCACGCTCACGGGCCAGTTCGGCCAGTTCTGGCGCGCGATGGCGGGCCAGTTCGGCCAATTCGGGCGCGCGGTGGCGGGCCCGGTCGGCCAGTTCCTCGCCGCGGCCCCGGGCGATCTCGGCCAGTTCGGGAGCGCGTTCGCGGGCCAGTTCGGCGAGTTCGGTGCCCCGCTCGCGGGCGACCTCGGCCAACTTGCCGCCGCGGTCGAGCGCCACCTCGGCGAGCTCCGAGCCTCGTTCCCCGGCGATATGTGCGAGCTCGCGTCCGCGTTCGGCGCCGACCTGCAGTCCGTGCCCGACCTTCTCGGCAAGCGGGCTGTCGACGAGCGAGTTGCCGGCGGCAGCGCCGGCAGGCAGCGCCGACGCGACGGCTTCGGACACCTTGCGCGCGGCCCGGCGGCCACGCCACCCGAGTGACGGCTTGCCCTCGGTGTCGACGGCAGCGATGATCAGGCCGCCGATCAGGCTGACGTCGGTGATGAAGGCGCGACGTTCGTCGGCCTTTCGCTGCGGGTCCACCTCGGTCCAGAAGGCATGGCCGCCAAGGGAACTCGGTACCACGCTGAGCGCAAGAGCCGCCGAGGCGAATCTCGGGAGCCGACCGGCGGCCAGCAGCAGGCCACCGCCGATCTGTACCGCCGCGGTCACCTTCGCCACTGTCTCGGCGTTGGTCGGCAGATTCGTGCCGACCGGATCGGGCAACTTGCTGAGCTCTTCGAGCGTCTGCCGGGTGGCATCGGTCGCCGGTTTCGGGCTACGCAGGGCCTCGATTCCCCGCGAGATGAACACAGCGGACAGCATGGGGCGCGCAACACGTCGGATCAACATGGGGCCTGTGTTCCCAGGCACACCGGGCGGCAAACCACGGCTCAGGAGCGCTGCCGAAGTACCCTCCCAGGGGTGGCGACGCTGGTCTGGGAGCGGATCACCGAGCATGTGATCCGCTGCCGGCTGCCGTTCTGCGACGTCACGGTCGGTGCCGTGTGCGCCGACGGTTCAGCGCTCCTGATCGACACCGGCACCACGGTTTCCGAGGCGCAAACGGTGGCGCAGGACATCGCCGACCTCACCGGCTGCACGGTGCGCCATGTCGTGCTCACGCACAACCACTTCGACCACATCCTCGGGCACTCGGTGTTCGCCGCGGCGACGATGTACTGCGCCCCCGAAGTGGTGACCGCGCTGACCGAGCGCCAGGCGTGGCTGCGCGACGACGCCGTGACACACGGCGCGGACCCGGCCGAGGTCGATGCTGCTCTGGCCTCGGCAGTCTGGCCTCGGCTCGCCGGCGGCGCGGCAAACCTCACCCTCGCCGAAGACGTCACCGTGCGGATCCTGCATCCCGGCCGGGGGCACACCGATCACGACCTGGTCGTGCTGGTCGCCGACGGGCCGCACACCGTGGTGTTCTGTGGCGACCTGGTCGAGGAGTCCGGCGATCCGTGCGTCGACGACCAGTCGGACCTGGCGGCCTGGCCGGCGACGCTGGACCGGTTGGCCGCGCTGGGTGGTCCGGCCGCGCGGTATGTCCCGGGGCACGGAGCGGTGGTCGACGCGGCCTTCGTGCGCCGGCAGGCGCGCTGGCTCGCCGCGCGATGACGGTCTCGGTGCCCGTTCAGCCGCCGTCGGCCTGGGGCCGCGGCCAGAGCAGGTGGTGTGGTGCGCCAGGTGGTGGCCGCATCCGGTCGAGGATGGCCCGCAGCGGTGACCACGCCGAGCGGCCCTTCCTCGTCACCGCGTAGGCCGTCAGCATCACGTCGGGGTTGTGCAGCGGAAGTACGGTGACCCCGGGGCCGGTGGGCCTGCCGAGCGGAAGCAGCCCCACCCCGAACCCGCCGACGATCAGGTCCTCGACCAGATCGAGGCTGTCGATCTGGTGGGCGACCGCCGGCGTGAACCCGGCCAGCGACGCCAGTGTGCGCACCGCCGTCTCGTCGGCGGTGTTGCGGGAGTTCACGATCCAGGCGGAGTCGGCGAATGCGGTGATCCCGGCTCCGGCCGGGGTTCCGGCAGGCACTCCAAGACCCCATCCGGTCGACCACAGCGGCATCGTCTCCAGCGCGGCTCCCGGCGACGCCGGCGCCAGGTTGTAGTCGTAGGTCAGCGCCAGGTCGAGGTCGTCGGCGGCCAGCAGCGTGAACGCCTCGGTCGGCTCGTACTCGCTGATCACCACCTCCACGTTGGGATATCGCGTGCCGAGGTCGGCGACGATCGGCAGCAACGACACCCGGATACCGGTGGCAAAGCCGCCCACCCTGACGGTGCCCGCGGGTTCGGCATCGGGATCGAAGTCGAGACGGGCGGCGTCGACCGCCGCGAGGATCGTCACGGCGTGATCGGCGAGCCGGCGCCCGGCCGGGGTCAGCCGCACCCGGCGTCCGTCCGGTTCGATCAGCTGGGCGCCGGTGTCGCGGGCCAGCGCGGCGATCTGCTGCGACACCGTGGACGTGGTGAGCCGGTACTCGTCGGCCACCGCCCGCATGGAGCCGAGCCGCGACAGGGCCAACAACAGTTCCAGCCGCCGGGTGTCCATCCTTGGATTGTCCCCAGTGCGCGCCGTGTCGGTCGGTAAGTTCGCCGCATGACCGACCTGACCGTCTCCGTCGCGGACGGGGTGGCGGTGCTGACGCTGAACAGACCGCAGCAGCGCAACGCCTACACCGCCGAGATGGGTCAGCTGCTCAACGCCGCCTACCGCGTATGCGACGACGACGACGCGGTCCGCGCGATCGTGCTGACCGGTGCCGGCGACGCGTTCTGCGCCGGCGCCGATATGGCTTCCCCGGCGGGGCCGTTCGAGGCCGGCGCGGAGGGCTTCACCGCGTCGCCGACCGATCCCGCGGCATTCGAGCTGCGAACTCCCGTGATCGCGGCGGTCAACGGCCATGCGATCGGCATCGGGCTGACCATCGCGCTTCAGGCGGACCTGAGAATCATGGCCCTCGATGCGAAATACGCTGTGGCGCAAGCCCGCCGCGGAGTCCTCGGTGATTGCATGTCGCACTGGACGCTGCCCCACCTGGTCGGCGGCGCGGTGGCCGCGGATCTCCTGCTGACCGGTCGGACCTTCGACGGGGCCGAGGCCGAGCGGCTCGGGATCGCCAACCGGGCGCTGCCCGCCGGTGAGGTGTTCGATGCCGCGTGGGGGATCGCGCGTGACCTCGCGGTCAATGTCGCCCCGATGTCGGCGGCGCTGAGCAAGCGGTTGTTGTGGGACACCATGACCAACGGCTACAGCGCCCGGCAGGTGGCGCGGTTGGAGACCGAGCTGCATCACCGGGTGATGGGCAGAGCCGACGCGCGCGAAGGTGTCGCGGCATTCCGCGAGAAACGCGCCCCGCGGTGGAGCGCGTCGGTGTCGGGGGAGTGGGAGCCGCTACCCGCGCCGGACTGAGGCCGCTAGACCGCGAGCGCGGTGATGGAGTCGAGGTCGCAGACCTGATGGGCGAGACGGTCGATGGCGCAGAGCGTGTATCCCCGCGGCTGCAGTTCGGGCTCGAACCTGTTGCCGCCGAGCGCGAACAGTCCCAACGTCAGCCCGTGCAACGTCTGCTGCCGGTAGGCCAGCCAGGCGGCGTCGAAGGACGGGGGCGTCTGCACGCCGCCGTCGGCGAGACGCTCCAGGTAGAGCCGCAGCAGATCCTCCTCCCAGTCGCGCCGGTCGTCGACGTCGAGACAGCCGCCGAGGGCGTAGGCGACGTCGAGGGCCCAATGGCCGCGGGCCACGCACTGCCAGTCGTAGAGGCCCATGCGGCCGGTGTCGTCACGCAACCAGTTGCCGAGATGAAGATCCTGGTGCAACAGCGTCTGCGGGGCGCCCGTGTGTAGCGCGAGGGACTCCGTCAACGCCGGACAGATCTCGTCGCGCTGTGAATACAGCACGCCGGGAAGGACGTCTTTGGCTCGTTCCAACCCGGTCGCCATCCTCTTGGCGAACCCCACCTTGCGGTTGACGTTCTCCCGCCACTGCGGGGTGGGTTCGAGGTCGCACAGATCGGTGTCGAAGCGGGGGCTGTCCCAGAATGCACCGTGGTAGGCCGCGATCTCGGAGACGATGTCCTCCGCGTCGGCCCGGTCCACGGGGTTGTCCATCGGATCGGGGAACGTCCATGCCCGTTGCGTCAGGTCCTCCAGCAGGACCAGCGACCGGAACGACTCCGCGTCGAATCCGGCGAAGTACGCGGTCGGGCTGCGCAGGGTCAGCGACGGCCGGGCGTAGTTGTAGAACGCGGCCTCGCCGCGCACGATACCGGTGACACCGAGCAGCAGGCGGGAACCGAAGCTCGCCGTCGACTTGGTGAAGATCCGGTGGGGGAGTCCGGCGGACTCGCCGGCCGCGTTGTACTCCAGGGCGAGGTAGCGCCGGGTGCTCGTGCCGTTGTCGCCGCCCTCGATGCGGACGTCGGTGACCGCGGCGCCGGGCAGATCGCGGCACAGGACCTCGGTGAGCCAATCCGGCGTGATCGCCTCGGCCGAAACCGGCACATGGGACGCGTCGAGGGGGACGGGCCGCGGGCCGACACGTTCCCATGCGATGACCACTCCGATACGGCCGACCGTGGAGATCAGCTCCAGGTTCTGCGTCAGCGCCATGTTCACCTCACCCTGTTCAGCGGGATCAAAATTAACAGACGTGTAGATGCTTGGAGGCCGATCAATCGTTCGGAATTCATGAACGGTATGTCGTGCGAAATCACGTGGACCGCAACGTTCTGTGTGCCGTTGAATGCAACCATGCCGGCAGACCAGACCCGCAACGGCGCCCTGATGGCGGTCGCCGCGATGGTGTGCGTGCAACTCGGACTCGCCGTCGCGGTGACGTTGATCGACGACATCGGTGTCGAGGGGGTGGCGTGGCTGCGCCTGGCATGGGCCGGAATTCTGTTCCTGGTCATCGTCCGGCCGCGGCGGGCGGCCTTCACCCGCAACAGCTTCCTGGTGTGCGTCGTGCTCGGGGCGGTCACCGCCGGGATCACCGTGTTGTTCATGGCCGCCCTCGACCGCATCCCGCTGGGGACGGCCAGCGCGCTGGAGTTCCTCGGACCGCTCGGTGTCGCGGTCGCGCGCGGGCACGGCCGGGGCCGCTGGGTGTGGCCGCCCCTGGCCGCGCTCGGCGTTCTGCTGCTCACCGAACCGTGGGCCGGCACCGTCGACCCGGTCGGTGTCGGGTACGCGCTCGGCGCGGCCGCGTGCTGGGGGATCTACATCCTGCTGACCCAGAAAGTGGGCGACGAGGTCGCCGGGATCACCGGGTTGGCGGTGTCGATGCCTGTCGCGGGTCTGGTCGCCACGCTGGTGGTCGGACCCTCGGTGGTCGAGCGGCTGTCGCCGCACATCGTGCTCGTCGGTCTGGGCTTGGCGATCCTGCTGCCGGTGGTGCCGTTCGCACTGGAATTGCTCGCATTACGACGGCTCACAACGGCGGCGTTCGGCACGCTGATGGCGCTTGAGCCGGCGTTCGCGATGTTGCTCGGCTTCCTCGTGCTCGCTCAGGTGCCTGCCGCCCTCGGACTGGTCGGCATCTGCCTGGTGGTCACCGCCGGGATCGGCGCCGCGCGGACCGGTGCGCGGCCCGCCGCGGCCCCCGTCGGCGTCTAGCGTTGTCGCATGGCCAAAGGAATCTTCAACTCGCCCGTGGTCGGCGTGGTCAACTCGGGCGCCGCGCGGCTGCTGGATGCGCCCATCGTCGGGCCGCTGGTGCGCCGCCGCATCGTCGTCATCCGCTACACCGGCCGACGTACCGGGCAGGTGTTCGAGACACCGGTGAACTACCAGCGCTCGGGCAACCGCATCGTCATCCGGGTGCTCGCTCCGGACAACAAGACCTGGTGGCGCAACTTCACCGGCGACGGCGCACCGCTGACGTTGCGCAACTTCGACGGAGCCGACCGCACCGGCCACGCCGTCGCCCACCGTGACGAGCAGGGCCGCGTCACGGTCATCGTCACGCTGTAGACGCGAATGTGGGCCCTGTGTACGCGGATCGGGCCGATCCCGTGCACAAGGCCCACACTCGGGGTGCAGAACTCAGGCGTCGATCCTCTTGCGGCGGTACAGCGTTCCCGCGGCGAGCAGCACGAGGCTCACCACCAGGATCGCGGTGGCCAACACGTTGATCTGCGGTGGTACAGCGGCCTTGACCGCCGCATTGACGTAGAGCGGGTAGGTGACCTCGGAACCGCTGACGAAGTAGGTGATGATGAAGTCGTCCAGCGACAGCGCGAAGGACAACATCGCTGCTGCGACGATGCCCGGAACGATCAGCGGCAGGGTCACCTTGAAGAACGTCCGCGTCGGGCTTGCGCCCAGATCCAGCGACGCATCCTCCAGCGTCCAGTCGAAGCCGCGGACCCGCGCCCGCACCGTCATCGCGATGAAGCTGACCTCGAATGCGATGTGCGACAACACGATCGTCGTGTACCCGGCGGCGGTGTTGAAGTCGAGGAACAACGTCAGCAGTGCCGCGCCCATGACCACCTCGGGTGCGGTCAGGGGCAGGATCAGGAATGTGTCGACCGCGCGTTGACCGCGCCAGCGCTGCCGCACCAGCGCGATCGCGACGAGGGTGCCCAGCACCACCGCCACCGCCGTCGACACCGCGGCCACATTCAGGCTGAGCTTCAGTGCCGACGTCAGCGCGGGGTACTTGAACGGGTCCAGCCAGTTGTCGAGCGTGAATCCCTGCCAGCTGTAGTTGAACTTGCCCTTGGGGTCGTTGAACGAGAACAACACGATCACGAAGATCGGCAGGAACAGGTACAGCAGTACCAGTCCCGCGGCGGCCCGCAACAACAGGTCGCCCCAATTGGGCCCGATCCGAACCTTTTTCGGCGCCGGATCCTGCTGCGCCGCGGTGGCGATCGCGGCGCCGGCCTGTGTCGTCATACCAGGTCCTCCGTACCGAGCGCCCTGGTGTACATCAGCACCCCGACCAGGATGGTCAGCATCAGCCCGAGGCTCAGCGCGGCCGCCGCGGGATAGTCCTTGACCACCAGGAACTGTTTCTGGATGACGTTGCCGATCATCGTCGTCTGGGTACTGCCCAGATAGTCGGCGTTGATGAAGTCACCGACGGCGGGGATGAACACCAGCATGCTGCCGGCCAGCACACCCGGCATCGACAACGGCAGGATGACCTTGCGGAAGGCCCTCGTCGTCGACGAGTACAGGTCCTTCGACGCCTCGAGCAGTCGCGGATCGATCTTTTCCAGGCTGACATAGAGCGGCAGGATCATGAAGATGATCCAGTTGTAGGTCAGCCCGCCGATCACGGCCCAGCTCGTCGACAGCAGCCGGCCTTCCTCGGGCAGCAGACCGATGGTGCCCAGCGCCTGCACCACCCAGCCCTCGTCGGCCAGGATCGTCTTCCACGCGATCGTGCGGATCAGGAACGTGACGAAGAACGGCAGAATCACCAGGCCGAGGATCAGGTTCTTGAACCGGCCCGCCTTGAATGCGATGACGTAGGCCAGCGGGAACGCCAACAGAAGGCACAGCACCGTCGCGACGAACGCATAACCGAACGACCGCAGGATCTGGTCGCGGTACAGCGAGAACGCGTCGACGTAGTTGCCGAAGTCCCAGGCGAACGTCAGCGTCGGCATGAACACCGAGCCGCCGGTCTCCGACAACGACGTCCGCGCCAGCGAGAAGAACGGAACCACGAAGAAGATCGCGAGGTATACCAGTGCCGGCAGAACCATCAGATACGGAGCGACTTTGCTCCGCTGACGGCTGCTGGAGGCAACACCTGCCATCTCGTCAGCCGCCGGTCACGGCCGCGTACGCGGTGTTGAATTCCTGCGTCTGCTCGTCGGTCAGCGCGGCCCAGCTCTTGCAGCGATTCAGCACCTCGACCGGCGGGTTGATCAGCGGGTTGCCGGCGGCCTCGGGATCGACCTTCTCCAGCTCTTCGGTCATCTCCGACAGCACCGGCACGAACTGGGTGTAGGCGACCAGCTTCGCGTAGTTGGCGCGGTCGTAGACGTAGTCGATCCAGGCCTCGGCGGCCTTCTGGTTCTGCGTGGTGTACGGCAGCACCATGGTGTCGAGGAAGGTGGTGCCGCCCGAATCCGGCACGATGAACTGCAGATCCGGGTTGTCGGCCTGCAGCTGCACGACGTCACCCGAATACGCCTGCGCGATGGCGATGTTGCCCGCGGCGAGATCGTCGGCGTAGTCGTTGCCGGTGAACCGGCGGATCTGGCCGCGATCGTTCTGCTCGCGGACCAGATCGATGGCCTGCTGCACGGTTTCGGTGCTCGGGTTCTCCGGAGAATTGCCCTGGGACAGCATGATCATGCCGAGGCCGTCCTGCGTATCGGTGAACAGGCTGACGCGGCCCTTGAACGCCGGATCCCACAGATCGTTGATGCTCGTGATGTCACGGCCGGTGGCGGCACGGTTGTAGGCCAGGCCGACGAGCCCGGACATGTACGGCGCGCTGTACTTGCGGCCCGGGTCGACGCTGCTGTCCATCAGGTCGGGCCGCAGGTTCTTCTTGTTCGGCACACCCTCGTCGCTGATGTCGTTGAGCCAGCCGAGCTGGTGTAACCGGATGGCCATGAACTCCGTCGGCACCACCAGGTCGGCACCGATGTCCTGCTTGCGCGACAGCGGTTCCTTGACCTTGGCGAACCACTGCTCGTTGTCGTTGTAGTCCTCTTTGTAATCGACCGTGATGCCCGACGCGGTCTGGAACGCGGCGACGAAACCGTCGGCCATGTACAGCGGCCAGTTCGAGATCCGCAGGGTGCCGCTGGCGGGGCCGCCCTCTTCGGTGCTGCTCGAACTTCCGGAGTCCGACGATCCGCAGGCTGCGAGGAAGGACGCGCCGAGGGTCAAACCTGCAGCGGCAGCGGCGCTTCCGCCGATGAAGCGCCGACGCGAGGTGCGGCTGGCGGTCATCCGGGCGAGCAGGGCGGGGTCGATTTCGGGAGACATGACGGTGCGTGCCTTTCGTTGGCTCCGAGGAGTTGGGTGGGGTCGCGCGGGCCCGGATCGGCCCTGGGTGGGGACTTACGAGTCGTCGAGCATCTCCTCGAGATCCTCTGTGGTCGGAATGTCTGCGCCGGGCAGGACCAGTGATGCGTCGGGGGTCCAGCTGACGTACACCTCGTCGCCGGGACGCAGCAGCGGCAGGTTCTGTTCGGGGCCGACGTGCGCGATCACGGTCGACTCGTCCGGTGCCACCAGGGACAGCCGGACCACCGGCCCCTGGAACGTCAGATCGGAGACCTTGGCGCGTACCGCCGCGACGTCACCGGTCGGGGCGTCCATGGTGACGCGGACGCGCTCGGGGCGCACCATCAGCGTGGCGTGCCCGCCGGGTTCGATCGCGGTCTCGCCGGGGCGCGCCTTGAGGGTGGAACCTAGGACGTCGATCTCGACGAAGTCCCGGTTGGCCCGCCCGGTCTGGCGGCCCGACCACAGGTTGGCCTGGCCGATGAAGCTCGCGACGAAAACCGTCGAGGGACGGTCGTAGATCTCGGTCGGAGTGCCGATCTGCTCGACATTGCCGGCGTTCATGACCGCGATGCGGTCACTCATCGTCAGCGCCTCCTCCTGATCGTGGGTCACGTAGATGAACGTGATGCCGATCTCGCGCTGGATGCGCTTGAGCTCGAACTGCATGACATGGCGCAGCTTCAGATCCAGTGCGCCCAGCGGTTCGTCGAGCAGCAGGGCGCTGGGGTAGTTCACCAGGGCCCGGGCCAGCGCGACGCGCTGCTGCTGACCGCCGGAGAGCTGCGCGGGCCTGCGCTCGGCGAAGTCCGACAACCGCACGATCTCGAGGAGTTCGTCGACGCGTTTGCGGGTCTCGCCCTTGTCAAGCTTCTTGCTGCGCGGCCCGTAGGCGACGTTGTCCCATACCGACATGTGCGGGAACAGCGCGTAGTGCTGGAAGACGGTGTTGACGTTGCGCTTGTTCGGGGGCGTCTTCGACACGTCGGCGCCTTCGAGACGGATGGCTCCTTCGGTCGGAGTCTCGAATCCGGCGATCATGCGCAGCGTGGTGGTCTTGCCGCATCCGGAGGGTCCGAGCATCGAGAAGAACTCGCCGGAGGCGATCGAGAAGTCGGCGTCGGCGACTGCGACGTAATCCCCGAAGCGCTTCGTGACGTGGTCGATCTCGATGACCGGCCCGCCCTTGGTGCGCCCGGCGTCGTGTCCGATCCCCTGGCTCGTGGCCGTGTGTGAGCGGGTCAGGTGCCCATCCTCCTCAGTACTGCCCCCCGGCTGTGGGTAAAACAATCGCCGATCGGACGGGGCTTCGCAAGTGATTCCGCAACGAATTTACATTCAGACAATGGATTCCGCCGTCCGGGATGCCCGATCTCGAGAGAATCCGCGTCGCAAGGCGCGCGATCTTGTTGCCTGACCGCGTTCCGGCCGGCAGGTGTGACGTCGCACTCTGCAGTTTTGCAGCTCCCCGGTGCGTTTCGGTGCCGTTTACGTCGCTGATCGGGTGGGGTAGTGAGGAGAGCATGGCGAGTGTCGATGTTTCCGTGACGTCCGATCTGAGCCCCGAGAGTGCGTGGGAGCTGGCTTCCGATCTGAAGCGCTTCGACGAATGGCTGACGATCTTCGGCGGGTGGAAGAGCGACGTGCCCGCGGAGATCGGTGTCGACACCCAGGTGTCCTCGCTGATCAAGGTCAAAGGATTCCGCAACGTGATCCACTGGCGGGTCACGCAGTACGACGAGCCCAAGGAGATCGAGCTCGTCGGCAAGGGCCGCGGTGGGGTCTGCATCTCGCTGTCGATGCGGGTCGAGCCGCGCGGCGACGACGGATCGTCGTTCGGGGTGGTCGCCGACCTGTCCGG
Organism: Mycolicibacterium parafortuitum; assembly: GCF_010725485.1. NCBI lineage: Bacteria > Bacillati > Actinomycetota > Actinomycetes > Mycobacteriales > Mycobacteriaceae > Mycobacterium > Mycolicibacterium parafortuitum. The sequence goes on along the minus strand of NZ_AP022598.1, from coordinate 4,591,627 downwards.
CGGATTGCTGTCGACGCCCGTCGGCAACGTCGTCGCACGGGTGATCAAGGGCGACGTGGACCGCTCGGTGCGCAACCTCGCGTCCCTACGCTAGGTGTGTCGTCCGTCAGTTCCAATGGACGGACTCCTCAACGCGCTCGTCCCTCGCGCTAGATCGTCGTCCGTCAGCCCCACTCGTGGTTCATCGCGCGCGATTCGTAGCGCGCCTCGTCCGATTCCACCGCACGTGCGCGGGGCCGTGACACCGCGATCAGCACCATCGCGAGCACGGCCGTGCCCGCGCCGGCGAGAAAGATGATGGTGAAGCTGCTTTCCATCGGCGCGCCTGCGGCCGTGGTGCGCGCCAGCAGTACGGCCACCAACGCCGCGGCGGTCGAGCTCCCGACGGTGCGGGCGATCGCGTTCATCCCGGTGGCGACGCCGGTTTCGCAGGCTTCGCTGTCGCCGACCACCAGTGCGGGCAGGGCGCCGTAGCCGAGGCTGATGTACGCGTTGGCCAGGATGTTGGCGATGATCACCTGCCACGGCTCCGAGTGCACGAACGCGATGAGTAGGAAGCCGGCGATGCCGACCAGCGCGGCGATCACGAGGACGGGGCGGGCGCCGTACCTGTCGATGAACCGGCCGCTGATCAGCGCGATGACAAACCCCGTCACCGCACCGGGCAGCAGATAGATCACGCTGGCCTCGAGCACCGACGCCCCGAAGCCGTAGCCCGCGACGTCGCGGTCGACCTGGACGAACTGAGTCAGCCCAAGGAACGCGAAGTACAGGCCCATCCCGACGAAGATGGTGGCCAGGTTGGTGAACAGCATCGACCGGCGCGCCAGCATCGAAATCGATACCAGCGGGCGCGGTGCCCGCTTCTCCCAGAGCCACCAGGCGGCGAGCACCGCGACGCCGCCGCCCAGACATGTCAGGGTGCGTGCCGAGAGCCACCCCCAGGAGTTCGCCTGCGTGATCGCCAACAGCAGCGCCGAGAGCCCGAGCGCCAGTCCTGCCGCGCCGAGCCAGTCGACGGACCCCGACGAGCTGCGGGGCCGGTTCGGCACCAGGGTCAGCACGATCACGATGACGGCGACGGTGAACGCGGTGGTGAGTACGAACACCCGGTGATAGCCGGCGTCACCGCTCATCAGCAGCCCGACCACCACCAGCCCCGCACCGCCGCCGAAGCCCAACATGCCCGACAGCACCGCCATCGCCGACACCATCCGCTCAGGCGGCAGTTCCTCGCGCAGGATCGCGATGCAGATCGGGTACAGCGCGAACGACGCGGCCTGAAGGACCCGGGCGAGGATCAGCAGCGGCAGCGACGCGGTGACCGCGGCCAGCACCGAACCGGCCAGGACCACCGCGAGCACCCCCAACAGCACCCGTTTCTTGCGGTAAAGGTCGGCAAGGCGGCCGATCAGCGGGGTGGCTGCCGCGGCGGCGAGCAGGTTGGCTGTCACCGCCCAACTGACCGCGACGGTAGACGCGTCCAGTTGTTCGGCGATCACGCCGAGCACCGGCACGACCGCGGTCTGCAGCACCGCGACCGTCAGCACGACCACGCTGAGCCCGATCACCAGCAGACGCGGCCGTCGGACCGTCTGCTGCACGAGGGGCTCCGATCGTTAGCTCATCTTCAGTTCTTTGCGATTATGTCCCTTGCCCGAGCAGCGCGGCCAATCGGTCGAGAGGCAGCCGCGGCGTCCGGTGGCCGTCGCGCCCCACCATTTCGGCGTTGACCACCAGCGCGTTGAGCACCGCCTCCTCGACGGCCTGCACGACCGCGGTGTACAGCGCGTCCATCCGGCCCCACGGCAGAAACGCGATCGAGCCGATCTCGTCGTCGTCCGCCGGTCCGAGCGGGAACTCGCTGGCCAGGCCGGGCACGTCGGCAGTGGAGAACGCGAGGAAGATGTCGCCGGAGAAATGACTGCCGGTGGTGCCCGTGCGCGCCAGACCCAACGGCACCCGGCGCGCCAGCGCCTTGCACTGACCGGGCAGCAGCGGCGCGTCGGTGGCGATCACCGCGATGACCGAACCGGCGCCGGGTGGGGCGGCGAGGTCGCGGGCGAACCAGTCGCCGTCGAGGGGATTGTCGTCCAGCAGCGCGGGGCCGACGCGGTGACCCGCGATCGTCAGTTCGGCCCTGGACCCGAAGTTCGCCTGCACGAATGCCGCGACGGTGTAGGTGCGAGATCCGAAGGGCACCAGCCGCGACGCGGTCCCGTTGCCGCCCTTGAAGTCATAGCAGTTCATCCCGGTGCCGCCGCCGACCGACCCTTCCGGCACCGGCCCGCCGCGGGCCGCGTCGAGGGCGGCCTCGACGTGCTCGGGGCGCACGTGGCCGCCGTTGATGTCGTTGAGGTAGCCGTCCCAAGTCTCGGTGCACACAGGGAGCAGCCACTGCCGGGCCGACCGGGGCGCGACGCGGTGGGCCCACTGCACGACCCCGGTGTGGCAGGCGCCGACGGCATGCGTGTTCGACAACACCACCGGCAGGGTGAACGCTCCGACCTCGTCGATCCAGGTGGTCCCCGTCATCTCGCCGTTGCCGTTGAGCGAGTACCACCCCGCCGCGCAGGGCGCTCCGATTCCGGCGCGTCCCCGCGGCAGGATCGCCGTGACGCCGGTGCGGACCGGTCCCTGGCCGACGACCAGCGGTCCGTCGCCGTCGATCAGGGTGGTCACACCGACCTCGATTCCGGCGACGTCGGTCAGCGCGTTCAACGCTCCGGGGTCGCCGTCGAGCGGCACCCCCACCCCGCGCGCTCGTGGACGGCCGTCGGGGGTGTGGGTGGCGAGATCGTCGGTCACACGATGAATCATGGCCCGCCAACGCGCGGTACGCGAGCGATCCTGGCGCGCAATCATTTTCGGGCAGGGGATTCGCGAAGTGGATAACGGGGTATGAAGGAGTCCGGACCCTGTCGGGTCCGGATGTGTGGAAAGGACCCAGATGCGTTTCTCGACCCTCGCCAAAACGGCGGGCGGATCAATCGCCACCGGTGTCATCGGTGGCCTCGCGACCAGGCCCGCGGTGCAGTCCTCGTGGTATCGGCGGCTGCGCAAGCCCAGCTTCCAGCCGCCGCCGGCAGCGTTCCCGATCGTATGGAACCTGTTGTATGCCGACATCAGCGGCGTGTCCGCGACGACCATCGACGGGTTGGAGGAGCGCGGGGACACCGCCGCGGCGCGTGCCTACTCCCGCGCGCTGGCGCTGAACCTCGCGCTCAACGCCAGCTGGAGCTGGGTGTTCTTCAACCGTCGCAAGCTCGGTCCGGCGGCCGTCGTGGCGGGGCGCTGGCGGTCAGCAGCGCCGACCTGGCGCGCCGAGCCGGCTCGGTGCACCCGGCGGCCGGCGCCGCTCTGGCGGCCTACCCGCTGTGGTGCGGCTTCGCGACGGTGCTCTCGACCCGTATTTGGTGGCTGAACCGGTAACCCGGCGCCGCGCCCCGGGAGTGGGCACGGTCTACTGGTGGGGTGCAGCAAACAGCCGGTGCCGCCGAGGTCGCGGCGCACTTCACCCCTGATGCCGACGGCTTCCTGCCCACGCGCTACGCGCAGAGCCACTGGGGCGAGGACCACCTCAACGGTCCCGCGATCGTCGGGCTGGTGGCCCGCGCGCTCGAGACTGCGTGCGGATCACCGGACTTCCGGCCCGCACGCCTCACGGTCGATCTGTTCCGGGCCGCTCGCAACGCACGCACCACGCTCGACGTCGAGGTCATCCGCGACGGTCGCCGGGTCCGCAGCGCGGAATGCGTGGTGATCCAGCACGGTCAGGCGGTGGCCAAGGCCACCCTGGTGCAGTACCGGCCGTCCGCTCCGCCACCGGGAAGGTTGTGGCGCTCCGAGCAGACGTTCCCGCAGCATCCCGAACCCGACGGCACCGTCCCGCCTTTCGTCGGCAGTGACGACGTCGGCTGGACGCGATCGCCGGCCGCGCACCAGAACGCGTCACGCAAGCGGTTCTTCAACGACGGAATCAGAGTGGTTGCCGACGAGGACAACTCACCGTTTGTGCGGACCGCGATGGTCGCCGAGGCCACCAGCCTGGTGACCAACCTCGGCACCGACGGCGTCGGGTACATCAACGGCGATCTGACGGTGGCGTTGTCCCGATTGCCGGTCGACGACTGGATCGGTCTGCAGGCCGACTCCCATCACGCGGCCGACGGGCTTGCCGTCGGAACCGCGACGCTGTTCGACAGCCAGGGCCCCTTCGGCGCGGGGCTGACGACGGCGATCGCCAATCCGGCCGCGCAGATCGACTTCTCGACCCGCGATTTCGGGCTGGGCAACATCAACTACGAGTAATCGACTACGAGTAACCAACGACGAGTAACCAACGACGCGTAGCCCTCATCCGGCGGCGCGCACGGGCGCGAGCCTGCCCGCGTCGATCGACTCCAGGATCTCGCCGCTGCGCACGGCGATGTTCGAAAGCAATGACGACGTCAACCCGTGGGTGTGTTCGGTGTTGCCCTGGATGTAGAGGGAGCCGGCAGTGGGTGGGTCCAGCACCAGGCGATAGTCGCGGGAGACCGCCGGCCGGCCGTCGTGGTGCACGACGTCGGTGTACAGATCGCCGAGAATCCGCTGGAGCGAGGCAGGGGCGAAGCCGGTCGCATAGATGACCGCGTCGCAGTCGATCCGGTCGATGGTGCCGCTGGGGTGATGCACGATTTCGACACTCACCCCGGTGTCGTGTTCCTCGGTGGCGTGGACGCTGGACGCGCCCCGCATGAAGAGCCTGCGCCGATCGGCGACGCGTTCGGCGTACTCCCGCGCGTACAGGTGTTCGATCAGCGGCAGGTCCACCGCCGAGTAGTTGGTGCTGCGGTGGTAGTCGATGAGCTGCCGCCGCACACCCGGTGCCGCCGAGTAGAAGTCGTCGACAGCGACGGGATCGAATACCCGGTTGGCGTAGGGGCTGTCGTCAGCGGGGCTGTACCCGTACTTCGCAAATACGCCGTGCACCTCCACGTCCGGCTGGTCGTGCAGATAGGCGCACACCTCGGCGGCGCTCTGTCCGGCGCCGACCACGACGAAGCGGTTGTGGTCGCGACTCGGCAGGCATTCGAGGTCGTGCAGGAAGTTGTGGTTGTGGATCTGACGTGCCGACTTGGTGACTCCGGGTGGCAGCTGGGCTTCCAGACCTCCGGCGATCACCACGTTGCGGGCGCGCAGCCGAGTTTCCCGGCCGCCGGTGACCTCGATCTCGAAGATTCCGTCGACCTCCCGTACCGAGGTCACCCGGGATCCGTATCGCACCGTCGCGCCGACCTTTTCGGCAGCCCAGGCCAGGTAGTCGTGGAATTCGAGACGAGTGGGAAAGAAGGTCTTGAAGTTGATGAACTCGGTAAGCCTGCCGCGCTCGGTGAGGTAGTTCAGGAACGTGAACTCGCTCTTCGGGTTTCGCTGTGTCGCGAGATCCTTCAGGAACGAGATCTGCATCGTCGTGCCGGGCAGCAACATACCGGTGTGCCAACCGAATTCCGGCTTGACCTCGACGAACTCGGCCGTGATCGGGAGGGTGGCGTTCTCGTTGTACTCGTTCAGCGCCACCGCCAGAGCGAGGTTGGACGGGCCGAATCCGACGCCGACGAGGTCGAGGACCGGCTGATGTCCGTTGGTGGTTCGCGTGTCGCTGTCGGTCATCAGGCTCCTGCCATCTGGTTGGCCGATCCAGGTACCGGCTCGGACGGATCGGAGCCCAGCGCGACGATCCGGTTGGCTCCATCGACGTGAACCACCTTCGGCAGATGCTGATGCGCCTGTGATTCCTCGATCTGCAGGAACGACATGATGATCACCAGATTCCCGGGCGAAATCAGATGTGCCGCAGCACCGTTGATTCCGATGACCCCGCTGCCCGGCGTGCCGGTGATGACGTAGGTGATGATGCGGGCCCCCGTGGTGACGTCGACGACATGCACCTGCTCGCCCTCGATGATGCCGGCCGAGATCATCAACTCGGCGTCGACGGTGATCGATCCCACGTAGTGCAGATCGGCTTGGGTCACCGTAGCCCTGTGGATCTTTCCTCCGAGCAATGTTCGCTGCATCCGGCCTCCTGGCTCGTTGCCTTCTGGGCTTGTCCTTCGGTGTGGCGCTCAGACGTGCTCGCCGACAGAACGGCATCACTGATGTGGCTTAGCGAAGGCTAACTTATATTCGAGTGAGTGCAAGCCCTTCGTCTCCGATGAAGGTGCCGTGAGAGTCTTTGTGCCACATCAGGTCTGGGAATTCGCTGTGAGAAGCCTGTCCGCCCCGATGTGCGAGTGGGCCATCCCAAGTATGCCGAGCCTAAGCTAATGTCTGGTGGGCAACGGCGCCTAGCGAAGGGATTGTGCTTATGAACAACCATCATTGGCGGACACGACGCGATCGGAGGCGGCTTTTGTGGCCGGGATGGGCTCGCAGCGTGGCGCTGCTGGCCGCGACATGTCTGGCCGTCGGACTCGTGGCTGCCTGTGGCGCTGAACAATCCAGCGGCCCGCAGGTCGAGACGGTGGCCATCTCCCACAAGTTCGGTGAGACACAGGTGCCGGAGAACCCGAGCCGGGTCGTGACCGTCGGATGGACCGACCAGGATTTCGTCCTGCCCTTCGGTGTTGTTCCCGTCAGTACCCGGGAGTTCTTCGAGGAGTACAACGATTACCCGTGGGTCAAGGCGGCCACCGACGGGAAGGGGGTGACCACCTGGGGTGCCGACGAGATCGATTTCGAGGCGATCGCGGCGCAGAAGCCCGATCTGATCTTCGCGATCTACGAGTCCATCGACCAGGAAACCTACGACCGGCTCTCCCAGATCGCCCCGACCGTCATTCAGTCGGGTGACTACGCCGACGAGGAGACCCCATGGGATGTCCAGCTGCTCACCACGGGAAAAGCGCTGGGAAAAGAGGACGAGGCGAAGGAGCTCGTCTCGAAGGTGCAGGGGCGCATCGACCAAGCGCGGCAGCAGAATCCAGAGTTCGACGGTAAAACTTTGGTGGTCGACTTCGGCCCGGAGAACGGCGGACACTGGCTGTTGCCGGAGAACGACCCCCGTCGCTCGTTGTTCACCGCTCTGGGCTTCAAGACCCAGGAGGTCGACGGGGACGTCAGCGAAGAGAAGCTCGCTCTGCTCGACCGCGACGTCCTCTTCGTCAACGGCGCCACCAAGGAGCAGATGCTGGCGTCGCCGGCGTTCGCACGTCTCGGTGTCGTGCAGCAGGATCGCACGTTGTACACCACGTTCGAATCGAATCTCAGTGGCGCACTGACCTACAGCGGTCCTGACGCGCTGCTGTACGCACTCGATGTACTGACCCCGCAGCTGGGCAACGCGCTCAACGGCCGACCCGTCGCGGACTTGTCGAACGCCTGACACATCACTTCCGATGCCCCGCCGGTCCGCCGGCGGGGCATCGTCGTTCCGGGTGCCGATCATCGCTGAAGCTGCTCTGCTAGAAGCGGTCCCAGCACCTCAAGAACCGGGCGATCCATCAGTTCGGAGTGCCTGCAGTCGAGGCGGACCACTTCGAGGACGCCGCCGACATGGTTATGCCAGCCCTTCGACGCGACGCCGTCGAAGTCCATCTCCAGACGTCCGGCGTCGACGAACCAGACGTCTCCGTCGTAACGGCCGTAATCAGCTGAGGCGGTGAGGCGTTCGGCGGCTACGTAGTTCTCGATCACGACGGCGATCTGTTCGTCGTCGAGGACCGTGATCGCATCCTCGGAGTTTTTCACCAGTTCGACTGCCTGCTCGACGGTCATCGGGGTGTCGGGCTCCACGGCGAAACCCATCTCGCGCAGCAATGCGCCGAGAACCGTGTCAGCGTGGAAGGCCCCGGGATCTTCCGTCGTGTCGGTGCGCGCGTCGAGCATGCCGACGAACTCGACATCGATGCCCCGGTTGCGCAGCACCTGCGCGGTGAGTATCGCCACCGAACCTCCGAACGACCAGCCCAGCAGTCGGACCGGGCCGGCGGGGGCGATCTCGGTGATGCGGTCGGCGAAGTCGGCCGCCAGATCAGCGATGGTGTCCGGTTGCGCGGCGCCGGAGAAGGTCGACGCCTGCAGCGTGTAGATCGGAATCGCCTCGGGTAGATGCTTTTTCAGCCCGGCGAACTGCCATCCGAGGCCGCTGGCCGGGGGCAGGCAGAACAGCGGTGGCCGGTCACCCGAGCCGCGCAGCGTCAGCACCGGCGCGAGGCCGTCCGCGATCTGGTCCGCAGCCGTATCCGGGCTGCCCGACAGGCGAGCCGCGACATCGGCGACCGTCGGGCCGGCCATCAGTTCGGTGACCGGGATCTGGATGCCGAACCCGCGGCGGATCTCGGTCGCCAGTCGGACCAGCAGCAGCGAATGCCCACCGAGGGTGAAGAAGTCCGCGTCGATGTCGTCGACCCGCGCTCCCAGGATCTCTCCGAACATGTCGCACAGACGCCTCTGCGCATCGGTGATGGGTGGCCGCCCCGAAACCGCGGTCGGCGACGGATCTGGTAGCGCGCGGCGGTCCAGCTTGCCGCTGGGCGTCAGCGGAAACGCCTCGAGTACCACGAAGGCCGACGGCACCATGTGACCCGGCAGCGCCGCCGAAGCGTGCCTGCGCAGTGACTCGGTGTCGCATCCGGCCTCGAAGCCCTTGGATGTCGGCACCACGTAGGCCGCCAGTCGGTCGCGGTGCACCAGCACCTTTGCCGACCCAACCGTCGGATGTCCGCCCAGCACCGCCTCGATCTCGCCGGGTTCGATGCGCACGCCGCGCAGTTTGATCTGCTCGTCGGTGCGGCCCAGGTATTCCAGCGTCGCGGGCGTCGCGCCGCTACGCCGCCAGCGGACCGTGTCACCGGTGCGATACATCCGGGTGCCGGCGCCGAACGGGTCGGCGACGAATCGTTGTGCGGTCAGCCCGGACCGGCCCAAATAGCCGTCGGCGAGCTGGATACCGGCCAGGTGCAGCTCGCCCGGGACACCGTCGGGGACGGGCTGGAGGTATTCGTCCAGTACGTAGGCGCGGACGTTCCAGCCCGGCGTGCCCAGCGACACCGCGCCACCGTCGGCCGTCCAGCCGAGCACATCGACGGAGGCTTCGGTGGGTCCGTAGAGGTTGTGTAGCGGCACCGCGGGGAAGGTGCGGGCGAAGCGTTCGGCGATCTCGGCGGTGAGCGCCTCACCGCCGACGGTGACGCGGGTCAGCGACGCGCAGGTGGCCGCGTCCGGATCGTCGAGGAACAACTCCAGCATCGACGGTACGAAGTCGACCGCCGTCACCGCGTGCTCCCGGATCGTCCGGGCCAGGTACCGCGGGTCGCGGTGCCCGCCAGGGTCGGCGACGACCAGTGCGGCTCCGACACTGAGCGGCCAGAACAGTTCCCACACCGAGGTGTCGAAGCTGATCGGCGTCTTCACCAGCATCCGGTCGCCGCCGTGCAGCGGGTACGCGTGCTGCAGCCATGCGATCCGGTTCACGATGCCGGCGTGGGGAACGGCGACGCCCTTCGGGGCGCCGGTCGAGCCGGAGGTGTACAGCACGTAGGCCCACGCCGCCGGGTCGACCGCGGGCAGCGTGGGGCGCGCGCCGGAGCGGGCAGTCCGGATGGTGTCTGCGTCGTCGAGGACGACGCTGGGGGTGGCATCGGTGATCATGTACCGCAGCCGGTCGGGCGGGTACTCCGGGTCGAGAGGCAGGAACGCCGCACCCGCCTTGGCGACCGCGACCAGCGCCACGACCAACTCGACCGAGCGTGGCAGGCTCACGCCGACCACCGAACCCGCCGCCGAGCCCTGGTCGCAGAGTTGCGCCGCCAGCCGGTCGGACCATCCGTCCAGGTCGGCGTAGGTCAGGCGGTGGTCACCGAACCGCACCGCTTCGGCATCCGGGGTGCGCCGCGCCTGCGCCGACACCAGGGCGCCCAGCGCAGCCGGGCCGACCGGGTGACCGGTCCGGTTGCGTTCGCCGACAACCGCATCGCGTTCGGTTTCGGTGAGCACCGGAACGTCGCCCACCCGGACTGCCGCGTCCGCGGCGGCGGCGTCGAGCACGGCGGCAAGCCTCACGGTGAGCATCTGCGCCGACGACACGTCGAACAGATCGCCGCTGTATTCGGTCGTCAAGGTCATCGCTGCGCCGTCGCCGCTGTCGGTGAGGGTGAAGCCGAGGTCGAACATCGCCGTGTGCGTGGCCGGTTCGTGCCACTCGACGCGGCGGCCCAGCAGTGATCCGTCGTCGCCGTCGCGGCGGTGGTATCCGACGAACACGTTGAACAACGGATTGCGGCCGGGACGTCGCGGTGGGTTCAGCGCATCCACGACATGGTCGAACGGCAGATCCGCATGCGAGAACGCGGCCAGGTCGGCGTCGCGGACGCGGGCGAGCAGATCGGCGAAGCCGGGGTTACCCGACGCGTCCACGCGCAGCACCACGGTGTTGACGAAAAGCCCGACCACGTCGGCGAGCACGGTCTCGTCACGCCCGGCCACCGGCGTCCCGACGACGATGTCCGGGCCCGCACCCAATCGGTGCAGCAGCACCGCCGCCGCCGCATGCAGCACCATCAGCATGCTGGCCTGGCCGTCCCGGGCCAGCCCGCGCAGGGCCTGCGCGGTCTCGGGCGTCAGCCGGTGGTGCACGACGCCGCCGGCCCCGGACGGTACGGAAGGCCGCGGCCGGTCGGTCGGAAGGAACATCTCGTCGGGTGCGTCCGCCATGGCTCGGTGCCAAAAGTCGACCCGCTGCCGCCTGGTATCGGCGAGCCGCTCGCGCTGCCACAGCGCATAGTCGGCGTACTGCACCGGCAGCGCATCGAACGCCGGGGCGGCGCCGCGCTCTCGTGCGGCATAGGCGTGCCCGAGGTCGCGCAGGAACGGCCCATCCGACCACTCGTCGGTCGCGATGTGGTGCAGCAGCAGCACCACGGTGTGTCCGCGATCGTGACGGAAAACGCTTGCCCGCAACGGAATCTGCGAGGACAGATCGAAGTGGTGCCGCACGGCGCGGTCGACGCGGGCGTCCACCTCGGCGGACACGCAATCGACCACGTCCAGAGGCACGGGGGTGTCCTCGGGCAGAACCTGTTGGGTGAACTCGCCGCCGGACATGCCGAACACCGTGCGCAGCACCTCGTGCCGGGACACCACATCGCCGAGTGCCTCCGACAGCGCGGCCACATCCAGCTCGTCCGCGGTGGTGAACACCAGCGGATAGTTGTAGGCGGTACCGGTGCCGCCGAGACGGTCGACGATCAGCATGCGCTCCTGTGCCGGGGATACCGGGACCGTGGCCGGACGCGGCCGCGCCGTCAGCGCGGGGTGGGCGGGTGAGGCGGTGGCGCTGTCGGCGGTCCGTGCGTCCAGAAGGACGGCGAGTTGGGCCACCGTCGGGTTGTCGAACACGTCGCGCAACGACAACTCGGTGCGCAGCGTCGACCTGACACCGTTGATCAGCGTGATGCTCGACAGCGAATGCCCGCCGAGGGCGAAGAAATCCGCGTCGACGCCGGTCACCTCGAGGGCGAGGATCTCGGAGAACAGCGCGCACAGCGCGTGTTCGGTGTCCGTCCGGGGTGCGCGCCCGCAGTCCCCGAGGTCGTCGACGGTCACCGCGGGCAGCGCCCTGACGTCGAGCTTGCCGTTGTCGGTCAACGGCAGCCGATCGAGGACTGCGATCGCCGACGGCACCATATAGGCGGGCAGCACGGCCTTCAGATGCGTGCGGAGCTCGTCGACGCCGGTTTCGCGCCCGGGCAGCGCCGGAACCACGAAGCCGACCAGGCAGCGGCCACCCGCGATATGCGGGTCCGGCCGTGCGATGACCGCGGCCTGCGCGACGGACGGATGTGCGCCGAGCGCTGTTTCGATGTCGCCCAATTCGACGCGGTACCCGCGGATCTTGACCTGGTCGTCGGAGCGGCCGAGGAACTCCAGATTGCCGTCGGCGCGGCGCGCCACGATGTCCCCGGTGCGGTACATGCGCGAGTCGAAGCCGGTGGACGGATCATGGAACGGGTCTGCGACGAATCGGGCCGCCGTCAGATCGGGGCGGCGCAGATATCCGTGGGCCAGACCGGCGCCCGCGATGTACAGCTCGCCGGGGGTGCCGTCCGGGACGGGACGCAGCCACGGGTCGAGAATGTGGGCGGCGGTATTCCAGATGGGTTGTCCCACTGTGGGGGTGATGCTGTCGTCGGTGCCGCCGCCGAGCGTGTTGATGGTGTACTCGGTCGGTCCGTAGAGGTTGTAGCCGTAGCTGGTCTCACTGTCGCGAAGCCTCGACCACACTGCGTTCGACACCGCCTCGCCGCCGAGCAGCACCAGCACCGGCGGGTGTGCATCCGGGTCGAGCAACCCCTGCTCGAACAGCGCACCGGCGTAGGTCGGGGTGACGTTGACGACGTCGACCCGGCGGTCATGGCAGTAGGTGACCAGCGCCGAGGCGTCGCGGCGGAGATTCTCGTCGCAGATGTGCACCTCGTGGCCTTCGATCAGCCAGAGCAGCTCCTCCCACGACATGTCGAACGAGAACGACACGGTGTGCGCGATCCGCAGCCGCCTGCCACCGGCCTTGTCGATCGCCGGGGCGAAGATCGCGTCGAAATGGTTCAGGTGCATGTTGGTCAGGCCGCGGTGCGGTGTGACGACACCCTTCGGTCGCCCGGTGGAGCCGGAGGTGTAGATCACGTAGGCCGGATCGCCGGGGGCGGGACGGAAGTCGTCCCAATCCGGTCGTGCGGCAGCGTATTCGGCGGCGGTCTCGGCGGTGTCGAGCGCGATCGCCGGGCAATGTCGCGGAGTCAACGGCCGGATCCGTGCCGCGACGGCCGCGGTAGTCAGCACGGCGGCCGGCCGTGCGTCGTCGAGCATCACGGCGAGCCGCTCGTCCGGGTAGTCCAGCTCCAGCGGTAGATACGCCGCACCTGCTCGCAGCACCGCGAACAGCGCCACCACGGTGTCGGTCGAGCGGGGGATGGCCAGCGCCACCGTCTCTCCGGTGCCGATGCCGCGGTGCCGCAGCATCCAGGCGAACCGGTTGATCCGGGTCTGCAGTTCGCGGTAGTCGACGTGCTCGGTACCGCACACCAGCGCGGTGAGGCCGGGGGAGCGCTGGGCACGCTCGGCGAGCAGATCGGTCACCGCGGCCTGCGGCAGCGGATGCCGGGTTGCGTCGGTACGGGCCTGTGCAGCGGTCTGTTCGCGGTCCAGCAGAAGCGGCGCGGCGCCGAGGGGTTGGTCGGCCCCGCCGACGGCCAGGTGCAGCAGCACCTGGCGCAGCCGGTCGAGTAACCGTTCGGCGCGGGCGTGGTCGACGACGTCGGGGCGGTACTCGAGCTTGACCCACAACCGTTTACCGGGGGACGCCACCCACGTCAGCGGATAGTGTGACGCGTCGATCGAATCGTGGCCGACGATGCCGTGCTCGGTTTCCAGGTCGGTGAACGTGTCGTCGTCCAGGAAGTTCTGAAGCACATACAGGCTGTCGAACAGTGGACCGGAACCGCTCACCGGTTCGCTGCCCCCACCTGCCGCGGCTCGTTGGATGTCGCCGAGACCCAGGTATTCATGGTCCATCAGGTCGAGGCGGTCGTTCTGGACCGCCCGCATCGCATCGGCGGCCGACCGGCCGGCGTTGAGCCGCACCCGGGTCGGGACGGTGTTCAGGAACAGCCCGATCACCTCGTCGATACCGTCGATCTCGGTGGGCCGTCCTGCCACCGTCGAACCGAATACGACGTCGGTGCTGCCGGTTTCGTAGCCGAGGACGAGCGCCAGCGCGGTGCTCATCAGTGCGTTGAGGGTGACCCCGGCCGACCGTGCGCTCCGGTCCAGTGCCGCGGTGTCCGTCTCGGAGAGCACGAAGTCGCGCCGCAAGGCCAGCGTCGGCTCGGTGCCGACCGCGGCCGGCACCAGAAGCGTCGGCGCGGCCAGCCCGGACAACGTATCGGCCCACCGCTGCGCGGAGATCGCGGTGTCCCGACGGGAAAGCCAGCGCAGGTAGTCGGTGAACGCGGCGCGCGGAGCCGGAAGGTCGGCCGGCTTGCCGGATCGGGCTGCCGCGTATTCCGTGAACAGTTCGCGCAGCAGTTGCTCGCGGGACCAGCCGTCCAGCAGCAGGAAGTGGTAACTGAAGATCAGGCGTTCGGTTCCGGTGCCGGTGCGTACCACGGTGAACCGGGCCAGCGGCGGCGCCGCCAGGTCGAAGGTGCGCAGCCGGTCCTCGGCGGTGACGCGGTCCAACTGCTCCGCGACATCGGATGCGGAGACGCCGGACAGGTCGACGATCTCGGGATCGCACACCGGCTCGACGGTGATCGCGGCGACCGGCGCCGGGACGCCGTCGGCCCAGAATGCCGAGCGCAGCACCGGATTGCGCTGCATCACCGCGCTGTAGGCGGTCCGTAACGCCTCGGTGTCGATCGGTTCGGCGACGTCGAAGACGTTCTGGACGATGTAGACCGCGGCGGGGGAGTACCGCGCCTGGAAGTAGACACCCTGCTGCAGCGGCGACAACGGCCAGATCGTCTCGACGCGCGCGGGGACGGCGGCCACGACGGTGTCGATCTGCCGTTGGGTCAGCGTCACCAGCGGTGCATCCGACGGCGTCAGCACGGCGGCGGCGGATTCTGCTGCGAGCGCACCGAATTCACGCAACACCGCGGTCCAGTGCCCGGCGAGGTCCGCGACGGACTCGCCGGTCATCTCCCCGTCGGCGTAGGTGAACACCGCACGCAGCCGCGGGCCGTCCGCGGTGTCGTCGCAGTGCGCGTTGATCTCGAGCAGATACGGCGTGCCGAGGTCCGGATCCGGTGCGGTCCGTAGCGCGCGTTCCTCGGGGGCGCTGTGCCAGTCGGTTTCGGCACCGGAACTCCACCGGCCGAGATAGTTGAACAGCAGCTGCGGCGCGGGCAGCCTGCCCAGCGCCGACGCCGTGCGCGGATTGCAGTAGCGCAGCTGCCCATATCCGACACCGCCGTCGGGTACCGCGCGCAGCGTCTCTTTGACCTCGGCCAGCGTGTCGACGAGATCACCGGGCGCGGCTGACGGATCGAGCCGCACCGGCGCGATGGCGGTGAACCAGCCCACCGTGCGCGACAGATCGAGGTCGTCTCCCCAGCGGTCACGGCCATGCCGCTCCAGGTCGAGTACCAACGGCGAGACGGTGTCGTTCCCGTGTTCGGTACGCCAGCGCCCGACCGCGAGATGCAGTGCGGCGACCAGAGTCTCGGTGACGTCGGCGTTGGCCATCGCAGGCACGGTGGTCAGCAAGGGAGCGGTCTCGTCGACGTCGAGGCTCATCTCGTGGTCGCGTGTCGCGCCCACGGTCAGTCCGAGCGCGGCACTGGACGGCTGGAGTTCGCCGCCGGGGGCGAGCGTCGCCGTCCAATGCTCGAACTCGGCGAGCCGAGCAGCCTGCTGGGCGTTCTCGGTGACCGCGCGCGCATACGTCCGATAGGACGTCGGCACCGCGGGAAGCACAGGGGCTGTCCCGGCGGCGGCCTGCTCACAGGCCTCGGCGAGGTCGTCGAGCAGAATGCGCCAGGACACCGCGTCGATGGCCAGGTGATGCACGACCAGCAGCAGCCGGCCGCGGCCGGCGTCTGCGCGGTCGAACCAGACGGCCTGCAGGACCTGTCCGGTCTCCGGGTCGAGCCGGTCGGCGGCCGCGTCAGACTCCACCCCGATCGTCTCGGCCAATGCGTCCTCGCCGAGATCCGCGGCGTCGACTTGCAACACCGACACCGGTTGTTCCGCCGCGGTCTGCAGCGCCCACAGGCTCGGGACCGGGCGTACCAATCGGAGCCGCAGCGCATCGTGGCGGTGCACCACGGCGCTGATCGCGGCCTCGAGGTGCTCGCGTCGCAGACCCACCGGGGTCAACACCACCTCCGCCTGATTGAACCGGCGGATCGTGCCCCCGAGTTCGGCGAGCCGGGCCACGATCGGGGTCGGCGGCACCTCGCCGGGTTCGGCACCGGGATCGCGGACCTCGGGCGCGGGGCGGTCCTGGCCGTCCGCTGCGACAGCGGCGAGTGCCGCCGGCGTCCTGGCCACGAACACCTGCTGCGGGGTGATCCGGTGCCCGGCGCGCCGCGCCCTGTTCACCAGCTGGATCGCGACGATGCTGTCGCCGCCGAGGGTGAAGAAGTCGTCGTCGACACCGAACGGAACCCGCAGGATCTCGCTGCACAGTGCCGCGATCTCGGCCGCGGCGCCTGTCGCGGCCGGCGCCGTACGGTCCTCTGCGGTGACGGCACCTGCCGGATCGGGGAGCCGGTCGCGGTCGAGCTTGCCGTTGACCGTCCGCGGAAGCGCGTCCAGCCCGACGAACGCCGACGGCACCATGTAGTCCGGCAGCCGTTCGGCCAGCCGTGCGCGGACCTCTGTGACATCGAACGGGGCGTCGGTCACCAGGTACCCGATCAATCTCGTGCGGCCGGTGTCGTCGCTGCGCGCGGCCGCGGCGGCATTGCTGATGCCGTCGAGCGCGGCCAGCGCGGATTCCACCTCGCCGAGCTCGATGCGATAGCCGCGCACCTTGACCTGCTGGTCGGAGCGGCCGACGTAGACGAGGTCGCCGTCGGCAGTCCACATCGCGGTGTCACCGCTGCGGTACAGCCGCTCACCGGCGCCGTCGAACGGGTTCGCCACGAACCGCGACGCCGTCAGACCGGCTCGCCCCAGGTAACCGCGGGCGAGCTGCCCACCGGCGATGTACATCTCGCCGACGACCCCGGCCGGTACCGGCTGCAGTCGCTCGTCGAGCAGATGGATCCGCAAACCCGGGATGGGTCCGCCGACCGCACTGCCCCGGGCACCGGCGGCGTCCTTGCCCGTCAGCGCCCGATGCGACACATGCACGCAGGTCTCGGTGATGCCGTACATGTTGACCAGGCGCGGCGAATCCGGTGTGTCGCCGTGCCGGTCGAACCAGTCCGCGAGCCGGCCGGGGTCGAGCGCCTCGCCGCCGAAGACGACGTAGCGCAGGCACAGCTCGGGGCGCAGGCGGCGGTCGGCGTCGAGCAACGGGTAGAACGCCGACGGGGTCTGGTTGAGTACCGTGACCCGTTCGGACTCCAGCAGCCGCGCGAAGCGTTCCGGATCCCGCGCGTCGGCGGCGTCGACGACCACGAGCCGACCGCCGTGCAGCAGCGCGCCCCACAGCTCCCAGACCGAGAAGTCGAACGCCGCGGAATGGAACATCGTCCACACATCGCCAGGACCGAATTCGAAGAGCTCCCCGGTACCGGCGAACAGCGCCGCCACGTTGCGGTGGCTGACCTCGACGCCCTTGGGCACGCCAGTCGAACCCGACGTGTAGATCACGTAGGCGGCCTGGTCGGCATCGACCGCGGGTAGCGCACGACCTGACGAATCATATTGTGCCGCTTCGCCGATCAACTGAACGGGTGCCGCGACATCGGAAACCCGGTCTGGGTAGTCGGTCAGCACGCACACCGGGGTGCTGTCGGCCAGGATGTGCTGCACCCGGGCCGCCGGGGAGTCGAGGTCCAGCGGTACGTAGGTACCGCCGGCCCTGACGACCGCGAGCAGGCCGACGATCAGGTCGACCGACCGGGGCAGCGCCACGGCGACCCGGGATTCGGATCGCACTCCGGCCGCGGCCAGCGCATGCGCGACCGCGGCGGATCGGTCGTCGAGTTCGGCGTAGGTCAGCGACGCCGTACCCGCGGTGACCGCGACCGCGGCGGGGTTGCGGCGAACCGTGGCGGAGAACGCCTGACCCAGGGTGACGTCGGGACCGGACCCGATGCCGCGCGGAACGAAGGCCCGCTCGGCGGCGGTGCGGATGTCCACCGAACCCGTCGGCACCTCAGGGTCCTCGACGAACGCGCGCAGGACGCGTTCGATCCTCTCGGCGTACCCGGCGGCATCAGCGTGGCCGAGCACGCCGGGGTCGTATTTGATCTCGACGACGAGCTGCTCGTCGAGATAGGCGACGAGGGACAGCGGATAGTGCGGGGCGTCGGTGCCGGTGAAACCGTGGAACGACAGCGCGTCGGTGTCCTGCGCGGCCGCGGTCGCGGGGAAGTTCTCCACCACCACCAGGGTGTCGAACAGCTCCCGCACACCGGCCAGCCGGGAGAGCTCGGTGAGCACGACCTGCTGGGCGTCCAGCAGAGCGCCCTGCTGGTCCTGTAGCTCGGCGAACACCTCACCGACCGACGAACACGATGTCCACGACACCGGCACCGGAATGGTGTTGATCAGCAGGCCGACCAGAGATTCCACCCCGGCGAGGTCGCCACCGCGGCCGGACACCGTCGAGCCGAAGACCACGGTCGTGCGGTTGAGCAACCGGCCGAGGACGAGTCCCCACGCGCCGTGCAGCGCGGTGGACATGGTGATGCCGCGCTCGCGGGTCCTTCGGACCAGATCGGCGGTCAGACCGGCGGGCAGCCGACGTACGTGACTGCGGTGCTCGGCGGTGCCTCGAATCGCATTGCCGTACAACAGTGTCGGCTCGACACCGGTGAGCGCGTCCGACCAGCCGCGCCGCGCCGACTCGCGATCGCCCGCGAGTGTCGATTCGATGTGGTCGCGCAGTGTCACCGCGGAAGGTGGCAATGCGATGCTCGTGTGCCGGGACGCGTTGTAGTGCGTGACGATGTCGCCGAAGATCAGCGGGTAGGACCACCCGTCGGCGATGATGTGGTGCATCGTCTGGATCAGCCGGTGCTCGGTGGGGGACAGCGACACCAGGGTGTACCGCACCAGGGGTGCTTCGGCGAGGTCGAACGGCCGTGAGAGTTGTTCGCGGGCAACCTCATCGGGCGTACCGTGCGTGACAGCGAACTCGACATCCACCTGGGCCCGGATGACCTGGGCCAGCGTGCCGTCCTCGAGCTCACGGAAGCCCGCGCGCAGCGCCTGGTGCCGCTGCACGACGGCGTCGATGCTTCGGCCCAGCGCGGCCGGGTCGAGCGGGCCGCTCAGCTCGGCGATCTGCTGGACCCGGTAGGTGTCCACGCCGTCGCCGTACACGCTGTGGAAGTACATGCCCTGCTGCAGCGGAAGGAGCGGCAGCACGTCCTCGACCGGGCCGTCTTGGGCGAGGGTGTCGACGTCGTTCTGCGAGAGCCGCACCATAGCGAAATCGGACGGGGTGTGACCCGGCAGCTCCGGGCATCGGGTCAGGGCGTCGAGGGCGTCACGCCACAGGATGGCGAGTTCGTCGATCTCGGAACCGGGGAACAGTCCGTGGGGCCAGGACAGTGTCGCGGTGAGCACGGTGCCGTCGGGTCCGTCCTCGGCCAGTGCGTTGATCTCCAGCGTGCCCGCGGGATTGGCGGGGTCGACCCCTTCGCGCAGGGTGCCGAGCCCGGATACCGGCTCCCAATCTCGTCCCGTGCCTGCGGAGAAGCGGCCCAGATAGTTGAACAGGATCTGGGGGGCACGGCCCCGCACCGGGGCAGAACCGTCGAGGTGGCGCAGCACGCCGTAACCCAGGCCGCGGTGTGGAACCGCGCGCAGCTGTTCCTTCACCGCCTTCACCGCGCGGGCCAGCCCCGGTCCCGCGGCCAGTACGTCGTGCCATGACAGCGCCCCCGGATCCACCCGGACCGGGTAGATCGCGGTGAACCATCCCACCGTGCGACTCAGATCGAGGTGGCCGGGCACCAGGTCGGCCTCGCGGCCGTGACCTTCGAGGTTCAGCAGCGCCGCGCTGCCCTCGCCGCGGCCGCGGTCGGCACGCCACTTGGCCAGTGCCAGTGCGAACGTCGACAACAGCACGTCGTTGACGCCGCCGTGGAACGATGCGGGAACCGAGGACAACAACGCGGTGGCCACCTCGGCGGGCAGGCAGAAGGTGTGCTCGCGGACGGTGTCGGCGGTGTCCCGATCGGGATCCGCCGCGCGGGCACCGAGATCGGGGTCGGGCGTGGCCAATACGTCGTTCCAGTAGTGCGTTTCGGTGGCGAACCGGTCGGTGCTCGCCAGCGCGGCCGCCCAGGTGCGGAACGAGGTCGGGACCTCGTCGACGCGCGCGGGGTCGCCGGCGCTCATCCGTTGCCACGCCCGGGCCAGATCCTGGGCCAGGATGCGCCACGACACCCCGTCGACGACCAGGTGGTGGACCACCAGCAGCAATTGTCCAGCGGCGCCGGGCGAGTCGTACCACACGGCGCGCACCATGACACCGTCGGCCGGAGCGAGTTCTGCGGCGGCGGCCGCGGTGGCCGGCTGGAGGGTCGTCTCGGTCAGCGTGCCCGCGATGCGGGTCAGTACCTGGGTCGCAGGGGTGGCTGTCCCGGGCACCGTCAGCGTCCAGCCGCCGTCGCAGTCCTGCGTTTTCGCCCGAAGCATCGGGTGTGCGTCCAGTAGTGCGGTCAGCAGGTCGCGGAGTTGGGTTTCGGTCAGCTCCACCGGGGTGCTCAACACCATCGACTGGTAGAAGTTCGTCAACGGCGTCGCGGCCCGCATCGTCTCGGCGAGCATCGGGGTGTCCGCGACCGCTCCGACGCCCGGGTCGGGCGCGGACGCGGACTCCGGTGCCGCTGTGTCGGCGGATGCCGCGATGGCGGCGACAGTCCGCCTCCGGAACACATCGCGGGGGGTGAGGCGTAGACCGGCCTTACGGGCCCGCCCGCACACCGCGATCGACGAGATGCTGTCGCCGCCGAGGGTGAAGAAGTCGTCGTCCACGCCGATATCGTCGATGTCGATGTCGAGGACGGACGACACGATGTCGAGCAGCAGCGCCTCGCGTTCGGTGCGCGGTGCTCGCGCGGCACCGGTGGTCGCGGCGACGGGTTCGGGCAACCTGGCCACGTCGAGCTTGCCGTTGATCGTCAGGGGCAACTCGGAGACCACGCCGTACCGAGTCGGCACCATGTAGCCCGGCAGCCGGGCGGCGAGATGGTCGCGCAGCGCGGTGACGAACCGTGTGGTGTCCACCGTGTTCACGGCATCCGAGACAGCGGACGCAACCACGTAGGCGGCAAGCGATTTCACCGGTGGCAGGCCGGAACCGGTGCGGACCACGACCGCGCAACGGTGTACGCCGTCGGCGCCGGCGAGTACCGACTCGATCTCGCCGAGCTCGACGCGGTAACCGCGGATCTTGACCTGGTCGTCGGCACGGCCGAGGTAGTCCAGCAGGCCGGACTCTCGGGTGCCGGCACGACGACGCACAAGATCTCCGGTGCGGTACATACGGCCACCCGGCACGAACGGATCGGCGACCATCGAGATGGCCGTCAGGCCGGGCCTGCGGTGGTAGCCGCGCGCCAGCCCGGTGCCGGCGATGTAGAGCTCGCCGACCGCTCCGTCGGGCACCGGTCGCAACGCGGCGTCCAGGATGTAGCCGCGGGTGTTCCAGATCGGTTGTCCCACAGTCGGGGTGGGGCTGTCCTCGGTGCCGCCACCGAGGGTGTTGATGGTGTACTCGGTCGGTCCGTAGAGGTTGTACCCGGCGGTGTCAGGGTGTTCATGCAGCACCGACCACACGTGCTCGCTGACGGCCTCGCCGCCGAGCAGCACCAGCGCCGGCGCGTGCCCGTCGAGCAGACCGGCATCGAGCAGGTGATGGGCGTAGGTCGGTGTCACGTTGACCACGTCGATGCGCCGGCTCCTGCAGTACTCGACCAGTGCGGGCGCGTCGCGGCGCAACTCCTCGTCGCAGATGTGCACGAGATGCCCTTCGACGAGCCAGAACAACTCCTCCCACGACATGTCGAACGAGAACGACACGGTGTGGGCGATGTTCAGCGTTGCGCCGCCCGCATGCCGCACCGTCGGCGCGAAGATCGCCTCGCGGTGGTTGAAGTACATGTTGGTCAGACCCGCGTAGCCGGTCAGGACCCCCTTCGGTGTCCCGGTCGAGCCAGAGGTATAGATCAGATACGCGGGATGCTGCAGCCGTTGTGCGCCGGATGCGAACGCACCGAGTTCCTCGGCGCTCAGCGGCTCTGCCGCGGTGGCGGCGATCGCGTCCGCGGTGCGGGGATCGTCGAGGGTGATCACGGCTGCGCCGTGCCGCTGCCCGCACCCGGCCAGCTCGGTGTTGGCCGCGGTCGTCACCAACAGGACGGGGTTCGCGTCGGCGACGATCGTCTGCAGCCGCTCGGCCGGGAGGTCGAGTTCCAGCGGCAGGTAGGCCGCGCCGGCCCTCAGTACGGCGAACAGCGCGACCACCATGTCGATGGAACGCGGTAACGCCAGCGCGACGAACGTCTCCGGCGCCGCACCATGGCCGCGGAGGTACCGGGCCAGCCGGCTGACCCGGTCGTCGAACTCGCGGTAGCTCAGCCGCTGCGCGCCGAACACCAGCGCGATCTGCTCGGGGGTGCGGTCGGCCTGCCGGGCCAGCAGCTCGGCGATCGTGACGTCCTCGATCGGCCGTGCGGTCGCCGACCACCGCCGCTGCAGTGCTTCCATGCGCGTGCGGCCGGCCAATCCGACCGCGCCCAGCG
Source organism: Mycolicibacterium parafortuitum (assembly GCF_010725485.1). Classification (NCBI taxonomy): domain Bacteria; kingdom Bacillati; phylum Actinomycetota; class Actinomycetes; order Mycobacteriales; family Mycobacteriaceae; genus Mycobacterium; species Mycolicibacterium parafortuitum. The sequence goes on along the minus strand of NZ_AP022598.1, from coordinate 4,569,209 downwards.
AGGTGTCGGGCGCCTCTGCGAAGGTCTGCAACGTGGTGAGCAGCTGGGCGACCATCTCCTGCGCGCGGGCTTCGCCCACCACGCGGTGCTCGAGTTTGACGTTCAGTTCCCGTCCTGGCGTCAGCACCCAGGTCAGCGGGAAATGCGTGGTGTCGTGGTAGTCGACACCGATGATGCCGTGGTCGGACTCCATATCGGTGAACGTGTCGTCGCCGAGGAAGTTCTGCAGCACCAGCAGGGTGTCGAACAGCGCATCGCCGGTGTCACCGGCGGTGCGCTGGATCTGGCCGAGGCCGAGGTGGTCGTGGCGCATCATCGCGACGCGCTGTTCGGCGATCGCGCGCATCGCGGCGGCGGCCGTCCTCGTCGGGGACAGATCGACCCGCACCGGCACGGTGTTCAGGAACAGCCCGATAGTGTCGTCGATACCGCTGATCTCGCCGGGCCGGCCCGCGACCGTGGTGCCCAGCACCGCGTCTGTGGTCCCAGCGTGGTAACCGGTGACCAGCGCGACCGCCGCGGTCACCACCGAATTCAGGGTGACCCCCAGTTCGGTTGCGGCGGTGTGCAATTGCGCGGTCACCGGCTCGGGCACGGCCACGACGATGCGTCCCGGCTCGGTATCCGCGGCCGCGTCGGGGTGGCCGGGGCTCACGCCGCTGGCCACGGTCGGCTCGGTGAGCCCCGCGAGCAGCGAGGCCCAGGCCTGCGTGGCCCCGGCCTGACCGATCTCGTCCACCCACCGCAGATACCGTGTCACGACCTCGGCGTGCGGTTCGACCGCGCCGCTGGCACCGCCTCCTGCGCGGTGGGATGCGTACAGAGAGAACAGCTCCCGCAGGACGAGTTCGCGTGACCAGCCGTCGAACAACAGGAAGTGGTAGGTCAGCAGGATCCGGTCCCGGCCGCCGGGCAGGCGGATCAGGGTGAGCCGCATCAGCGGTGGCCTCGCCACGTCGAACGGGGTGCTCCGGTCGGTGCGGGCGATGCGCGCGGCCTCTGCGCCCGGGTGACCGTGGCACCCGTCGGTGAGGTCGACGACGGTGATCGCCGACGGCGGGTCGGTGATGATCACCTGGACGAGGGCGGTGGCGTCCGCGGCCGGGGTGTCCTCGGCGTGCTCGACGGTGCGGAAGCCCGCCCGCAGCTGGGGATGGCGCCGCAGCATCGAGGTGAACGCGTGCTGGAGCGCGTCGATGTCGACGCGCCTGTCGAGGTCGAAGGTGTTCTGCGCGAGATACGTCGCAGTCGCGGCGTCGTCGAGCGCGCTCTGGTAGTAGACGCCCTGCTGCAGCGGCGACATGGCCCAGATGTCGTCGACGCTCTCGGTGTTCGTGATCTTCTGTAGCGTCGCGTCGGACAATGTCACGGTGCCGAAGCGGGGGATCCGAGGCCGGACGGATTCGTCGGCCGCCACGGTGTCGGCCGCCGCCGCGATGCCGGCCGGGGTGCGGCCGCGGAACACCTCCTCGGTCGTGACGTGCAACCCGGCGCGCGCCAGCCGGCTGGTGAGCCGGATCGCCGAGATACTGTCGCCGCCGCGGCCGAAGAAGTCCGCGTCGACACTGACCTGTGGCACACCGAGCACATCGGCCATCAGATCGGCGACCACCTGCTGCCGGGCATCAGACGGTGCGAGATAGCCGCCGTCACCGCACTCATCGGTGAGGAGCGCCCGCAATACCGTGGTGTCGCGCTTGCCGTTGGGCAGCAGCGGCATCGAGTCGACGGTGACGAGTGTGGACGGGACGAGGTGGCGTGGTAGCTCGGCGGCCAGCGCCGACATCAGGTCATCGGGGGTGGTGCCGTCGGCGACCACGAAGGCCGCCAGTGCCGCGCCGTGGGCGATCACGCAGGCGTCCGTCACCCCGGGCTTGGCATGCAGTGCGGTCTCGATCTCGCCGGGCTCGATCCGGTGACCGTTGACCTTCAGTTGGTCGTCGCGCCGCCCGGCGAAGACGACCTGACCGTCGGGCATTCTGGCGCCCAGATCTCCGGTGCGATACATCCGCCGGCCATCGGTGGTGGCGACGAATCGCGCCGCCGTCTGGCCGGGCCGGTCCAGGTAGCCGCGGGCCAGTTGGGCTCCGCTGACATAGATCTCGCCGATCACACCGTCGGGCAGGTCGGCGAGATGGTCCCCGAGGATTCGGATCGCGGCGCCGGGCACCGGATGTCCGAGGGTGACCGGTGCCCGCTGTTGCGCACCGGCCAGGACGTCGCCGGTGACTTCCGAGGATCCGTACGAGTTCACGACTTCGGCGTCCGGGCACGCGGTGCGCAGCGCCGCGAGATGTCCGGGTGTGAGCGCCTCCCCGCTGACGATCCAGCGCCGAAGCGTGCCTAGCCGGCCGGGATGCTCGTCGGCCAGCGCGGCCGCCAACGACGGCACTGCGACCAGCTGGGTGACCTGATGGCCGGCGGTCAGCGCGGTTAGGCGTCCGCCGTCGCGGACCGCGTCGTCGCCTGCCAGCACCGTGGCCGCCCCGGCGGCGAGGCCTGCGAGCAGTTCGGTGGTGCCGTCGATGAACGACAGGGAACTCTTGGCCAGCCGTGTCGGCGCGGGCCAGTCCCGGACCGCCCAGGCAAGCCGGTTGGCCAGTGCGCCGTGCGTACCGACCACGGCCTTCGGTTCTCCGGTCGAGCCGGACGTGTAGAGCACCGACACCGCATCGAGCGGCGACACGGCAACCGGTGTGAAACCGGCATCCGCGGAATCGGATTCGTCGGAGTTGACGACGGAGGTGGCCTCGGGCAGCCCACCGGCCAGCACATCACGCCCGTGGCGGTCGACCAGCACCGCGCGCGGTCGGGAGTGATCGAGCATGTACTCCAGGCGCGCACTCGGATAGGACAGGTCCAGCGGCAGATAGGCCGCGCCGGCCATCACGATCGACCACAGTCCCGCCACCAGATCGGCCGACCGGGTCATGCCGAGGCCGACGACGTCACCGCGGCCGACGCCGCGGTCGGCGAGGCGGCGGGCGAGCACCGTAGCGCGCCGGTCGAGTTCGGCGAACGTCAGCGTCCCATCGTCGGTGATCAGCGCGGGCAGATCGCGGTGCGCGTCGATGGCGGACCCGATCACGTCGGTGACCGTCGCGGCGGCAGCCGGCGCGGCCGCGACGGATTCGGCGATGCGCAGCTGTGCGCATCGCACCCCGGGGTCGGTGGCGATGGTGCTGAGCACGTCGATGAAGGTGCGGATGACCGAGTCGGCGAACACGTCCGAGATGTGCTCACGGTCGTTGGTTACGGTGACGCTCACGCTGTCGCGAACGGTGATCATCACCGAGATCGGGTAGTGCGGAGCCTCGATGACCTCGATCTCACCGAGGCGCAGCTCAGTGGTGGAATGTGCAGTGGCGCCGAGGTTCTCGATCACCATCAGGGAGTCGAACAATGTGTCCAGCCCGGCGATCCGGTGCGCCTCGGTCAGTGGCAGGTGGTGATGATCGAGGACCGCCGACTCGGTCTCGGCGAGGTGTGCGGCCACGGTCGAGATCGTGTCGTCGTGATCCCATCGGACCCGGATCGGGATCGTGTTGACGAGCAGTCCGACCATCCGGTCGACGCCGGCGAGATCGCCCGCCCGTCCGGAGACGACCGTGCCGAACACGACGTCGTTGCGGCCGGTCAGCCGGCCCAGCGTCAACGCCCATGCGGTGTGCAGCATCGTGCCGACCGTGACGCCGGCCGCAGCGGCCCGCTCGGCCAGTGCCGCGCGTGCGACCGGGGAGGAAGTCCTTCGGCCGAACCCGTGGCCCTCGTCTCCGAGACCGTCCAGCGGCGCCAGCAGTGTCGGTGCGTCCACGCCGGTCAGCAATGACGCCCAGGCCGCAGCGTCGGCGGCCTGGTCGCGGGCACCGAGCCATTGCACGAACTCGCCGAATCGCGCTGCAGGACCGTGGAAGTCCTCGCCGGAGTATGCGGTCAGCAGCTCGTCGAGAACCAGCGGCACCGACCAGCCGTCGGCGACGATGTGATGAACCGTCTGGATCATCGTGTACCGGTCCGCGCGTCGCACCAGGGTGTAGCGGGTCAGCGGCGGTGCGGCCAGGTCGAAGGGGCGACGGCGCTCCCGTTCGGCGTGCCGGGCCACCACGGCATCGGCGTGCTCGGCGGACATCCCGCGAGCGTCGACCACGTCGAAGTCGGGGGGTGCCACCGCCGCATGGACGGCGACCGGTGTGCCGTCGGTGACGGTCGTGAACGCAGCCGACAGCGACCGGTGCCGAGACACCACGATCTCGGTGGCGCGCTGGAAGCGTTCGACGTCGAGCGGGCCGTGGATGTCGACGAGTTGCTGCACGACGTACGGGTCGGTGCGCCGGTTGAACGTCGAATGGAAGTAGATGCCCTGCTGCGCCGGAGTCAGCGGTATCACATCCGTCAGGCCGGGGTACCGGCTTTCCAGCTCGCCGACATCGGCGGCATCCAGTGCCACCGAGGGGAAATCGGACGGGCTGTGCCCCCGGACGTCGTCGCAGCCGGCAATGGTCGTCATCAGGTCGGTCCAGCGGTGCGCCAACCTCGCGATCTCGGTCTGCGCGATGGCACCAGAAGGCCAGCTGAACGTCGCACGCAAGACCGTGCCCGCACCGGTGTTCGCGGCTTCGGCGTTGATCTCCAACAATCGAGGCAGCGGCATCTTCGGGTCGCGTTCCTCCAGTACCGCCGCCCCGGTGTCGGCGAACGCCCAGGGCCGGTCGGCGGTGTCGAAGCGGCCGAGGTAGTTGAACAGCACCTGCGGCGCAGCATCGAGCCGGTCGCCTGCATTCGTCAGGTACCGCAGCGCCCCGTAGCCGATACCGTGCGACGGCACCGCCCGCAGCTGGTCCTTGACCGACCGGACCGCGGCGGCCAGCGCCGCGCCATCCGTCAGTGCCGCGCGAGGGTCGAACGCGTCGTCGCGCAACGCCACGGGATAGAGCGTGGTGAACCAGCCGACGGTCTCGGACAGATCGAGGTCCCCGACAGTCTGAGCCTCGCGGCCGTGCCCTTCCATCTCGACGAGAAGACCTTCCGGGCAGGAGTTCCCGCGTTGATCGAGCCAGTCCCGCAACGCCAGGTACAGCGCCGTCACCATGGCGTCGTTGACATGACCGTGGATGCGCTCAGGGACCTCGGTGAGCAGCTGCGCCGAAACCGTCGCAGGTAGTTCCACGGTCAGCCTCGCCTCGGTGGCGACCGTGTCGCGTGCGGGGTCGAGCGGCCGGTCACCCCAGGGCGGTTCGGCGATCCCGCAGGTGCGCTCCCAGTGTTGCCGGTCACCGTCGAACGCGCCCAGGCGGGCAGCCTCGGAGAGCCGGGTGGCCCAGGACCGCCACGGGGTTCGGGGCTCGAGCAGCGTGATCGCCCCTGTCTGGCGCAGCTGCCGGTGCGCGGTCGCGAAGTCCTCGGCCAGAATCCGCAGCGACACACCGTCGACGACGATGTGATGGACAAGCACCACGAGGCGATTCGCGGCGCGCAACCAGCCCACGGCGAGCATCTCGCCGGCGGCGGGATCGAGCAGCCGCAGCAGCCGGTCGCGGATGGCTTCGACATCCTCGCCTGCTTCGCCGGTCAGCAGCGGGACCCGGGGGGCACTCTTCGGGATGTCGAGGTCGGATGCAGCGCCGGTCGTGGATGCCCACAGCAGTTGATGGCGGGACGTGACCGCGTCGACGATGGCGCGCACCGCGGATTCCGTCAGGTCGCCGGGCGTCACCAGCGTCATGCCCTGGTAGAAGCCGCCCAGTACGGATGAGCCGGAAAGTTCGGCGATCTCGTCGAGCCAGCGCAGGATCGGGGTGGCGGGGACCGGGCCGACGGGGTCGATCGGTTGAACGTCGATCGGCGACGCTTCGACGAGCAGTGGTGCGAGCGCCTCGACCGTGCGGTGGGCGAACATGTCCCGCGGGCGCAGTCCATAGCCGGCCGAACGGACCCTGCTGACCACCCGGATCGCGACGATGCTGTCACCGCCGAGGCTGAAGAAGTCGTCGTCGACTCCGACCGCGTCGAGATCGAGCGCGTCGGCGAAGGCGCGGGCCATCACGATCTCACGCGGGGTGCGCGGTACCCGGTCGCGGCGCGCCGGGGTCGCGGCCTCCGGATCAGGCAGCGCGCGTCGGTCGGTCTTGCCGTTGGCCGTCAACGGGATCCGGTCGATTCCGATGAACACCGCGGGCACCATGTAGTCGGGTAGCCGGGAACGCGCCCAGTCGGCGACCCGGGCATGCAGTTCGGCACCGTTGTCCAGACCGTCGGCGGCCACGAGGTAGCCGACGAGCTGATCCGCGCCGCCCCGGCGGTGCACGGTGACCACCGCCGTGCGCACCGCGGGATGTTCGCCGAGCTGGGATTCGATCTCCTCCAGCTCGATCCGCCGCCCGCGGATCTTGACCTGGTTGTCGGCGCGGCCGAGGAACTCCAGCGAACCGTCTTCACTCCAGCGGGCCAGATCCCCGGTGCGGTACATGCGGGAACCGTTGTCGTCGAAAGGATTCGCGACGAACCGTGACGCCGTCAGCGGCGCGGCATTGACGTAGCCGCGGCCGAGCAGGAAACCGGCCGCGTAGAGCTCACCACCGACACCCGGTGGCAGCGGGCGCAGCGCTTCGTCGAGCACGTAGAGCTGGGTGTGCGGATTCGGCCGCCCGATCGAGGTCGCGATCCGTTCCGCGGTGTCCCGGTAGATCACGTGCGAGACACCGATGGTGGCCTCCGCAGGACCGTATCCGTGATACAGGGTTGTGGACAGCCGGTCGCGGAACCTGGCGAACAGATTGGGAGTCAACACCTCTCCGCCGCACCAGACGTGCCGCAGCGAGGCCAGTGAGCTTTGACCTGACGGGGTCAGGCGGTCGAGTTCGAGCAGGGTGTCGAGCATCGAGGAGACCAGGTAGACGAATGTGACCCGCTGGTCGCGGATGAGACCGAGCAGATACTCAGGGTCCTTCTCACCCTCGGGTTCGGCCACCACCACGCGACCCCCGCAGATCAGCGGAAGCAGGATCTCGTTGACCGAGATGTCGAACGACAGAGGCGCTTTGAACAGCGATGCGTCGGTGTCGCCGAAGTGCAGGACATGGTCACGCTGCCACACCAGCCGTTCGGCGATCGCATCGTGCCGGATCATCGCGCCCTTGGGCGTACCCGTCGAACCCGAGGTGAAGATCACATACGCGAGCTGCGCCGGTCGCACCGCCACGGTGGGCGCGACTGCGGGCTGGTCGCCGAAGCGCCAGTCCCGCAGATCCACGATTGACGCGTCGACGCCCCAGTCGCTGCTGTCCGACGACGAGACGAACGCCGCCCGTGCACGGGAATCGGTGAGCACCTGACGGCGCCGGTGGGCGGGCCAGGCCGGGTCGAGCGGCACGAATGCCGCACCGGCGATCATGGAGGCCAGCACACAGACGACCATCTCGGCTGAGCGGGGCACCCCGATCGCGAGCACGGATTCGGCCTCCGCGCCCGTCTGTGTGACCGACTGGGCGAGTTGGTTCACCCGTTCGGCGAGCTCGCGATAGGTCATGTGCCGGTCCCCGTCGACGACGGCGACGGCGTCGGGGGTCCTCGCGCATTGCGCGGCGAACAGATCGGGCACCGTCGACGTGTTGTCCGGTGTCGAGTGGTTGTTCCACTCCTCGAGCAGCCCGGCGATGTCCAGTGAATCTGCGGTCACGTACCGACAATCCTCTTTCGTATAGGGGTGCGCGTCAGCTGTGCGCGCTCCAGGCGTCCCAGAGCCGTGCGTACCGTCCACCGAGCTCGACGAGCTCGGAATGGTTGCCGCGCTCGATGATTCGACCGTCGTCCATCACCACGATCTGGTCGGCGGTGGCGGCCTGCGTCAGCCGGTGGGCGACCACGAGTGTGGTACGCCCGGCGGTCGCCGCCAGTGCGGCCCGTTCCAATTCGGCGGCGCTGGCACTGCCGGCTTCGGCGGTGGCCTCGTCGAGCACCACGACGCGCGGGTCGGCGAGTACCAGCCGGGCGAGCGCGATGTGCTGAGCCTGTGCCGCCGTCAGCGCCACCCCCTGCTCGCCGACCAGGGTGTCCAGGCCGTCGTCGAGCGCTGACACCCAGTCGAGTGCGCCGACGCGTTCCAGTGCCGCCCAGACCTGCTCGCGGTCGGACTCCGGCGCAGCCAGCCGCAGGTCGTCGAGCAGCGGACCGGAGAAGACGTGTACCTCCTGGGTCACCGTGGCGACCCAGCGGCGCACTTCGGCCTCGGGGATGTCGGCGACCGGAACCCCGCCGAGGTAACTCTGCCCGCGGTCGGGCGCATACAGACCTGCCACCACAGCCGCCAGCGTGGTCTTACCCGCCCCGGTGGTACCCACCAGCGCGCATCGGGTGCCCTCCGGGATCGACAGCGAGACATCGTGCAGCACTTCGGGTCCCGTGCCGTAGGAGAAGGACACGTTTCTGATTTCGACGCCGGCGTCGGCAGGGATGCGGGTCAGCCCGGGGACGTCGATGTGCTCGGGCTCGGCGGACGGGCGCAGGTCGACGACCCCGACCAGACGGGCCAGGCACGCGGCACCGGCCTGGATCTCGTCGAAGTTGTACATCATCATGCCGATCGGGTTGAACAGCCGGTGGAACATCAGTGCGGCGGCGGTGACCTGCCCGAGGGTCACGGCGTCGGTGCGCACGAGTAGGAAGCCGACGACCAATGTCGCTGACAGTCCGATGAACTCGGCCCTGTTCACCCTGCCGACCAGGCGGGTGAACAGCGTGAACACCCCGACCTCGAGATCGCGGGCGCGCCCCGACGCCCGCTCGATCCCGGCGAGGTGGTCGGCGTGGACTTCGTAGGCATTGATGGTGCGGGAACCCTGGATCGACTCCACGGTCGCCTGAGCCCGGTCCGCCAGCGCGACGCGCTGCTGGGCATACACCGGTGCCGAGCGGGGCAGATACCACCGCAGCCCGGCCGCGTAGGCCGGGATGCACAGGGCACCCGCGAGTCCGAGCCGCCAGTCGAGGCTTGCCATGCCGATCAGCGTCACGACGCCGAGAAAGAACGCGTTGAGCATGTCCGGCAACACCTGCGACACCGCCTTGGCGACCGCGGCGACATCCGCACCGACGCGGGAGAGCAGATCCCCACGGCCGCTCTCCTCGACGGTGGTGGCCGGCAGATGCAACGCCGTGCGCAGGACGTCCTCACGCAGATCGGCGACCGCATGCTCGCCGAGCCGGGTGATCAGGTACCGGGCCAGGCCGGTGCCCAAACCGCCGATCACCGCGGCCACGCCGATCACGACGGCGAGACCGATCAGGCTGTCGGCCGGGCTCCCCGCCTCCACCCGGTCGACGAGCGAACCGAGCAGGTAGATGGGCACGGTAGCGGCGCCCGCGGCGGCCAACCCGACCGATACGGTCAGGGCGGTCTGGGCGCGGCGGCTACGCAGATCGGTGGTCAACCAGGACCAGGTCCGCCGCATCGACGCGACGGGAAGTACCGGGGGCGTGACGGATTCGCTGATCGTCATCGCGTCACCAACTCGCGATAGCCCGAATGCCTGTCGACCAGGTCGCGGTGGGTGCCTTCGCCTGCCACCCGTCCGGCGCTGATCAGCACGACACGGTCGGCGGCCGCCAGCAGAGCGGGGCTGCTGGTCAACACGACCGTCGTCCGCCCGGCGGCACTGCGAAGTCCGCGGATGCCGTCGGCGATGGACTGCTCGGTGACCGCGTCGACGGCGGTGGTCGGATCGTGCAGTACGAGGACGTCGGGATCGGCGGCCAGCGCGCGCGCCAGCGTCCAGCGCTGGCGTTGCCCACCTGACAGGCTCGCGCCGCGCTCCAGCACCGGATGGTCGAGTCCGTCCTCGTAGAGCGCCACCACGTCGAGGGCGCAGGACGCCTCGAGTGCGCGGCGTACCGCCGCGTCGTCGGCTCCGGAGATTGCGAGGTTGGCGATCAGGGATCCACTGAAGAGGTCGCCGTGATGGTGCTCGACGAGCATCGTGGTCCGCCGGGTGCCGTAATCGAGTTGCCCGATGCGGCGACCGTTGACCACCACCGAGCCGGTGTCTTCGGTGCGTCGGGTACCGGAGAGCAGATCCATCAGCGCCGTCGCGTCGCGCGGGTCGGTGGCCAGCACTGCCACGAACTCGCCGGGACGGACGTCGAGGGACAGACTGTCCAGGCCCGCATGTGTGGCGTCGCGCACCGTCAGCGATCCGCGTGCCGACCCCCCGGCGGGGACCGGAGGTTCCGCGCTGTGGCGCGTGGGCGCGGCCAGCACGGTCGCGACGCGATTGGCCGAGGCGCGAGCCTCGGCAACCGAACTCGGCAGGGTCGCCAGAACCTCGAACGGTTCGGCGAGGAACTGCGCGAGGCCGATCACGGTGATCAGCTCTCCGAGCGTGAGGTCGCCGTGCATCGCGAAGTACGCCGCGGCGACCGCGACGGCCATCGCCGCGAGGGCACCGGCAGCGGCCGCGGCGCCGGCGTGGGCGCTTTCCAGCCGCGCCGCGCGCAGTGTCGCGCTCAACGAACGGCGGCTGGCCACCCGGTATCGCGCGGCAGCGTTATGTTGTGCGCCGATACCCTGCAGCGGACGGTGCCCGCTGATCAGATCGGTCGCGAGCGCGGTGGCCCTGCCGATCTCGGCCTGCTGGTGCTCCACCCGCGCGGCGATCAGCGGAGCAGTGAGCTGCAGTGCGGCCATCACGATGGGAACCCCGACCAGGACCATCAGACCCAAAGGCAGGTCGATGGTGAGCAACAGGGCTCCGCACGCGATCGTCGCGACCACGGCGCCGACCAGACGTGGGACGTAGTCGAGCAGATAGGCGGTTTCGTCCGCATCCGTCGACGAAATGGAAAGTAGTTCACCTGCTTTGTAGTTCGTGTCGATGCCGAGCGGGTCCAGGATCTTGCGGCTCAGCTCGACACGCAGCAGGTGTCCTTCGGCCGCTATCGCTGCCATCAGCATTCGTGCCCCGAAGCGATACACGACGGTCAGCACGATGAAGAGCGCGGCGAGCGCAGCAATCCAGATCAGGATAGCCCGAACCGATCCGGTGGCAACAGCGCGATCGACAATCACGCCGATCAGCACCGGCACCGATACTTCGCAGAGTTGGTGTGCAGCAATGAGTGTTGAGCCCGCACCGAGGCGGCGCCGGTTACGTGTCAGTGCACGGTGCAGGACTCCGGTGCCGGTCCAGTTGACGCTGTCGTCAGAGACTGTCGCGCTCAACTCGGCGAAATCGCATCGGCACCAGAATGATCCATCTGCTCACGCAAGGAGCGCGGACGCATATCGGTCCAATGCTGTTCGACGTAGCTCAACGCGCTGTCCCGGTCCGTGCCGTCGGGCCCGCCGAAAACTGTTTGCCAGCCAGACGGTATCCCGGCGAACGTCGGCCACAGTGAGTACTGCTCCTCGTCGTTCACCAGCACCAGAAAGCGGCCGTCCTGCTCGTCAAAAGGATTGCTGGACAAAACGTTCCTCCCGGAGGTTTCGGGTCTGTTCACGGCCGACGCCCGCGAGATATGTTGGGGCACCGCTACGACCGAAAGGCATGCTATCAAAGGAAAGGCTAACCATAGTGGGCTAGCTTTTTACCTGGGAGGTTGCTGTGCGCGTGGTGATGTTCGGTTATCAGACATGGGGACACCGGACGCTGGAAGCGCTGGTCAAGTCCCGGCACGACGTGTGTCTGGTGGTCACCCATCCCGCGAGTGACCATGTGTACGAGTCGATTTGGGATGATTCGGTCGAGGACTATGCCCGCGCCGAGGGGATCGAGGTGTTCCTTGCCAAACGGCCATCGCGCGAATTGGCCGACCGTATCGTCAATTTGGCGCCCGACGTGATGGTCGCCAACAATTGGCGCACAAGACTTCCACAGGAACTCTTCAGTATTCCCCGTCTCGGCACCGTCAACCTGCACGATTCCCTGCTGCCGGAGTTCACCGGTTTCTCACCGGTGATCTGGTCGTTGATCAGCGGGGCGAGTCACACCGGACTGACCGCGCATCTGATGGACGACGAACTCGACACCGGCGCGATCCTGGTGCAGCGTTCGGTGGCGATCACGCCGCAGAGCACCGGGACGAGCCTGGTGTACGACACCCTCGATCTGGTCCCCGAGGTGTTGGAGCAGGCGCTGGACGGGTTGGAGCACGGGACGGCGCGACCGGTGCCGCAGGACCTGACCAAGCGGACGTTCTTCCATAAGCGTTCCGACCGAGACAGCGTCGTCGACTGGAACTGGCCCGCGGCCGACATCGAGCGGTTCATCCGGGCGTTGTCGGACCCGTATCCCAATGCCTACACCCACTTCCGTGGCGAGAAACTGCGGTTGATCTCTGCCCACGTCTCACGCTGTCGGTACGGCGGCACCCCGGGTCGCGTGTTCATCGAGGAAGGCGGCGGCATGGTGATCGTCGCCGGCGCCGATGCGTACCGGGGTCGGTCACACGGCCTGGTGCTCGACGTCGTGCGCACCGCAGATGGTCTCGATCACCGCGCGATGGACTTCTTCGGCCGCGGCGGCGGCTATCTCACCGCCGAACCGTGAGATGTGGCGAGGCGCGCGGGATGATCAACGGAGTACCTGTCTCGGGGTCGTCGATGATCTGACAGCGCAGCCCGTACACGCCCTCGATCAGCTCGGCGGTGACAACGTCAGCCGGATTTCCCTGGGCGACAATGTGTCCTGACTTCATCACGACGATCTCGTCGGCGTAGCGGCAGGCATGGTTGAGGTCGTGGAGTACCGCGACCACGGTGTGTCCGCGTTCGCGGTTGAGCATCGCGAACAGGTCGAGCAGCTCGACCTGGTGCGCGATGTCGAGATAGGTGGTCGGTTCGTCGAGCAGCAGCAGCGGGGTCTGCTGCGCCAGCACCATCGCGACCCAGACACGTTGGCGCTGACCGCCGGACAGCTCGTCGACGAGCCGGCCCGCCAGCTCGGTGACCCCGGTGCATGCCATGGCCTCGGCCACCGCGGCCTGGTCGTCGGTCGACCACTGCCGCAACAGCTTCTGGTGCGGGAAGCGTCCACGCGAGATCAGATCGGCGACGCTGATGCCCTCCGGGGCGATCGAGGTCTGGGGGAGTAGCCCCAGCCGGCGCGCCACTTCCTTCGTGTGGAGTGTGGCGATGTCGCTGCCGTCGAGAATCACCTGTCCGGCAGCAGGTTTCAGTAACCGCGCCAAGCCGCGCAGCAGTGTCGACTTCCCGCACGCGTTGGGGCCGACGATCACGGTGATGCGTCCGTCCGCCACGGCGACGGAGAGCTCTTTGACGATCGTCGTCTCGTCATAAGCGATGGACAACGAGGAGGCCTGCAGGCGGGTGGGGGGCATCGGTTGCTCTCTGTGCATCAGCGGCGGCGCGCCTGGGTGATCAACAGGTAGACGAGGTAGCTGCCGCCCAGTGACACCGTCACCGGACCGACAGGGATCGCGTTGTCGCCGAACATCCTCGCGGCGAGGACATCGCAGACCAACAGCAGCACCGCCCCCATCGCCGCGGCGGGTACCAGGGCGACACCCGGACTCGCGGTCAACCGACGGGCGAGCTGCGGTGCGGCCAGCGCGATGAACGCGATCGGTCCAGCGGCCGCGCACGCCAGCGCGACCAGTCCGACGCCGACGACAAGATAGCCCAGCCGCGCCCGGTCGGGTTGCACACCGAGGGCCCCCGCCGCGTCGTCGCCGAGCTGCAGGACCGGCAACTGCGGGCCCAGTGCGAGCAGCGCGGCCGCCATCGCCACCAGGCAGATCGTCATCGGAACCACCTGCGACCACGTCATTCCGGACAGTGACCCCTGCTGCCACACCGCGGCGGTGACAGCCGTGTGGTGGTCGAGTTTGATGACGATCCACTGGTTGACCGAGTTCAGCACCGCGCTGACCGCGATACCGACCACGATGAGCCGGTAACCGGCGGTCCCGTTGCGGTAGGACAACGCGTACACCACGACGGCGGTCACCAGCCCACCGGTCAGCGCACCGCCCGCGACGGCGTAGTAGCCGCCGCCGACGGTCGCCATGATCGCCAGGGCCCCGGTATACGCGCCGATATTGATCCCGATGATGTCGGGGCTGCCCAGGGGGTTTCGGGTCAGCGCCTGGAAGATCGCCCCGGACACCCCGAACGCCGCCCCGACGAGCAGTGCCATCAGCATCCGCGGCATCCGCCACTCAAGGACCACCACGCGGTCGAACGATGTGTTGACGCCCGCGAGTACCCCGAGGACGTCTCCCGGTGCGACGTGGTACTTGCCGAAACCTATCGCCAGGACGGCAAGGACGAAGGCCGCAGCGGTCAGCACGGCCACCACGACGACCGCGCGCCAGGAAGCGCGCACCGCCACCCCGCCGAAGCGCACAACGCACTGCCGCTGACCGAACCGCACCATCGGCGTGGGCGTGGTCATGTGCGGTCCGCTCCGCGGCGCCGGATGAGCCACACCAGCACCGGCGCACCGATGAAGGCGGTGACGATGCCTGCGGGCAGCTCGGACGGCCGGATGACGACACGTCCGACGATGTCGGCCGCCAGCAGCAGCGCGGGCGACACCACCACCGCGTAGCCGAGGATCCACCGCCAATCCGGGCCGGTGAAGCGACGTACCGCGTGCGGCACCATCAGCCCGACGAACCCGATCGGGCCCGCGCCCGCCGTCGCGGCACCTGCCAGCAGGGTGACCGCGACCAAGCTCAACAGCTGGGTGCGGACCACGTTGCCGCCGAGGCTCTTCGCGAGGTCGTCCCCGAACGAGGTGACGTTCAGCGACCGCGACACCGCCAGGCACAGCAACGCACCCACCGCGATGAACGGCCCGATCGCCAGCGCCACATCGAGCGGCCGGCCGTCGAGCGCGCCGGCGTCCCAGAACCGCATGTTGTCGAACGCGCGGGGATACCGCAGGCGGATCGCGAAGCCGATCCCCTCCAGCACCGCCCCGACCGCGACGCCGGCGAGAAGCACCCGCACCGGGGTGACGGCCGCTCGCCCGGACATTCCGACGAGGTACACCACGGCCATGGCGAACAGTGCGCCGGCGAACGCGAACCAGATGTAGGTCCAGATCCCGGTGAGCCCGAGCAACGCGATCGCGCTGACCACGAACAGTGAAGCGCCGGAATTGATCCCGAGGATCTCCGAGTCGGCCAGTGGATTACGCCCGACAGCCTGGATCAGGGTTCCGGACAATCCGAGCGCGAGGCCCACCAGCAGTCCGAGCACTGTTCGCGGGATACGCAGTTCGTGCACGATCCACTCTTCGCCGACGTCGCGGTAATCGGTCACCGCGGACCACACCGTGGCCAGCGAGACATTCTCGGTTCCGACGGCGAGGCTGGCGATGCACACCACGGCCAGCAGGCCGGTCGCCGCGGCGAGCCCGATCAGCTTGCCGCCATGCGTCGGATACCGCGCCGATGCCTCGGGGGCCGGGGAGAGCGGTGTGTGGGTCGTCACCGAGTCAGAGACCCATCCGCTCGCAGGCCTCGTCGAACTCCTCGAAGGCCTGCTTGTCGCCTTTGCCTTCGGTCAGCGCCTTCTCGTAGACCGCGAGCACGTCGTCTTCGACCTCGGTGAACCGCGCGTCCCAGGTCTCCGAGTCGAACCGCCAGTAGCCGGTGATGTCGTACTGGTCGATCGTCCAGCCGAGGCTGCGCAGGTACTTGCGCACGGCCCTGGATTCGGCCGCCTCGCCGGCGAACCAGCAGTAGCCGCGGCCGGCCGGCAGGTCGATCTCGCGAATCGCGCGCAGGAGTGTGCTTGGGGCGTGACCGTTTCCGGTGCCGACGCTGCTGTGGACACAGACGTTCGGACGGCGGGGCAGATAGTCGAGATCTTCCGGTGCGGCGACCTCGACGATCACCGTCGCGGTGGTGTCGGCGGGGAGCTCCTCGACGATGCGCGCGGTCGCGGGCAAACCTGAGAGGTCGCTGACGAGTAGCTGCCAGTCGCTGTCGGCCGGAGGCCGGTACCACGAGCGTGCGTGGTCGAGCACGACACGGTCGCCTGCTGCGGCACCCGCGGCCCAGTCGGTCCCGGGGCCGCGAGAATGCAGCACGACGTCTAGCGTCACCCGCGCCCCGACCTGGTGGCGCACCGAATAGTTCCGGCCCTCGCCCTCGGGATGGTCATCTGCCTGGAAATACACCCCTACCGCGGAATCACCGGCGACCCTGACGTTCAGCACATCCGGCGCTTCGACGTCGAGCACGATCCGTTTCAGGCGGCGGCTGAGGTGGGTGGTCTCGACGACAGAGGCATACGAGAACGACACCTGGGCGAGGTTAGCCTAAACACACCCGCTGACGGAGATCCTTCTTCCGACGTTCGCGCACACGCTGACATTCGGTGGCGGCGGGGGTGGAGGCGGTGGAGGAGGAGCCGCTTCGTAGTCCTCCGGCAGCGGCGCGTACGCCGCAGGGGGCGGAACCCAGGGGGCGATGGCGTCGGCGACGTTGCCGCACGCGTTCACCGAGACGTGCCGTCCGCCGACGGAGCCGCACACATCGGCCGAAGCTTCCTGGGACTGAGGCAGGGCGGCCAGGCCCAGGGTCAGCAGGGCCAACCCGCCGGACGCCACCACTCGAACGGTCCACACGATCGGGATCGTACCGCTGTGTGGGCGAGAAACAGGGTTAAACTCACCGCGGGCGCGCAGGACCGCCCGACGTCCGCTCGAAGAGGCTCAGCCTCCCTGTGCTCGATCCTCACCGCCGACCTCTTCTCGGCCCGATCCGCGGACGCCGGGCATACGAGAGGAGGCCGTCATGGCCAGCACCCTGCCCGATAATCCCTCGTCGGAGCACCTGCGGAAAGAAGCGCGCACGCTTCAGCGGGCATCCACCGAGCGGCTCCCGCTGCACGTCGCTCAACTGCGGGTCGCGCGGCAGTACGGGTTCTCCGGATGGCCCGCACTGGTGCGGTATCTGGATCTCGTCGCCGACCTCGCGGTCGACCCGTCGTCCGTGTCCGAGGCGCGGCTTGCCGACGCGGACCGGTTCTGCGCGCTCGCCGTGCTGCAGTACACCGACCGCGATGCGCCGCCACGGTGGGAGTCGGCCGCGCAGAGCCTGCAGGACGAGCCGGATCTGGCCGACACGCACATATGGGCCGCCGCAGCCGCCGGCGATCCAGAAGCGTTGGCGCGTCACCTCGATCGTGGTGTCGCGGCGGATGCGACGGGCGGCCCCTACGGATGGCCGCCACTGCTCTATCTGTGCTACACGCGGGCCGCGATTGAGCGACGCTCGCGGAGCGAATCAACAACCGATCAGATGTGCGCTACGGCAACAGTTCTGCTCGACGCCGGCGCCGACCCGAATGCCGGCTATCTGTGGCGGGGCATGGCGACGCCGTTCACCGCGCTCACCGGAGTGTTGGGGGAGGGCTAGCTGGGGCCGCGTCGGCAACCTCGGC
This sequence comes from Mycolicibacterium parafortuitum, assembly GCF_010725485.1. NCBI lineage: Bacteria > Bacillati > Actinomycetota > Actinomycetes > Mycobacteriales > Mycobacteriaceae > Mycobacterium > Mycolicibacterium parafortuitum. The sequence goes on along the minus strand of NZ_AP022598.1, from coordinate 4,551,799 downwards.
ATCCGGCGGCGAACAAGCTGGCTGAGTTGCTGCTGCGCCGCGGCGCCCATCCCGTCGACCACCAGGCGCTGTACAACCGAATGTTCCGCCCCGACGACTCTCATCTCGAGCTGCTGTTCGCGCACGGGCTGGCCGACGCCGGACCGAGTCCCTGGGAGCGCAAGCTCGCCGAAGCCATGGAATCCAGGGCGCAGATGTGGCGGCGGCAGGTGGACTGGGCGGCCGAACACGGCTTCGTGCGGCGTCTGGATCTGCTGGCCCGAAACGGCGTCGACACGTCCGGGGTCACGCCGGTGCTGCCACGAATCCCCGATGACGTCAACGCTTTCGATGAGCAGGGGGCAACCCCGTTGCACCACGCGGCGTGGGACGGCGACCTCGAGCTGATCCGCCGGTTGCTCGACCGCGGCGCGGACCCGTCGCTTGTCGATATGAGATTCAAAGCGACAGCCCAGGGTTGGGCCGAGCATGCGTATCAGACCGAAGCCGCCGATCTGTTGCGATCCGTGATCGGTTGAGCCAGCCGCCGCGCCGGTTTCGTTGTACTCTCCGGCCATGCCCACCATCACCACCAAAGACGGCGTCGAGATCTTCTACAAGGACTGGGGATCCGGACAGCCGCTCGTCTTCAGCCACGGCTGGCCGCTGTCGTCCGACGACTGGGACGCGCAGCTGATGTTCTTTCTTGCGCAGGGGTACCGCGTCGTGGCTCACGACCGCAGAGGGCACGGACGGTCCAGTCAGGTCGCCGACGGACACGACATGGACCATTACGCAGACGATCTCGCCGCGGTGGTGGAGCACCTCGACCTCCGTGACGCCGTGCACATCGGACACTCCACCGGAGGTGGGGAGGTGGTGCGGTACCTGTCGCGCCACGGTGAGGGTCGCGCGGCCAAGGCGGTGCTGATCGCTGCGGTTCCGCCGTTGATGGTCCAGACCGAGAGCAATCCGGGCGGCCTGCCGAAGTCGGTGTTCGACGGTTTTCAGGAATTGGTGGCGACCAACCGCGCCGGATTCTTTCGCGAGCTCCCCGAAGGTCCGTTCTACGGGTTCAACCGCGACGGCGTCGAACCGGTCGAGGGAATCATCGCGAACTGGTGGCGCCAAGGTATGCAGGGTGCAGCGAAGGCGCACTACGACGGGATCGTCGCGTTCTCGCAGACCGACTTCACCGAGGATCTGAAGAAGATCCAGTTGCCGGTGTTGGTGATGCACGGCGACGACGATCAGATCGTGCCCTATGCGGCCGCCGGACCACGGTCCGCAGAGCTGCTGCCGAACGGAATCCTGAAGACCTACAAGGGATTCCCGCACGGAATGCCGACAACGCACGCCGACGTGGTCAATGCCGACATCCTGGAGTTCCTGCGCTCCTGACGTCCGCCGGGGGTGGCAGCGGACCTCGACGATCCGTAGCGGCGGTCAGCGGCTGCGTTCGATGGCCTCCTGCTTGATGCGATCGAACTGTGCACCCATCGCGTCGGCGACGGCCTTTGCTCCCGACAGCGGGCGGACCATCACCATCAGATCGTCGATCAGGCCTTCCTCGTCAACGTGGATGAAGTCGCAGCCGGTGATCTTCTTGCCCGATACGGTCGCCTCGAAGATCAGGGCCGAATCGCAGCCGTTCGCATCGTTGATCTCACGCAAATAGCGGAAGTCCTCGAATACCCGCATCACCCCGCGCAGGATGGCCGCGGTGATCGGCTTGCCCTCGTACGGGGTGAACGCGACAGGGCTGGTGAAGACCACGTTGTCGGACAGCAGCGCCTCGATCCCAGCCTCGTCGCGAGCCTCTACGGCTTTCCGGAATGACTGCATCGGTGGACCTCGTTTCTGCCTCGCGGCGTCCTGCCGCGCCGCCAGTAGAGAACGGTAGCGCTCTTCGCGACGCCGCCGAGGGGCAGGTGCGACATACGCGAGGTCGGGCCGGCGATGGGTGTCGGTGGTGGCCCTTGACACCATCGGCGCTTCGCAATCCCAGCCGGGTGACCGGTCCAACTCTGCGCTGGCATAAGGGTTTCCGGGAGCACGTCGTGCAAGCAGCTGAGCCGCTCGACGGGCCGTGTGTCGCGCTCACCGCGGCGGTGACGTCGCTCGCACTCAAGCTCGCGCGGGTTTTGGTCCCCGCCGCGATGGCTACTGGTGTGTCATGCTGTTTGACGCCCCACGGATCGCGACCGACGAGCGGCTCATCGAGGAGGACCGATGACCGAACCTGAACTGCCGGTGACCGACTACGACCAACTGACGCTCGGCGACCTGCAGCATCGGCTTCGGGCCCTCGACGAGGACCAGCTCAACACCGTGTTGACCTACGAGGCCGGCCACGCGGCGCGGGTGCCGGTACTGCAGATTCTCGAAGCCCGCCTGCGCGAACTTCAGTCGGGTGCCGAACCGTCGCCGGGGGACCCGAGCCGTGCCCCGGCTGTCGACGGTCCCGAGGACCGTTCCTAGGCCGTCGCTGTCAGACAGAAGCCTCGTCATCGGTGCGGCGTTCTGCGATCGCTGCCAGCCGCCAGGTGGTCTCGCGATTGCGCGGGAACACCCCGGCGAGCGCGATGCGGTCGGGGAGCCATGTCATCGGGGCCGACGCAGGCACCTCGGCCATCTCGATCAGGCAGCCGCCGTCGTCGAGGTCGTGCAGCCGCAACGTGATGCGGGCCTTGCCGAACGGGCGACCGTTCGCGACCAGGACGAGCTCATGTTCGGGGATGCAGGACTCGACGACGGTGCTGTCGTTGATGAGGGCCGGCCACACCCCGATGGAGTGGTGGATGGTGCTTCCCGGGGCGGGCCAGTCCGGGTCCACGGCGCGCATCCGACTGTTACCCACCACCCACTGGGAGTACGTCCAGCCGTCTGCCAAGACCGCCCAGACCCGCTGCCGGGACGCCTTCGTCTCCCGGCGCACGATCGGTGAGCTGGTGATCTCATGAGGTTCTGTCACGGGGAGCGGCTACCCTTCCCGGCGCCGGACAAACCGGAGGCCGGTTTCCAGGAGGTGCGATCGCATGCCCAAGTCCGGCGGGTGGCGCGGCGACCCGATCTGGCTGGCCGAGGTTCTGCGCGCCGAGGGGATCGACGTCGTCGAGTTTCCGGGCTGGCGGCGCCGCGGGCACGGGGTGTTCAAAGACGTCCGCGGCGTCATGGTGCACCACACCGGGTCGAACACCGCCACCGCGGAGTCCATCGCCGACGGCCGGCCCGACCTGTCGGGCCCGCTGTCGCAACTGCACCTCGCCCGCGACGGGACGGTGACGGTCGTGGCCGCCGGTGTCGCCTGGCATGCCGGCGTCGGGAGGCATCCGTGGTTGCCCGCGAACATGGGGAATTGGCACACAATCGGGATCGAATGCGCCAACTCCGGGACGAGTCCGACGGCGCCGCATCGGCGCAACTGGCCCGATGCGCAGTACGACGCGCTCGTCGCCGCCTGCGCCGCGATCTGCCGGCGTCTCGGCTACCCCGCGGAGCGCACCATCGGCCACAGGGAGTACGCGGGCCGGGCCCAGGGCAAATGGGACCCCGGTGCCATCGACATGGATGAGCTGCGACGCGACGTCGCGGTGCGGATCGGCGTGGTCCCGGATGGTGAGCACAGCGCCATGCTGCTGTTTCGGGGGTCGACCGGTCCGCAGGTCGCCGAGCTGCAGCGGCGCCTGAAACAGGCTTACGCCGCGTATGCGGGTCACCTTCGCATCGATGGGGTGTTCGGTGCGCAGACCGAGGCCGCGGTCCGTGAGTTCCAGCGTCGCACACCAGGACTGGCGGTGGACGGCATCGTGGGTCCGGCCACCGCGGACGCACTGCGGCTGCGCATGGTCAACCGGCCCGAATGACCGAGGTCGATTCCGCAGCCGATTGGCGATTACTGACTGTAACGACAATTAACTGTGCGACACTGTATCGATCCTGGGACAGACGGGGGACGGTCTTGATCAACCACACCACCGGCCTCTCCGTGGTGCGCGACCCTGCTCGCCGGCGGCACGGCTCCCGCCGCGACCCGGCGATCGACGAGGCCGTCCTGGAGGCCACCCGCAAACTGCTCGTCACCCGCGGGTACTCGGCGACCTCGATCGACCTGATCGCTGCCACGGCCAGGGTCAGCAGACCGGCGATCTACCGGCGCTGGCGTTCGAAGGCCCACCTCATCCACGAGGCCGCGTTTCCCGATCCCGGGACCTCTGCGTGCGAGGACGACATGGCCTCGGAGATCACCCGCCTCTGCCGCGGGGCGCTGATGCTGTACGCCGATCCTGTTGCCCGGGAAGCGATTCCCGGCCTGCTACATGATCTGCGACTGGAACCGGCGATGCGCAGGCTGATCGACGACAGGCTGGAGGCGGCGGCGCGGCGGCAGTTGGCCGGGCAACTGCGCCACGGTGAAACCGACGGGACCGTGCGTGCGGGCGTCGACGCCGACACCGTGATGGACGTGATCGCGGGCGCGGCGTGGTACGCCGTGGTGGTGCGCAGGGAGGCCGATCTGGAGGCCGCGGCGGCTCAGCTGGCCGACCTGGTGCTGCGCGGTGTCCTCACCCGGCAGGCACACGCCGACGGTTAGAGCCGACCCACCTGCCGCAGACCCTCGAGGGTGTCGGCGATCGTCTCGGCGGGATCGCGCCAGGTGAGTCCGAAATCGCGTTGGCTCGGGGTGTCATCGGACTCGGGCATCTGGGTGTAGTACTGCATCGCCGCGGAGTTGATCGGCGTCTCGAACGGCAGGTACGGGCCCACTACGTCCAACAGTCGCCCCGCACTGCGCAGCGCGACATCGGGGACGGGGTAGACCAGGATGGACTGGTCTGCGGCGGTGCCGATCATCGTCGCGAGTTCCGAGACCGAAACCCGCTGCCCGCCCGCCATGTACCGGCGAGGACCGCGGCCGGGCTCGAGCAGGGCCACGTGCAGCGCGGCGAGGTCGCGGACGTCGATGACCACCCAGCCCGCGCCGCGGCCCGGAACGCCGCGCATCTTCACCGACGCCTCGACACCGTCGGCCGCTTCGCCGAACTGGTCACCGGCCGGCGGCCCGAGCACCATGCCCGGGTAGGTGATGTTCACCGGTGCGCCGCCGTCCTGCAGTCCGCGCGCATAGGCCTCGACGGCAGCCTTCGACCTGCCGTAGCCGTCGCTGCCGCCCACCACCGGCAGGTCGGCGTGCAGCACGTCGAGGTCGGGGCGGAACAGCGCGGTGAAGCTCGACACGTGGACGACAGGATCGATCCCCGCCCGTACCGCGCCCCCGAGGATGTTGCGCGCACCCTCCAGATTGGTGTGCAGCATCTCGTCCGCCCGACTCGGGTCGGTGGAAACCATTGCCGCGCAGTGGATTACCGCGTCACAGCCGTCCAGGGCCGCAGCGGTGGTCTCGCTGTCGGCGATGTCGCCGATCACGTGGTCGCTGATGTCGGCGCCGATCTGGGCGGCGCTGGTGGTCAGCCGGTCAGGGTTGCGAACAAGAAACCGGACCTCGTGACCGGCGTCCTGGGCGGCCTTCGCCGTCCACGCGCCGACGAACCCCGTACCTCCGGTGATCAGTACCTTCATCTGCCCTCCGTAGATGCCGAGTCGCAGGCTACCCGCAGTTGACGGCCGTTAACCACGGCGTCAGCCGGATTTTCTGACAACAGTCAACTTTTAGGGTGGTTGTGATCGCGGCCACGCGGGCGTTGCTATACCTTGACCGGGTGAGCTCCACGACACCTCCGCGATTGATCGAACGCCCCGCTGATCTGACCCCCGAATGGCTGACCTCCGTGATCGGAGAGGGGCCGGTCGTCAGCTTCACCACCGATCGCATCGGCACCGGGCAGATGAGCGAGTGCTACCGCGTCGAGCTGCGCTACGCCGACGGTGCGACCGGTCCCGCGTCGGTCGTGCTCAAGGTCGCCGCGGCCGAACCGAGCAGCCGCCAGACCGGGCTGGCCATGGGGCTCTACGAACGCGAGGTGCGCTTCTACACCGATATCGCCCCCGGCCTCGACGGTCCGGTCGCACCGTGCCACCACGCCGCCTACGACCCTGACACCGGCGCGTTCGACCTGCTGCTCGCCGATGCTGCACCGGCCACCGTCGGTGACGAGATCCACGGCGCGACAGCGGAACAGGCGAAGCTGGCGATGACCCAACTGGGCCTGGTGCACGGTCCGCTGCTGGGCAACGAGGCGCTCGAAGGCGCGGACTGGATCAACCGGGAGTCGCCGGTCAACCAGGGCTTGGTGGCTGCGCTGTACGCCGGCTACATCGAGCGCTACCGGGACCAGATCGCCCCGGAACACGTCGAGGTGTGCGAGCGACTGGTGGAGTCGTTCGACGCGTACATGGCCGCCGAGGATGCCGCCGGCTCCCCGCGCGGGCTGGTCCACGGTGATTTCCGGCTGGACAACATGCTGTTCGGACACGACGGGTCCGACCGGCCGCTGACGGCCGTGGACTGGCAGACCGTGACGTGGGGACCGGCATTCACCGACGTCGCATACTTCCTCGGCGGATCGTTGCCGATCGAGGTGCGCCGCGCCCACTACGACGCGCTGCTGGCGGCCTACCACCAGGCGCTGGGACCGGACTGCGCAGTGTCGATCGACGACGTGCGCGACGGGGTGCGCCGCCAGAGCTTCTTCGGTGTCCTGATGTCGATCGTGTCCCCGATGCTCGTCGGGCGCACCGAGCGCGGCGACGAGATGTTCATGGCGATGATCGCCCGGCACTGCCAGCACGTCCTCGACACCGATGCGCTGGCCATCCTGCCCGAACCGACGGTCCCGGAGCCGTTGCGGCCCGACGCCGACGATGAGGGGCGGCATGAGCCCACGGACGAGGCGCTGTGGAGTGAGAGCTGGTACTTCGACTTCGTCGACCCGGCACAGGGCGTCGGTGGGTGGATCCGGTTGGGACTGATCCCGAATCAGCGGCACACATGGATCAACGGGCTGTTGTGCGGGCCCGGGCTGCCGACGATCGCGGTGCTGGACTTCCAGGCCCCGCCGGCTGACGATCACACCCGGGTCGTTTCGGACGGCATCGAGCTGACCCAGGACGCCACCGAACCGCTGAAAACCTATCGGGTGACGCTGCGCGGACGCGGTCAGGCCTACGACGACCCGGCGGGGCTGCTGCGCGGTGAGACCGGTCGGCCCGTCGACCTCACGATGGACCTGACCTGGACCAGCGTCGGGGCGCCCTATCTGTACCGGGTGTCGCCGCGCTATGAGATCCCGTGCACGGTCTCCGGCACGGTGACCGCGGACGGGCACAGCTACGAGTTCACCGACTCGGCGGGCCAGCGTGACCACTCCTGGGCCGCGCGGGACTGGTGGGGGATGGACTGGGTGTGGAGCGCGTTCCACCTCGACGACGGCACCCACATCCACGGCGTCGAGATCCTGATCCCGGGAGCGCCGCCGCTGTCCGTGGGCTACGTGCAGCGCGCCGGGGAGCCGCTCGTCGAGCTGACCACGGTGAAGACGCAAACCACGTTCACGGACAACGACTTACCGCAGTCGGCGACACTCGACTTCGCGCCGGGCGGCATCTCGGCGACCATCGACGTGCGTGGCCAGGCGCCGGTTCTGCTCACCTCGGCGGAGGGGCGGGTCAGCCAGTTCCCGCGGGCGTGGGGGAGCGTCACGACCGCCGACGGCCGCACCGGGACCGGCTGGATCGAATGGAACCGCAACCAGGGTTAGTCGATCGCCTGCTCGTGGTGGTTCCACGGCGTGCCCGCCACCGTCGCCGGTGACGGCAACCGCGACTCACTCAGCGGCGGCACCGCTTTCAGCAACGGATTGCGGTCACGCAGCGCGCCGGAGGTGCGTCCGCGGCCCCATCCGACGAGCTCGCGGTAGCCGCCGAACAACCCGGCCCGGGACACCTCGTCCTCGTCGGTGTGCGGACTCTCCGGGCCGGCGGGCGCCGAGATGGGGGAGACGTACAGCGCATCGACCGGGCAGTAGGCCTCGCACATGAAGCAGGTCTGGCAGTCCGACTGGCGGGCGATGACGGGGATCCCGTCCTCGCCGCGCTGGAACACGTCGGTCGGGCACACCTTGATGCACACGTCGCACGCGATGCATGCTTCGGTGCTGACGATCTCGATCACGCCACCGCCTCCGAGGAGATCAGTTGGGGCAGTACAGGGTCCGGGGAAGTCCAGAGGTCGTCGAGGCCGCCAACCAGGATGCGGTGGGTAAGCCTGTCGTCTTGGTCGGGTAGGTCCTCGCGACGGTGAATGCCCCGGGTCTCGGTGCGTGTCAGCGAGGCCGCGGTGATCCACCGGGCCGCGGCGACCAGCGCGACGGCCTGTCGCGGTTTGTATGCATCCCGCGGCGGCACCGGGGCGAGCCCGGCCGAGATGTCCCTCCACAGCGCCTCCAGCGCCGCCGCGGACTCGGTGAGCCGGTCGCCGGATTTCCGGTGGCTGCGGTTCGGCGGCAGGATGTGGTCCTGCGCGGTGCGGACCACCTCGTCGACGGTCGGAGCGCCGTGGGGTCCGGGTCGCAGGCCGAGTCGGTCGTGCTCGACGAGCTCACCGCCGGTCTCCCGGCGCCGGCTGTACTCGGCGGCGCCACGCCCGGCCAAGGAACCGGACGCGATGGCCCACGAGCCGTTGTGGCTGCCGCCGCCGCTGATCGCCCCGGTGATCAGCTCGCGGGTGGCCGCGTCGCCGGCGGCGAACAACCCGGGCACGGTGGTGGCGCAGTCGGCGCCGGTGAGCCGCAGACCGCCGGTGCCGCGCACTGAGCCCTCGTAGACCATCCGCAGCGGATAGGCCGTCACGAACGGGTCGATGCCCGCCTTGTCCAGCGGCAGGAAGTAGTTCGGCTGCGCGTCGCGCATCGTCTGCCGGATGTGCTCGGGGGCGCGATCCAGCCGCGCGAACACCCGTTTGCCCTGAGCCAGGGCCCGTTGCGCGTCCTGGCGTCCGGCCAGCCCGCGCTCGGTCGGAAACGGCCGGCCCTGCTCGTCGTAGAAACTGGCCCACTGCAGCATGCGGCCCTTGGTATGGGTGCCCCATTCCGGCGCCAACGCGTAGGCGGTGCTGAACTCCATGCCGGACAGGTGAGCTCCGACCTCGGCGGCCATCAGGAGCCCGTCACCGGTGTCGACGTTGGTGCCGAACGACCCGGACAGGAACGCGGTGCCACCGGTGGCGAGAACCACCGCGCCCGCCGCGATGCGCCACGGCCGCCCGCCGTCCTGACGGGCGATCCCGGTGGCGCCGTTGACGACTCCGTCGCCGTCGGTGGTCAGCGCGGTGGCCGGGTGGTGGTCGAGAATCCGTACCCCGCTGCGGTGGGCCTTGCGGCGCATCCGGCGCATGTACTCAGGGCCCTGCAGGCTGCTGCGTAGCTGGCGCCCGTCGTCATCGACCGGGAATGGATATCCCCACGACGCGAGCTGTTCGACGCGATCCCATGACGCGGACAGCACCCGCGCCATCCAGTCGGCGTCGGTCAGACCGCCTGCGGCGGCCTCTCGCTCGCGCATCGACTCGTCGCGGCGCCGGCCGGGTGGGATCAACCACAGGTTGTTGCCGCCGGCGGCGGTGGCCCCGCTGGTGCCGCAATAACCTTTGTCCACCAACGTGACCCGGCTGCCCGTCTCGGCGGCCGCGATCGCGGCCCAGGTGGCTGCCGGGCCGCCGCCGAGCACCAGGACGTCTGTGTGCTGTGTGTCGACGTCACCGGCTCCGGTCATGCCCGACCTCCTCCTGCACCCCCAGTTCGGCCAGCAGAATGCGGCGCAGCTCGTCGAATCCGTCGTCGCCGCGGCTGCGCGGGAACGGTAGATCGACGTCGCGGTTCAGCGACACCTTGCCGTCGGACAGCACTACCACCCGGTCGGCGAGCAGGATTGCCTCGTCGACGTCGTGGGTGACGTGCAGGACCGCCATATGCCTGCGCGACCACAGATCGTGGAGCAGGCGATACATCTTGAGCCGGGTCAACGCGTCGAGCGCCCCGAACGGCTCATCCAGCAACAACAGGTCGGGTTCGCGCACCAGCGCACGGGCCAGCGAAACACGTTGGGCCTCACCGCCTGACAGCGACAGCGGCCACGCGCGGGCCTTGTCGGCGAGCCCGACCTCCTCGAGCGCCGCCTGCCCGCGGGCGGCCCGGCCCGGGGCATCCGGCCCGCCGTCGGGCAGCGCGAACGTGACGTTGGCCAGCGCGCGGCGCCAGGGCAACAGGCGTGGATTCTGGAAGACGACCGCACGCGAGCGCGGCACGATCACCGACCCCTCGGCCTGGCCGTCGAGACCGGCGAGGATGCGCAGCAGCGTGCTCTTGCCGGAACCGGAACGGCCCAGCATCGCGACGAACTCGCCGTCGGCGATGTGCAGGTCGAGATCGTCGAGGACCTGCTGGGCGCCGAACGAGCGACGCAGGCCGCGGACCGAGACCACCGCGGCACTCATACCGTTGCCTCGAATCCGGCAAAACCGTTGCGCCACGACAGCAGAACCCGCTCCAGCAGCCGGACCAACGCATAGGAGGCGAGCCCGAGCACCGCGTAGATGACGATCACCAGCAGCGAGACGTCGAACTGCAGATTGGTCTGGGCGCGGGACATCAGGAATCCGATTCCCTCGGTGGTGTTGATCATCTCGGCGAAGATCAGGCTCAGCCACGCGCTGGACAGTCCGAGGCGCAGGCCGATCAGGAAGTTCGGCATCGCGCCGGGCAGGATCACCTGGGTGATCAGCGTAAAGCGCCGCGCCTCCAATGTCTGCGCCATCTCCACCAGCTGCTGGTCCACACCGCGGATGCCGGAATAGGTGTTGATGTAGATCGCGATCGCGACGCCGAGGGTGATCAGCACGATCTTGGGTCCCTCGCCGATACCCATCCAGATGATGAGCAGCGGGGTCAGCGCGAAGTTCGGGACGGCCTTGAGGATCTGCATGCTCCAATCCAGGAGGTCCTCACCGGTGCGGGTCAACCCGGCGAGGACCGCCAGCACCACGCCCAGCGTGATCCCCAGGACGGTGCCGATCAACACCCGGGCGGTCGAGGTACCCACGTGCAGCGCCAGCTGACCGTCGGTCAGCAGACGCCACGCGGTGACCGCCACGTCCGACGGCGGCGGGAACAGGTCCTCGTTGAGCAACCCGGTGGCCGAGCCGATGCCCCACGCGGCCAGGATCAGCACCGGGCTGACCATGCGGCGCACCGGGCGCGGGATCCGGGCCCAGAGTCCGCGGCTGCGGCCGCTTTTGGCGACGACGTCGACGAGCTCCGGGGCGGCGGGGGCCACGGGACGTCGCTGCGCGGCGATCGCGGTCACGACGTGGCTCCGGCCCACTCGCGCACGTCGAACGAATTCTCCAGGGACCCGTCGGCCGCCAGGAAATCGTAGGCGGCCTGCAGCTGGTCGACTCCTTCGGTCGGGAACGGTTCGGTGTTGAACTCGTCGGGCCGGGTGGATTCCTTGACGAATTCGAGCTCGGTGCCGTCGGTTTGGGCGACCCACTGGGCGTACGCGTCGAAGTTGTCCTGGATGTCCCGGTTGACGGCGGTGACCGCCGAGCGCCATGCATCGGCGAATCCGGGGTGCTCGTCGAGGAAGGGGGTCAGCGCGATGTTGGTGCCTGTACTGCCCATGCCGTGTCGGCCCAGGCTGTCGATGATGGGGAAGCCCTTGTGCGCCAACTCGATCGCACTGGCCCCGGTCACGACCGTGGCGTCGATCTGGCCGGAGCTGAGGCCGGCGATCGATTCGGGGGTCGGGACATCGCGCACCTGGATCTTGCCGGCCAGTCCGGCAGCGTCGATGAGCTGCCTGGCCGCCCTGTCGCGGATGGTGCCCTGCGGTGCGGTCACCGATTTGCCGACCAGCCCCTGGATGTCCGTCGGTCCCCCTTTGGCGCCTACCAGCCACGCGTCACCGTTGATCGAGTCGAGGCTGAGCAGGACCACGTCGGGATTCTTGCTGCGTGTGCGCAGGCCGGGGTTGTCGCCGATTGCCGCGACGTCGACGGCGCCCGCGATCAGGGCCGATGCGACGTCACTACCGGACTGGAAGAACGAGTACTCGATCTTGTCGACTCCGGCCTTCTTGAGTTCGTCGGCGAGGATGCCTTGCTTGTCACCCCATCCGAGCGAGCCGGCCGGGGTGCCGGTCGGTGAGGTGGCACCGATGCGCAGCGTGTAGCCGCCGGAACCGTCGTCTCCGCTACCGCAGGCGACGGCCGTACCGAGGACAGCGAGTGTCAGGGCGGTGCGCACGAGGTGGCGGAACATGAAAAAGGGCCTCCGGGAAGTTATGCCGACGAGCACGGATCGGCACAAGTAGACCGGCACCGCCCCGGAGTGGACCACCTTTGCGCTCAGGGTGACCAGAACACCGTCGCTGCCGGGGTATGTCACCGCTCGCCCAGGAAGGTCACAGCGAATCTGCAGAGATCGCGAAGCGAATCCGCCGGCGCTCGGCGATACCGTCGAAACGGTCACCTGGCCGAGCGAGAGGACCGCCATGACGCGCACCCGAGGGATCATCACCGCAATGTCGATGGCGGGACCGGCCGCCATGCTGGCCTTTGCTCCGTTCGCCCACGCCGACCCCGCGCCGCAGGCCGTCGTTTCGCCCGCCCAGACGATTGAGAACCTTGCCCACGAGGGCTACGACGTCCAGTTCAATTGGGTGGACGGCGAACCGGCGAACCTGCCACTGGGGATGTGCACCGTGTCCGGGGTCAACTCGGCGACGAAGCCCGTCGCAACGGTGTCGATCGACTGCCCGTCCGACTCCTGACGGTCGGACGGCCTGCAGGATCACACCCGGACGTCGTGACTGGCCCGAAAAGCAAAGGCCCGGCCGTCTGAGAGACGGCCGGGCCTGCGGGATGACTGTTACTTGGGGGGCATCCGGATGCCACCGTCGACGCGGACGACTTCGGCGTTCATATACGAGTTGGTGATCAGCTCGACCACCATCGAAGCCAGTTCCTCAGGCTTGCCGAGACGGCGCGGGTAGAGAACCGACTCGCCGAGCTTGGCTTTGAACGCCTCCGAGTCGGGTCCTTCGCCGTAGATCGGTGTGTCGATCAGGCCCGGTGCGACGGTGTTCACGCGGATCCCGACGGCGGCGAGATCGCGGGCCACCGGCAGGGTCAGGCCGACGACGCCACCCTTGGACGACGAGTACGCGGCCTGGCCGATCTGGCCATCGAAGGCCGCCACGCTGGTCATGTTGACGATCGCGCCGCGCTCGCCGGACTCGGTGAGGTCGAGCCGGCTCATCGCGGTGGCCGCCAGACGGATGCAGTCGAAGGTTCCGACCAGGTTGATCGCGAGCACCTTCTTGTACGCGTCCAGGTTGTGCGCCGAGGCGAACTCGCCGTCCTTACCGATCGTGCGCTGCGCCCAACCGATTCCGGCCGAGTTGACGAGCGAACGGAGCGGCCCGAGATCGGCGGCGGTGTTCACGGCGTCTTCGATCTGGGAGGTATCGGTCACGTCGACGCTGACGTACACGCCGCCGATCTCGTGTGCGAGTTCCTGACCGCGTTCCGCCTGCAGATCGGCGATGACGACGCGGGCACCCTGGGATGCCAGCAGTCGGGCGGTCGCGGCGCCGATGCCCGAGGCACCGCCGGTGACAATTGCGCTTGTTCCATTGACGTCCACAGCGTGAGTGTAGAACAGCCGTTCGCCGAGCCGGCCGGAGGCGTCGCAGGCTGGTGGGGCTATCCGTGGCGGTGGTCGAGCTTCGCGGGCGTGGCATTGTCATACTGCGCAAACGCTTCTTCGCGGCCTTCACCGCGCGCCCACGGCAAACTGGCTCTGCGGCCAACCGTGCCGTTGGATCGTGCCGGTGATCTCGGCGCCGACACGCAGATTGGTTGAGATCGCCCGAAGGCCACACGGCGGCGATAGGTTCTAGCGTGGCAGACACCGACGGATCAGGAGGCCAACATGGGAACCGAAGGGTTGTCGGCCCGGAGCCCCCAATCGCCGATGTGCCGGACGGGCAGGCTGCGAATACTGATCGCCGCCATCCTCGTCGGACTGTTCGGGGCCGCCCTGGCACTGCCGGCCACGGCCACCGCGGAAGGCGAAACCTACACCGTCGCCACCGATACCACGTTTGCGCCGTTCGAATTCCAGAATGCCAGTGGCGACTTCGTCGGCATCGACATGGATCTGATCCGGGCGATCGCCGAGGATCAGGGCTTCAACGTCGACATCAAGCCGCTCGGCTTCGACGCCGCGCTGCAGGCCGTACAGGCCAATCAGGTCGATGGCGTCATCGCCGGTATGTCGATCACCGATGAGCGCAGGAAGGTCTTCGACTTCTCCGAACCGTACTTCGAATCCGGTATTCAGATGGCGGTGCTCGAAGACAACGAGGACATCAAGTCCTACGAGGACCTTCGCGGTAAGCGGGTATCGGTCAAGAACGGCACCCAGGGTTCGGATTTCGCGAACTCGATCAAAGACCAGTACGGCTTCGAAGTCGTGTCGTTCGCCGACTCCTCGACGATGTTCGACGAGGTGAAGACCGGGAACTCGGTGGCGGTCTTCGAGGACTACCCGGTGCTGTTGTACGGCATAGCGCAGGGCAACGGGTTCAAAACCGTGACACCGAAGGAAGATCCGACCGGATACGGGTTCGCGGTCAACAAGGGCCGCAATGCCGAACTGTTGCAGAAGTTCAACGCCGGTCTGGAGAACCTGAAGGCGCAGGGCCGCTACGACGAGATCCTGCAGACCTATCTCGGCGAGGACGCGGCGACCGGCGACGACTCCTTCTTCGGTCTGATCAAGAGCACGAGCCCGATGCTGCTGGCCGGCTTGAAGATGACGATCATCCTGACTGTCGTCTCGATCTTCTTCGCGCTGATCCTCGGTGTCATCTTCGGGCTGGCCAGGGTGTCCCGGTCGATCTGGCTACGGGCCATCGGCACCACCTTCGTCGACATCTTCCGCGGTACACCGCTTCTGGTGCAGGCGTTCTTCATCTACTTCGGCATTCCGGCGACGTTCGGGTTCCAGATGTCGGCGGTGACCGCGGGCATCATCACGCTGTCCCTCAACGCGGGCGCCTACATGACCGAGATCGTCCGCGGCGGCATCCTGTCGGTCGACAAGGGGCAGATGGAAGCCGCCCGCAGCCTGGGTATCGGTTACCTGCCAACCATGCGCAAAGTCATTCTGCCGCAGGCGGTACGAACGATGATCCCGTCGTACATCAACCAGTTCGTCATCACCCTCAAGGACACCTCGATCCTGTCGGTGCTCGGCATCGCCGAGTTGACCCAGAGCGGTCGCATCATCATCGCCGGCAACTACAAGGCGTTCGAGATGTGGTTGATCGTCGGCGTCATCTACTTCGTCGTCATCATGGCGCTGACCAAACTGTCCGACCGGCTGGAGAGGCGGCTCGTCAAATGAGTGAACTGATACCCGAAGCCGTGGCCGCCGAGCCCCCCGGCACGGTGAAGATCCGGATCGAAGGTCTGAAGAAATCATTCGGTGATCTGGTTGTGCTCGACGGTATCGACACCACCGTCACCCACGGCGAGGTGGTCTGTGTCATCGGTCCGTCGGGGTCGGGGAAGTCGACGTTGCTGCGGTGTTTGAACAAGCTGGAGGACATCACCGGCGGCAGGGTCGTCATCGACGATTTCGACCTCACCGACCCGAAGGTCGACCTCGACAAGGTGCGCCAGCACATCGGCATGGTGTTCCAGCACTTCAACCTGTTCCCGCACATGACGGTGCTGGAGAACATCACCCTCGCACCGCTGCTCACCAAGAAGATGACGAGGGCGGACGCCGAGAAGAAGGCACGCGACCTGCTCGCGCAGGTCGGGCTGGCCGAGAAGGCGGACGTGAAACCGTCGACACTCTCGGGTGGTCAGAAGCAGCGCGTCGCGATCGCCAGGGCGCTGGCGATGAATCCGTCGATCATGCTGTTCGACGAGGCCACCAGCGCGCTCGACCCGGAGATGGTGGGCGATGTGCTGGAGGTGTTACGCGCGCTGGCCGTTGCCGGGATGACCATGGTGGTGGTGACCCACGAGATGGGATTCGCCCGGGAGGTCGCGTCCCGGGTGATCTTCATGGCAGACGGTCACATCGTCGAGGAGGGGACGCCGGCCGAGATCTTCGACAACCCGAAACACCCCAGACTGCAGGAATTTCTGTCCAAGGTCCTCTGACGGTCGCGCGGTGTCTTCAGCCCGCGGTGGTCTCGATCTCCGAGAACAGCACTCGCACACCGCCGGTGGACAGCCGGCCGAGCGCCTCGAAGAAGGCGCCGGCCTCCGGGGTCTGCACGGCCGCGCTTGCCGCGTCGTAATCCGTGAAGTACAGGTCGATCATGCGGTACGCAGGCGTCGGGCTCCCATCCTCCTTCGGCCAGACCTTCGAAGCTTCCAGGCGGATGTGCCCCGGAATGCGACGGGCCGCTTCCAGTTGCTCTGATTCATAGGCCGATTCGAACGCGGCGGGATCGAGCGGGTTGTCGTAGATGGCGGTGATCTTGGTTTCAGGCATGTTCGCTCCTGGACAGTCGGGTTTCCATCGACAGGAACGCGCACATGCCGGTCAGTAATCCACGTCGCTGGCGCGGCTAGCGCGTGGCGCTTTGGATCTGGATCAGGTTGCCGCAGGTGTCGTCGAGGACGGCGGTGGTCACCGGGCCCATATCGGTGGGTTCCTGGGTGAAAGTGACGCCGAGGCCGCGCAGCCGCTCGTACTCCGCGCGCACGTCGCCGACGACGAACGCCGTGAACGGAATGCCGTCGGCGACCAGGGCGTCCTTGAACGGCCGCACGGCCGGATGCGCGTCGGGTTCGAGCACCAGTTCGGTGCCGGCCGGGTTCTCGGGCGACACGACGGTGATCCATCGGGCGTCTCCCATCGGAACGTCGTGTTTGACGAGAAATCCGAGGACGTCGGTGTAGAACCGCAGCGCCTTCTCCTGGTCGTCGACCATCACGCTGGTGTACTTGATTTTCATGCCGATCCTTCCTTCTGCGCACCGGGCTGCAACCAGCGGTCGGCGATCTCGAGCAGCGGCGCGGTGTCGAGGTAGTGGAACTTGTACCGGCCTTCGCGTCGGCTCCGGATCAGCCCGGCGTCTTCGAGCACACCGAGATGCTGCGAGGTCGCCTGGCGCGATGAGCTGATGCCGTGCTTGGTGGTCAGGCGCGCACAGATCTCGAACAGGGTCTGCCCGTCACGGTCGGTCAGTTCGTCGAGGATGGTGCGGCGGGTCGGGTCGGCAAGTGCCCTGAAGACATCGGCCGATACGGCGTGCTCCACGTCGCCGACAATAGGCAAGTGCCTGCTTGCATGTCAACCTTCGAGCCGGTCCAGGTGGCTGTATTCGTAACCTGCGCACGCGCATTCTCGCCGCGATAGCATCGTTCTCCTGATATGAGAACAGTTGTTCTCACGCGATGCGGGAAGGTGGGCCGACAGCGTGCTCCGGGATATCAGGGAACTCACCGACGACCCGGCTGCCTACGCCGCGGAACTTGAGCGGCGCTGGGGCGGGCTGCTGAGCTACCGCTATATCGGACGCAACCATGGCTCGATGAACGTCGGACCGGCCGACGACACCGTCGCGGTCCGCCACGACATGCGCGACGGCACGGGAGGCATCCTGTTTGCCGTCTACGGTATCGCGTCCCCGGAGGGGGGCCTGATCACCGACATGGAAGCGGTGCCCAATCCGGTGGTTCACTCGTGCCAGATCATCGATCCAGGCGTCGATGTGCGTCGGTTCGAGGTCCGCACGGAGGATCTCAAGCGGGGGCAGCGGATGTCCTACAGCCGTTCGCTGATCGTGGACGCCGATCACCCTGACCGGGTGCTGGCACTGACCGAGGGCCAGGGCGTCTCGATCGGTGTCCCCCCCGAGGGTCTGGGAAAGATGGTGGTCGAGCCGATCGTGGTGGTGGATTCCCCCGACCTGCCGCCGTTGTGGCAGGTGTTCGGAGGAGCTCGGGTCGACGAGCGGACGTGGTCGCTGCCCGAGTTGACCGTCGATGTCGCATCACCTGATGCGGCGCTGCACATCGGACCGCAGTTCGTCGTGCTCGAGGCGGCTGCCAGGGGAATCGCGACCGAGGCGGCGGGTAGCGACGCGATCACCGGCGTCTCGTCGCACGTCATGTTCCTCGCACGCGGCAAGACCGGCCCGTTCCGGTACGTGTCCGAGGTGGTCGGGGACCAGAGATCCGCCGCGGGCACCCTCGCGACGCGCACCCTCGGCTACGACGACGGCGCGGGCGGGCGGCTGATCACGGTCGCATCGCATCTGTTCCGGCGAGGGTGGTCAACTCCCGCTTGACCACTTTCCCGACGTCGTTGCGGGGCAACCGTTCGACGAAGACCACGCGCACCGGCACCCGGTAGGGCGTCAGCCGGTCGCGGCACCACTGGATCAGCCCCTGTTCGGTGACTGCCTCGTCCTTGCGGACCACGAAGGCCCACGGCACCTCGCCGAGGCGGTCATCGGGCACGCCGACGACCGCTGCTTCCAGGACGCCGTCGGCACCCATCAGCACATCTTCGACGGTGCCCGGGAACACCTTCAGACCGCCGCGATTGATCATGTCGGAGACCCGCCCGTCGAGCCACAGGAATCCGTCGTCGTCGAACCAGCCCAGGTCGCCGGTATGGAA